>CAZSUK010000675.1:0-3313 GCA_964609355.1 uncultured Acidobacteriaceae bacterium | reverse complement strand
CTGGTTCCTGTTTTACGGTCCCAAGTTTCGCAGTCATCAACCGCACGTGGTGAACCCAGAGGTAAAACAGAAGGACCTGACCTTTCTGAACCTCCCCCCTGATGCACAGAAAGTGAAGCCCCAGAAGCAGGCTCCGCTTTCGGACAAGAACCGGCAGGCGCAATCGACCAAACCGACCATCGATCGCAAGACTCTGCAGCAGTTGGAAGCGATGAAGAAGGCGGGCCCCCCTGTGCCTGCGACACCGCAATCGGCTCCTCCGCAGGCAGCTCCTCCGGCCCCGGCACCCCAGCAGCAGCAACAGGCACAAGCCCGGCCGGCGACCCCACCACCGCCCCAGCAGCAATCGTTACTCAACGAACCTAAGCCGGCGCCTGCTGCTCCCACCAGACCGTCTTTTGACACTGGCCCGCAAACGGCTGGAGACGCCATTCGTCAGGCGGAGCGGGACGCGGCGCGCAATCCCGGTGTTCAGTCGGGTGATTATGGGCAAAATGCGCCCACGGAACACGGGGGAGTGAAGGCCGGCGTCGATATCCTCAGCGACACCATGGGAGTCGATTTCGGCCCCTATATGCGGCGAATCATCGAAGCCACCAAGCGAAGCTGGTATCCCATCATTCCCGAGTCTGCGCGTCCCCCCCTGGACAAACAGGGCCGGGTTGGCATTCGCTTCAAGATTCTTCCCGACGGCAGCGTGAAGGAGATGATCCTCGAATTCCCCTCCGGCGATGTATCGCTCGACCGCGCAGCATGGGGCGGGATCACCGGGGCTTCGCCTTACCCGCCATTGCCCAAGGATTTCAAGGGACCATTCCTGGAACTACGCTTCGGCTTTTTCTATAACCTTGACCCTGATAAATTCCGCTAGGTGAAGGAGCCTGCCGTGGCCACCGATCCAGAGCTCCGCAAGCGCCAGATTTACGGACTGTTGGTGGTAGCGGTCCTGCTTTTGCTGGTCGGCCTGGGGTGTTCCACTATGCATGATCTATTTCCGCCGGGTTGGTGGAGGGTTTGGTAGACCCGCTGCTGGTGGTCATCCTCGGTCCGACCGGGAGTGGCAAAACCTCTCTTTCCGTCGCGATTGGCAAGCAGTTCGACGGGGAGATTGTCAGCTGTGACTCGGTAGCGGTTTACCGAGGGCTGGAGATTGGGTCAGCCAAACCCTCGGCGGAGCAGCGCGAGCTGGTGCCGCATCATCTGCTCGATGTGGTTGCCCCGGACGCTTTCTACACCGCGGGTGACTATGCGCGGGAGGCGCGCAGCGCGATCGCGGACATCGCCGGCCGTGGCAAGCTGCCCATCGTCACTGGTGGCACGGGCCTCTACCTTCGGGCGTTGCTGCAAGGGTTGTTTGCCGGGCCTCAGCGGTCGGCGGCGCTGCGCGAGCGGCTGCTGCGCAGGGCAGAGACCCGGGGGCCGGCCGGA
Source organism: uncultured Acidobacteriaceae bacterium (assembly GCA_964609355.1). Taxonomy (GTDB): domain Bacteria; phylum Acidobacteriota; class Terriglobia; order Terriglobales; family Acidobacteriaceae; genus PALSA-350. Next base: position 1,885 of record CAZSUK010000675.1, on the reverse strand, counting down.
TTGCACCGGATCCTCAGACGGCTTGACCCGGCTTCCGCCGCCCGCATCCACGCCAACGATGTTGCTAAGGTCATCCGGGCGATTGAGGTAACGCTGGCCGCTTCCCGGCCCATGTCGGAAGCATGGAAGGAAGGGCGGGAGGCGCTGAGCGGTTATCGCATCTTGCGCATCGGCCTGGATCCTGTACGGGCGGCGCTGTATGAGCGCATCAATACCCGCGCTCGGGCGATGTTTGCCGAGGGTCTCATCGAGGAGACACGGGAATTGATTGCCCGCTATGGGCGGCCGCCTGCACTCGCTTCGCTCGGCTACCGGCAGGCAGGCCTGTATCTTGAGGGCGAGTCGACGCTCGAACAAGCCATCTCTGGCGCCAGCCAGGGTCACCGCAACTATGCCAAACGCCAGCTCACCTGGTTTCGCCGCGAGCCCGAAGTTTGTTGGCTGCGTGGGTTCGGAGATGATCCTGATGCACGCGCAGAGGCGGAGCGGCTGGTGGCCCGGGCAAAAGGGTAACGCAATGTGCCTTCCCCGGATACAATGAGTCTAAACTCAACAGCATGGCAGCGAAGTTAAGAGAGCAGAGATCCGAAGGATGACACAAGGGATGCGCACCATCGGTTGGTGCATGTTGTTTCTGGGCATGGTAGCCGGGGCGGCAGCAGCAGATAACACGGCAGCAACCCAGACCACACTGACGGTTGCCACAGATAACGCGGGTCCACGAACCAGGGCGACTTTCACGGCTCACGTCAGTGGAGATCAAACCGGCTCGCCGGCAGGGGTGGTCAATTTTCGCTCTGGGAATATGGATCTGGGCTCAGCCATTCTGGATGGCGACGGCAACGCGTCTCTGCAGACGGATGTACTACCCGCGGGAACCCACCAGGTGTTGGCAGTTTATCAGGGCCAACCGGAGTACCAGACCTCGAGTTCGAAGCCAGAGTTGGTGCACGCCAATGCATCTACGGTTGCCGGGTTCACTGTGGCGGCTTCCCCCACGTCTCTGTCCACTGTGGTCGGTGGTTTTGTAAACATCGTGATCACGGTAACGCCGGTAAATGGCTTTAACTCTTATGTCAATCTTTCGTGTAGTGGACTCCCGGTAAACACGACCTGCACCTTTACTCCGGTGAGCGTGCAGGCGAGCTGCGTCACGGCTACTAGCGGCACGCAGACCTGCACGCCCGTGACCAGCGCCATGCAAATTCAGACGCAAACGCCGTCGCCGAAAGTCGCTGCTTTTGTATTCCCGGCATTGTTCGGGTTGGTAGGACTGGGAGCCTGCAAGCGCCGAGCCTGGCGCAATATGTTGTTGGGCGTGGTCGCGCTCGCCGGCGCGATGGGGATCAGTGCGTGCTCACAACGGTACAACTATCTCAATCACGGACCTCCGGGAAACCCCGGAACCCCGGCGGGTACCTACGCGGTTACGGTGCAAGCCCAGTCTTCGACCGGCTCGGAGACGACTGTTCCGCCGGCGCTGCCCCAGCTGACCCTTACCATCACTAATTAGATGAGCTGAGCCTTCGACCCGTAACCTCTCGCGACTTTGAGGACGTTGATACAAACGCTTCAAGATGGGCTAGCATGGAAGTGCAAGTGCACCGGGCGGTCGCTGCCGAAGCGCTCGCGCTTCGGGAGAGGAAAGTCCGAACTCCGTAGGGCAGTGTGCCGGATAACGTCCGGGATTTGAGCGTCAAGGCTCAAAGACGGCCAGTGCCACAGAGAAGATACCGCCCTGGGCTTCATCGCCCGGGGTAAGGGTGAAAAGGTGCGGTAAGAGCGCACCGCGCCGCCTGTAAAGGCGGTGGCAGGGTAAACCCCACACGGAGCAAGACCAAATAGGGAGGGAATCCGACGGCCAGACCCAGGCCGCGGATGCGTG
>CAZSUK010000674.1:0-3377 GCA_964609355.1 uncultured Acidobacteriaceae bacterium | reverse complement strand
CGCCGCCCTACAGCAGATCGTTCACCACACCACGAAGTCCGCCGCCCATTTCGCAGGTGTGTGCCGGCACAGAATGCGCCGGAATCGTAGATCACATACAAACAACCATCTCGAATTGAGAATCGTATGCGAAGAACCGCTCGGTCAGGTAACAAGTCTATGCCTGGCAGAGACGCGCTAAAAATAATCATAGCGCGTCCTGCTTTGGCACGCAACTTGCTAATCAAAGAATTTTGATTTTTTACTTGACTTCGACGGTAGCTACGCCTTCGAACTTCTTGCGCACCGTCTCGGCTTCTTCCTTGCTTACGTTTTCCTTGAGCGGCTTGGGAGCGCCATCGACCAGGTCCTTGGCTTCCTTCAGCCCGAGCGAGGTGACTTCCCGTACCGCCTTGATGGTATTGATCTTGTTGGCACCGGCATCCTTGAGGATCACGGTGAACTCGGTCTTTTCCTCAGCTGGCGCGGCTGCGGCTGCGCCGGCTCCGCCGCCTGCTACGGCCACTGGAGCTGCGGCTGCCGCCGATACCCCGAGGCGCTCTTCGAGCTTCTTTACCAGAGCCGCCGCGTCCAACAGGCTCAAGCCCACAATCTGATCTTCTAACTGCTGCAAATCCGCCATTTTTCTCTCCACTGGAACAAAACTTTAGTAATCAACAGGTTAACTCTTACGACAACTGCTAGCCCTCAGTCGGCGCTTCAGTAGCCGCCGCTGCTGTTTGCGAATCTTCCATTGTGCCGGCCGCTTCGGCTGCCTTCGAGATGGTTGCCGGCCCTCCCGTTTCGGCCACTGGTGCCGTTTCGGCCACTGGTGCGGCGGCTGGTGCCGGCTCTGCTTCGACCGCTACCGGCGCCTTTGCCTCGGCGGCGGGTGGGGCGGCAGGCTCTGCCTTGGGCGCTGCTTCGGCTTTGGCTGGTGCCGCTCCTGCAGCAAACTTGCCCTTTTCCACACCCTGGTTGATCACCACTGCCAGATCGCGTCCGGCAGCGTTCATGACCGTGACCAGGCGCTGGGCCGGGGCGTTGATCAGGAAGAGCAGCTTGGAGAAAATCTCCTCTTTCGAAGGCATGGTCGCCAACTGCTTCACTTCTTCGACCGTGATCACCTGGCCGTCGACAATGCCGAGCTTGAAGGTGAACTCGGCGTTCTCCTGCATCCAGGTGGAAAGGGCCTTCGCCAAGGCCACCGGGTCGCCGCTGGTGTAGGCCACGGAGGAAACACCCTTCAAGCCCTGAAGAGCCTGCTCGACCTTGGTTCCCTTGGCGGCACGGGCCGCCAGCTTGTTCTTGAGCACGCGATAGCGCCCGCCCGCGCCCCGGACAACCTTGCGCAGCTCGAAGTCCTGGGACACGGTGAGCTTGGTAAAGGTGCCGACAATGGCGCTGCTCGAGCCTTCGAGCTCGTGCGCGAGCTTATCGATCTGTACTGCCTTTTTAGCTTTGGTAAGAGCCATAAAACCAACCTTCGTTGCCGGTGCGCAACGGCGCAATCAAGAGCGTTTAAAAGATATAAAGCTGTGCTAGGGCTTTGCAGCCGCCTCAGCGACTTCGTTGTCGAGCGGGATGCCAGGCCCCATGGTCGAGCTCAAGGTGATCCCACGGATGTACTTCCCCTTGGCTGCGGACGGCTTGGCGCGAACTACGCTGTTGATCACCGTGGTGGCGTTATCAATCAGGTTTTGCGGGGGGAAGGAGAGCTTGCCCACGGGAACGTGCACCAGGGCGGTTTTATCGGTGCGGAATTCGACCTTGCCGGCCTTGATTTCCCGGATGCCTGCCGCCACATCGTTGGTGACGGTGCCGGTCTTGGGGTTGGGCATCAGGCCACGGGGACCCAGTACCTTGCCCAGGCGACCTACGGATTTCATCATGTCCGGAGTGGCGATCAGGGCGTCGAAGTCGGTCCAGCCTTCTTTTTGGATCTTCTCCACCATCTCTTCACCGCCGACGAAGTCGGCTCCGGCTGCTTCTGCTTCGCGCAGACGGTCTCCCGAGGCGATCACCGCGACGCGCTTGGTCTTGCCTAGACCGTGCGGCAGAACGACGGTTCCGCGTACCATCTGATCGGCGTGCTTGGGATCCACGCCCAAACGCAGGGTGAGGTCGACGGTTTCGTCGAACTTCGCAAATTTCACTTTTTTTAGGAGCGGCACTGCGTCCGCGAGCGAGTACGGGCGGTCTTCGACCTGCGCGCGCACCTTCGCCATGTTCTTGCTGATTTTCTTTGCCATGCTTCCTCTGTCTTCCACCGCCTGACTTTCGTGCTGTCCTGCCGTGGTGTTGGCTGCTAGTGCAACCGTTGACTTGGCGTCTGGTTACCGCTCAAGACGCATTTTTGATTATCTCACAGTTTTCCTCCTTAACAACGCGTGAGAAGGAAGAAGACTGCGTGCTAACTGCAGCTTCAATTTCGGCCGCTTGAAGCTTGGGGGTTGGGTCCGTGGTATCCCACATCTCGCGAAAAACGAGCGAGATGTGGGGCACCCGGCATTTGTGGTCGGGCCGACGGCGAGATCGGCTAGGCCGTGACTTCGATTCCCATCGAGCGGGCCGTGCCCTTGATGCTCTTTACTGCGGATTCGACCGAGACCGTGTTCAGGTCGGGCATCTTCTGCTTGGCGATCTCTAGCACCTGGGCTTCGCTTACCTTGCCTACCTTGTCCTTGTTCGGGGTTCCCGAACCTTTGGCCAGGTTGGCCGCTTTCTTCAGCAGGACCGCTGCAGGAGGGGTCTTGGTGACGAAGGTGAAGGTGCGATCCACGTAGACGGTGATGACTACGGGGATGATGAGCCCGGCCATTTCCTTGTTCTGCGTGCGCGCATTGAATTGCTTGCAGAATTCCATGATGTTGACCTGGGCCTGACCTAGCGCCGGGCCAACCGGAGGAGCAGGCGTAGCCTTGCCCGCTTCAATCTGGAGCTTTACCTGGGTCTGTACTTTTTTAACTGGAGGCATTGCAATTACCTTTCTGCCCTAAACTACCTTTTCGACTTTGCCAAACTCGAGCTCTACCGGCGTCGATCGGCCAAAAATTGTGACCATTACCTTCAACGTTTCGCGGTCTTCATTGACCTCGTCGACCACCCCGTTGAAATTGGCAAATGGACCATCGGTGATGCGCACCGATTCGTTCTTCTCAAACTTGATCTTCATCCGCGGCTTGTCTTTGGAGACATCGGTGCGGAAGAGGATCGAGGAGACTTCCTGCTCACTCAAGGCAACCGGCTTGTCGCCCGTGCCCAGAAACCCGGTGACCCGCGGCGTGTTCTTCATCACATGCCACAGATCGTTGTCCAGGTCCATCTCGACCAGCACGTAACCAGGGAGAAACACCCGCTCGACGGTACGCTTTTTGCCGTTGAAGACCTCGGTGACC
>CAZSUK010000673.1:0-6368 GCA_964609355.1 uncultured Acidobacteriaceae bacterium | reverse complement strand
AAGTCCCCTGCCTTCATATCCTCAAGCTTGACCGTGTGCGCAAGTGCCGCCTTTGCTGTTTCATCCTGCTTGAATCGTGACATCGCCGAAGTTTGATTTTCGGGCAGATCGCTCTTGGGATCGACGGGGGGTTGGCCCCCTTTAGGTGAGGCCAGGGTCAGTTGAACACCGGCGTCTCGGAAAACAAAGTAAGGGGCAGCAAATTCCTCAAGCCAGAAGCCTGTCTTGCGGCCCGTGTTGCCCAATTGATCGTGGGATGTTAACACCATTAGTATTTTCATGTTCACTCTCCTTTTACTTCGCTGTGCATTTTCCGATCGAATCGGTTCGCAATGAGGCAATCACAACAAAAGCGCAAGAGATGAACAATTGGACGAAGGTATCGGCAATACTTTGGTATCAGGTGACCACTGAGCTGTTCCACTGCGCCCACGGTCCTCAGATCGTAAATCGAGACGCGAATCGCGCCTTACATAGAGGCCATTCTTATGGTTGCGGTTACATGCCTTGGCTTAGTCGCAATTGTGAAGATGGCTACTGGTCGCACTGCAAGGGAATTATCAAGGGAACAAATCATAAGGGTGCTGCGCGAACGGCTGGAAGAATAACGAGCCCCCCGGGGTCTGCTGCGCTTTGATCGGCGGGCAAAACTTCAGCGGATCAGGCGACCCCTTAAACTCCGGGCTCGCACGCTATATCGATCTCATGGACAGCTACATGGCTCCGGCGGTCTGTGCAGCCGAGTGACAACTTCGGGGCGTGCCAGCCGCAGCCGGGCAAAGCGGGGATGTCCGCTGAGGACTTCATGCTAGAGCTGGCCGCATCGGACAAAGTACAGTGCCGCTTCACAGTTGCCGCCTCGGTGGTGCCCAAGGGATTCAACCACTCCACTCGGTTGGTGGATTGGGAGGACCGGATCTCGGTACCGCAAGGCTCTTAGCCTTCGGTTCGCTCCTGACCTGAACGTGATTCGCACCAACTTGAGAGCCTCGACAAAGGGTTGGCAATTATCGAATTCGCTCCAAATTCGATGCAACCGCTCCGGATTGGCCACGGCGGGGGCCATGCAACAACTGGACGATTGCATTCGTCATACCTTAGTATCAGTGTGCGCAAACAGTGCATTCGCCCGAGCAAATTCTACCCTCAGGATAGATAAGTATCATGTTCGTTGCCTTAGCTCGTCCTGATCGCCGACGCCATTTTGCAGGGCCGAACGGCGAGAGTGGAGAGCAAGCGCTCTGGAAGACTCCCTGCAGCATTAACGTTGCAAGACATGACTGTTGAAACGCACAGCGCTAAACAGGGTAGCGAGTCGCTGGATCTGCGGAACCTGATCGAGACGATTCCGGCGCTGGTTGTGTGTGCGCGCCTGAGGGTTTTGCAGAATTTGCAAACTACCCCTGCCAGAAATGCGGGCCGCTCATCGTCGGCTCAGCCGCATTGCACGATATCCAAATGAGAGGAAAGGACCATGAAGAGCGTCACACCACCCATTTCTCTTGCCGGCTCCCAGCTCCGCGAAACGCGGCACGTTTGCGCGTTTTTCAACAACGACGAGGAAGAATATCGCATACTGCTTCCATTCATAAAGAACGGGTTGGAATCCGGTGACAAAGCCGTTCACGTTCTAAACCCGGAGCAACATCAGGACCATCTGCAACGCCTGATTGCCGCGGGCATCGACCCGGCGGTCGCGCAGCAGAGCGGGCAGCTCGAGCTTCGAACCAACACCGACGTCTACCTTCCAGATGGCCGCTTCGATCAGGATCGGATGCTGGCGGTATTTGAGCAACTGGCCAGCGGAAACGCCAAGGGAGGATTTCCTCTGAGCCGCATTTGTTGTCGTATGGACTGGGCGGCAGAAGGTCGGTCCCATGTCGATGATGTCATTGAGTTCGAGTCCCGTGTAAACGACGTGTGGCGTCGTCACGACGACGCGGTCATCTGTACTTACCACCTTGGTCGTTTTGGGGGGGACGCGGTGATTGACATCATGCGAACGCATCCCATGGTCATCGTCGGCGGCATCCTTCAGAAGAATCCTTTCTTCGTCCCACCGGATGAGTTCCTGCAAGAATTTCGGCAACGGCGAGCTGGTCGGCGTAATTCGTCTGCGGCGGCCTGAGATATGGATGTGCAGCCCAGAGATCATACAGAGGAGATCAAGCACCTTCAGCGCTGCGTCAATGATCTGGTCAGCGCCCTCGCTCTTCCAGCCATGTGGAGCGGGGGTGAGCCATTCCAGATTGTTCATACCTTGCTCGACGCACTGCTGCGTATGCTCCAGCTGGATCTTGTCTATGTAGAGTTGAAGGAAACGGGCGGTCAGGCGCCAATCGAGATGGTTCGGTTCGCTCAATCGCAAAAACACGTGGCCTCGCCGCACGAGATCGGCGACGTATTGAAACAGTGGCTAGGGACCGCCCCTCAGGAATTGCCTCCGCTCATACGGAAACCTTTGGGAGACCGGGACATTTCGATTGTGCCCTTGGGACTGGGGCTGCAGGGCGAAATTGGCGTGCTTGTAGCAGGGTCAGAGCGAGAGGATTTTCCGCGGCAAACCGAGGAGCTCATTCTGAGCGTAGCCGCGAATCAGGCATCCATCGGGTTGCAAGAGGCACGACTCCGGAGCGAACAGAAGCGGGTCGCGAGCGAACTCGATCTACGCGTCGCGCAACGAACGGCAGAACTTGCCTCGGCCAATGAGGAGCTGCGAAAGGAGGTTGCCGACCGCAAGCACGCCGAGGAAGGCCTCAGAAGTAGCGAAGAAAAACATCGCGTGATTGTTGAAGCAGCCAACGACGCAGTGGTCAGCATGGATGAGAGCGGCGCTATCCTCCTTGCGAATCCCGCCACGCGACGCATTTTTGGCTATGACTCGGCCGAGATGGTCGGTAAGCCTATGACCATGCTCATGCCTGAAATGATGCGAAAACTGCATGAGAACGGGTTCAAACGATATTTGGATACTGGAAAGCGCCATCTCAACTGGCAGGGCGTCGAAGTTACCGCTCAACGCAAGGATGGCCAGGAGTTCCCGGTGGAAGTTTCGTTTGGGGAACTAACCAGCGCTGGGCATAAAGTATTTACTGGCTTCATCCGCGACATCAGTGAGAGAAAGCAGGCCGAGGATCAGCTTCGCGCGAGCGAGCGTAACTTGCAGATGACGCAAGCGGAGCTTGCGCGGGTTTCCAGGCTCACAACTATGGGCGAACTGGCAGCGTCGATAGCGCACGAGGTCAATCAACCCCTGACCGCGGTAATCAATAATGCCAGCGCGTGCCTGAGACTGCTTGCCAATCGTAGTCTGGAGCCTGAGGTTCTCCGTCGCGCTCTCGAAGGAGTCGTTGCCGATGGTACTCGCGCGAGCGCCGTTTTAGCTCGGATCCGCGCATTTATAAAGAAAGAACCTGCTGAAAAGAGCGAATTGGATATAAACGAAGTCATTCAGGAGGTGCTAGCCCTGGCTGGCCGTGAGCTTTATGAGAATCGGGTCTTGCCTGACCGCCAATTAAATACAGATCTCCCGACTGTGTTGGCTGATCGCGTTCAGTTGCAGCAGGTCCTCCTCAACTTGATCATGAACGGCGTCGAAGCCATGGCCGCCGTGACCGATCGACCTCGTTTACTCGGAGTGCAATCTCGGACCGACGAATCTGGGGACGTACTCATTGCGGTAAGCGATTCCGGTACTGGCGTTGGCTCAGAGTTGGATCGCGTCTTCAATCCCTTCTTCACAACCAAAGAGAACGGTATGGGAATGGGTTTGTCGATCAGCCGCTCACTTGTTGAAGGTCATGGCGGTCGACTCTGGGCCGCGCCCAACTCTCCCCACGGCGCTGTGTTTTCCTTCACGCTACCGCCAATCGGCGGGAGTCCCTCATGACGGGTGCTCCAGTTGTCTTTGTCGTCGATGATGATCCGTCGGTACGTTCTTCGCTGAAGTTTCTCTTCAGCACCGTGGGTCTTCAAGTTGAAAGTTTTGATTCGGCGGATGCCTTCTTGCATAAGAAGCCGGCAGATGCGCCCAGTTGTCTTGTGCTTGACGTCAGACTTCCTGGATTGAGTGGACTCGATTTTCAACGCGAGCTCGCAGCGAGAAACACCCGTATTCCGATAATCTTTATCACCGGCCATGGCGACATACCCATGAGCGTCCGCGCCATGAAAGCTGGAGCCGTCGAATTTCTCACCAAGCCATTCCGCGATCAGGATCTGCTGGACGCCGTTCGTATCGCACTGGAGCGAGATCGTGCCAGACGTGAACGGGATAAAGATGTAGTGATCCTCCAACGGCGCTTCGACTCATTAACTTCGCGCGAGCAGGAAGTGATCTCCATGGTCGTCTCGGGCATGCTCAATAAACAAATTGCGGACCAACTTGGAACTGCGGAGAGTACAGTGAAAGTCCAGCGCAGCCGGGCAATGGAGAAGATGCAGGCGGAATCTCTAGTCGACCTCATAAGAATGATCGAGAAGCTCAAAGGCCCCTCGGGAAGAACCCGATAAGCGAAAGTTTATTCGCATACTCCTTTTTGAGACACCAGATATCCCAACATCCAATTGATTCCTCTTCCGCCCGGGAATAGCTTGGGGTCAATGGGGAGTTCAAATGACAAGGGGTCTGATCTCGGTAGTTGACGATGATGAGTCGATCCGTAGGACGACCACATTTCTCATCGAGTCTTTCGGCTTTCGAGCGGCCGCCTTTGAATCTGCCGAAAACTTCCTGAAGTCTGGCCACCTGCACGATACCTCATGTCTCATCGTTGACGTTCAGATGCCGGGCATGAATGGGCTCGAGCTCCAAAGCGAGTTGGCTGCCGCAGGTTATGACATTCCTGTCGTTTTCATCACCGCTTACGACAACAAGGTTTCGCGTCAACAAGCGATGCAAGCCGGTGCTGTTGCATTCCTGGCCAAGCCTTTTCGCGACGAGGAGCTACTCCAGATCATTCGTTCAGCCTTGCGAAGGGAACTCGAGGCGACAAAGGATCTGATCTCGGTGGTTGACGACGATGAATCCATTCGCCGGACCACAACGCTACTCATCGAATCGTTCGGCTTTCGAGCGACGGCCTTTGAATCCGCCGAAAGTTTTCTGAAATCTGGCCAACTGCACGAAACTTCCTGTCTCATCCTTGACGTACAGATGCCGGGCATGAATGGATTCGAGCTCCAAAGCGAGCTCGCGGCCGCTGGCTATCGCATTCCTATCATCTTCGTCACCGCTTACGACGATAAAGAATCTCGCGGACGAGCGATGCAAGCTGGTGCTGTCGCTTTCTTAGGCAAGCCTTTTAGTAAAGAGCAATTACTCCAAACCGTCCGTTCAGCTTTAGGTCACGATAACGGCGGTACCAGGCCCGTGTGACTATGGAGGCCAAAGATGAACACATCAAGTGTTTCACCCGCAACATGCCCCGGTTCGTGGCTCAAAGCAACGCTTGTCAAAAGCGCAACGTCGAGACGAGCGTGGAGTAAACGATGTCGAGATGATGAAGAACATTCGCTCAAGCAAAATGTGGCTTCAGGAGACCGGTTATGGCGCTAGGTGACTCTACTTCTCCTGATTGCCGGCTCCATTTTCCACGTACGACCTACGCAGGGCGGAGGGCAACCGTCGTGAACCTTTCGGAGTACATACTTGAACCGCTTCCCGCACAGCCGATCGTGTTCGTTGTCCACAACGACACCTCTGTACGTGAATCCCTGAAATCGTTGATACGTTGCGAAGGCTGGCAGTGCGAGACATTCGCATTCGCTCGAGAATTCCTTGGCCGGCCCCGATCACTGGTTCCAAACTGCCTGGTGCTTGACGTCTCGCTCCGGGACCTCAATGGACTTGATCTACAAAGAAGGGTCGTCGTAGAACGCCCCGACACGCCGGTTATATTTGTCACCGCCCATGGCGATGTGCGCACATCGGTTCAAGCCATGAAGGCGGGAGCTATTGAATTCCTGATGAATCCATTCAGTGATGAGGTTCTCTTAAGTGCCATCCGGGAAGGACTCAAACGCAGCTCGATGGCCCTTAACCGCGAGGCAGGAATGCGATCTCTCCGCGATCGCTATACCTCACTTAGCCACCGTGAACGGCAGGTTATGGCTTTGGTCGTGTCCGGACTTTTGAATAAAGAGGTCGGTACGGAACTAGCCATCAGCGAGATCACGGTAAAGGCACACCGAGGCCAGGTGATGCGAAAGATGAAAGCTGAGTCTTTCGCGGACTTGATAAGAATGGCTGCGCGGCTTCGTTCCGAACTCGCCCTCCTCGCACCAGTTCGGTTCAGGTCACCGTCTAGCTCTGAAGGACTTGCGGCCTCATTTCCATAGACTGTCGCCGGGCAGGGACCGTTGCGGTC
>CAZSUK010000672.1:0-4273 GCA_964609355.1 uncultured Acidobacteriaceae bacterium | reverse complement strand
CCGGCGTACTCCGGATGTTCGATCGCCGTGGTCAGCGAGCTAAAGCCCGCCACCGGGACCGACGGGCCGACCCGGGGATCCACTGTGCTGAGCAACATGGTCTGCCACCCACCGCCCGACAAGCCCGTCATGCCGATGCGCGTTCGGTCCACCCGTGGGTCGTCATACAAGTAGTCGAGACCGCGGCGCATTGCCAGGTAAAACAGCCCAACACCATTCGACCCGGCCAGATCGAGCAGCCCGATTTGGTTATGCTCGTTCTCTGCCCCACTTAACTCGCCCATACCGAACCACTCCAGGCTGAGCGCCACAATTCCCAGGCGGGCCTGATGGATGCATCGTTTCTGTTTATGTTCGACGGCCTTTCCGCCAGCGCCATGACCGTTCACGTTCAGAATCGCAGGCATCTTGTCGTGCATATGCTCGGGCTCGTACAGCAGCGCGGTGGACGTGAAACCAGGGACTATTTCATAACGAAGTTTTACGATGCGATAGCCCGGCCGCGCGATCTCCGCCACCTTTTCGAATTTGGGCTTCGCATCCACCCATTCTTGCGGCCAGCCATGGTAGATCACCGATAGCTCATGAGTGCGCAGCCGCTCCGCCTCTTTCTGCCAATCCTCGGGACTGCTCGGCCTCGGGAGTTCGGGTACATGCTTCAGCATGAAGTGCCGCAGCTGTTCGTCCACCAGGACCGGGTTGTCGAGGGGTTGCTTGAGCAACGGATCGATTGCGCTCCGCGTCGCCTGCGCCGCTGCCTGCAACAGGCAACCGCTGATAAGAATGGCAAACATCGAGGTATTTCTCATCGCACCAACGTTAGCATTTTCGGAAGGTACTCCCAGGCAAATCAGGCGTGCATTAAGATGTCTGCACCACAAATCTCCCACGACTGAGTGTCAGACCAAGATGCGTATCGCAATGGCAATCGCCGTACTGGTTGGTATTACGGGAACCGCGCTGGCCCAAGTTCCCGCCGCAAATAAGGTCCACGCCGATGGCCCGATTTCGTCACTTCCCTACACTCCTGGACTCGACACCGAGTTCATGGATACCAGCGCCGACCCCTGCGTGGATTTTTATCAGTACAGTTGCGGCGGGTGGATGAAGAAGAATCCGATTCCCGCCGATCAGCCCGGATGGTCCGTTTACGCCAAGCTGGCGCAGGACAATGAACGGTTTTTGTGGGGTATTTTGAGCGACCTGGCCAGTAAGTCTCAAGGCCGCGATGCCAATCAGCAGAAGATCGGCGACTACTTTGCCGCTTGCATGAACGAGTCTGCAGTTGAGAAGCTTGGCGCCGCTCCCATCAAACCGTACCTGGAACAGATCAATGGCCTCGCTTCCAAGAAGCAACTACCCGCTGTTTTGGCCCAGATTCATCTGCGGAGTGATAGTTCCGACACGTTTTTCGGATTTGGCTCAGGCCAGGAGTATGGCGACTCCAGTCAGGTAATTGCCTTCGCGAACGCCGGAGGACTTGGTCTCCCGGATCGAGACTATTACATCAAAAACGATCCACACTCGGTCGAATTGCGGCAGAAGTATGTGGCGCATGTGCAGCGGATGTTTGTTTTGCTGGGCGACGCACCGGATGCGGCACAGCGTGAAGCGGCCAAAGTGATGGCGATCGAGACCGCGCTGGCACAGGCTTCGTTAACTCGGGTGCAGCGGCGAGACCCGCACAATCTTGACCACAAAATGGACTTAACTCAATTGCAGGCACTGTCTCCCAGTTTCGATTGGGAGGTATACCTCAAGGGGGTTGGCCTTGGCCAGCAAAACATCTTCAACGTGAGCCAACCGGCGTTTTATAAAGAACTGGAAAACCAACTTCAGGCTGCGAGTCTCGAGGACATCAAGACGTATTTGCGCTGGCACACAGTTCACGAGGCAGCCCCGCTTTTATCGCAAGCCTTCGTCAATGAGGACTTCGAATTCTTCGGTAAGACACTCCGCGGCACACCGCAAGTGCGGCCTCGCTGGCAACGGTGTGTGCGGCTGGTCGATGATCAGCTCGGCGAAGCTCTGGGCCAGGAGTTCGTCAGCCGGGCATTCAGTCCGGAGATGAAGCAAAGCGCGCTGACCATGACCAGGCAGATCGAACAGGCGATGGCAGCGGACATTGAGCAGCTGACCTGGATGAGTCCCGAGACCAAACAGAATGCGCTGACCAAACTGCACACCATCAGCAACAAGATCGGCTACCCCGACAAGTGGCGTGACTATAGTTCGATCACGATCGAGCGTAACGACTTCGCAGGAAACGCCGAAAGGGCCACAGTGTTCGAGTCGAGGCGCGTTCTTAACAAGATCGGCAAGCCCGTGGATCGCAGCGAATGGGGAATGACCCCTCCCACCGTCAATGCCTATTACAGCTCGCGCATGAACGACATTAATTTCCCTGCAGGCGTACTGCAGCCTCCGCTTTACGATCCCAAAATGGACGATGCGCCCAACTACGGTAACACCGGGGGAACCATTGGTCATGAGCTAACCCACGGCTTCGATGATCAGGGTCGCAAGTTCGACGCGCAGGGCAATTTGAAGGACTGGTGGACGAAAGAGGATGGACAAAACTTCGATGCCCGCGCGCAGTGCGTCGTCGACCAGTACGCACAGTATGTCGTTGTCGATGACGTGAAGATCAACAGCAAGCTTACGGAAGGGGAGGATATCGCCGATCTGGGAGGGCTTATCCTCGCCTGGGTGGCCTGGAAAGAGCAAACCAAAAACATGCACCTGGAGAGCCGGGACGGGCTCACACCCGAGCAGCGCTTCTTTGTAGGAAACGCGCAGTGGGCTTGCGAGAACGACCGGCCGGAGAATTTACGCGTGAACGCCATCACGGATCCGCATTCTCCTGGCAAATATCGTGTCAACGGCCTGGTGGTGAACATGCCGGAGTTCCAGAACGCATTCTCGTGTAAGGCCGGTCAACCAATGGCGAAAGCGGACCGCTGCCGGGTTTGGTGAGAATAATCGACGCCTGGTTTGTTACCTCCCGTCTTCGCTCGGGGCAGGATCAAGGTTCATTTTTTGTAAAATTCGATAAAATTCGATGTTTTTGGAGTTTTGGAGCATAAAGAGCCGTCGCGCAGGTTAACGGCGTCGGCCAAAGCGGTTCCTGTCTATGGAGAAGGGCCGTCTCGTGTCGGGAGCAAAGTAATCGGCCATGGGGACACGGGGCAGCGGTGAGACCGCTTGCGTAGGGTTCACGGGGGCCTGAACCGCAGGCCCCTCCACTTCGCTAAGCTCCGTTCGGGATGACAAATCTATCGGAGCCGGATCAGGAGAGAGAGCCGATGGTGGCTCGGGTGCGGCTTCTTCCTGGGCCTGGGCGGCCTGCTGGTTACGCATCCATTCGGAGACATAGAATGGCGGATTTACGGGCAGAGGGGCGGGTTTGTTCTGGGGGGAGACGGCGCGGCGATCGGGTATCAAGCCTTCGATGGCGACGATCAGGGAGAGGGCTTTCATTTGGGAGGAAGCGCTGTTGCGGGTCATTTCGGGGTCCAGGTCGGCAATTTGCCATAGGCGGGCCAGGACTCGGTCGCGGCTCAGGTTGACGCGGCGGCGTTCTTCGACCTCTTGCTGCACGAGCCGTTCTTGTTCGGTGGCGCGGTGCTCGAGCATGTAGGCTAGGACACGGGGTTTGGCTTTGGTGTACGCGGCCGTGTCGGGGTTGAGACCGACAGCCTCTGCGGCTTGGCGGTCGGTCATGGTTCCGGAAAGGACCAGATGAACAAATGCTATTTCCTGATCCGTGACGGGGTTGGTGATGTTATTTTTCGACATAGGTAGCTCCTTTGATTGGTGAGTTGGCCTTCGCTTTCGAGGGCAATTGCGCGGGGGATTGAAGCTTTCAAAACGTACCTCAGGGGCTAAAGCCCGGATCTTGGGCGTGCTTTTTGGCACGGGTGAACCCGTGCCCTTCCAGGAAGAGCGGCTCTTTGCGGGACTGCGGTTGACGGCAGATGTTTTTACTGCGCAGACAGAGTGAGGACGCAATAAAAAATCCCGCCGTGGCGGGATGTTGGATCAGCTTATTTTTAGACAGGGATCTAGTGTGCCACCGGACAGCTGTAAGACTGTCCTTCGCTCGCGAGTAGTCCGGAAAACTGCCGGAACCTGCCCGGCGGAGCGTTACGCGAGGACCCGCTCCCACCGAAATCGTTTGTACATATAGCTTAACAGATTAGAGAGCTCCGGCAGCCGATGTGGTTATTGATCTCACCAGCTGCAGCTCCCGAACCCAGGTCTCAAAAGCGAG
>CAZSUK010000671.1:0-5983 GCA_964609355.1 uncultured Acidobacteriaceae bacterium | reverse complement strand
GATCTGGAGAATCTCAAATCACTCAGCGACCAGCGGCCCGAGGATCAGCGAGCAGATGCCGAATCCACCATGTGGATGATGCGGCGGCTGTACGAGCTGGTCAAGCCGACCATCGCGGCGGTGAACGGCCCTGCGATCGCGGGTGGAACAGGGTTGGCAACCTTATGTGATTTCACCCTGGCGGCGCCGCAGTCGAAGTTCGGCTACACGGAAGTGAGAATTGGTTTCATCCCAGCCATTGTCTCGGTGTTTTTGCTGGAGATGATCGGAGAAAAAAAAGCTAAGGACTTGTTGATGTCGGGCCGAATTCTGGACGCGCAGCAAGCACTGGCAATCGGCCTGGTGACCGAGGTAGTGGCTGAGGGCGAATTGATGACGCGGGTGGAATCGCTGGCTGCTTCCTTGCTCAAGAACAGCCCGGAATCGATGAGTGCCGTGAAGAAGCTGCTCAGCTCCTTCGCCAAGGAGCGCCTGGATCGCGATTTGGCGCGGGCGATGCGATGGAATGAAAAAATTCGCAACAGCGCTGACTTTCACGAAGGATTGCAGGCCTTTCTCGAAAAACGTGAACCCGTGTGGCCCGAGCGCAAGCAGAAGTAACCCGCTCCGCTGAGTCTCCCATCCTTCGCAACACCCAGCACTCGGCAGAGGTTGCGGCTATTATTTCTCTGTATGACAAACAAGGTGCGCTGGGGTGTTCTGAGCACGGCCGGCATCGCGGTCAAAAAAGTGGTGCCGGCCATGCAAAAGGGTGAATGGAGTGACGTGACGGCGATCGCCTCACGCGACCTGCACAAGGCCGAGGACGTTGCCCGAGCTCTAGGCATTCCTAAAGCCTATGGCTCCTATGAAGAGCTGCTCGCCGATCCGCAGATTGAAGCGGTCTACAATCCGCTGCCGAATCAATTGCACGTTCCCTGGTCGATCAAGGCTGCCGAAGCACGAAAACATGTGCTGTGCGAGAAGCCGATCAGCATGACAGTAGCCGAAGCCAAAAAACTACTGCAAGTGCAACAGCGCACCGGAGTGACGATCGGCGAAGCCTTTATGGTGCGGACCCATCCACAGTGGATCCGTGCGCGGGAGTTAGTTAAGTCCGGGCACATTGGTCCTCTCCGTTCGATTCAGGGTTTCTTCAGCTACTTCAATACCGATCCCGGTAACATCCGCAACCAGCCTGAATGCGGGGGCGGAGGCCTGATGGACATAGGTTGCTACCCCATAAACACCGCACGATTCTTGTTTTGCGAAGAGCCTTTGCGGGTTTCGGGCGTGGTGGAGAACGACCCCAATTTCAAGTGTGACCGGTTGACCTCAGCCATCCTCGAATTCCCTTCCGGGCAGGCGGCGTTTTCCTGCAGCACACAGCTTGCTCCCTACCAGCGAATGCAATTGTTGGGAACCAAGGGCCGGATCGAGATTGAAATTCCCTTTAACGCGCCCAATGACCGGCCTTGCAACATTTTTATCGACGATGGTCGCGACTTGTTCGGGAGCGGCATCACCCAGGAGACATTCCCCGTCTGCGACCAGTACACGATCCAGGGCGATGTCTTTTCCAGAGCCGTGCGCGAAGGTACCGCGGTGCCGGTTCCCCTTACCGATGCGATTAAAAATATGGCCGTGATCGAGGCCGTTTTTCGTTCCGCGAAATCGCGAACATGGGAGACGCCGGAGGGGTAAGCTATCTGCAACAGTAATTGATCTGCTTTAGTGATCCTGCCAGCGCTGCGGCAATGAACGGTCTTGGGGATCGTCGCCGCTGTCTTCGGAGGCTTCATCCCAGGGTTCGGAATCGCCTATTTCCCGCTCCAGGTCTTCGGCGTCGAGCGGGGGCTTATCGAGTTCTTCGCGGGCGGGCGCCGGCGGCCATGCTTCTCGATCGTTCACGACAAATGTGAGCGTACCACAGCCCCGAAGGCGATACTGGCTGTATGAAACTGCTGAATTTCCTGGTCGAGAGCTTTGTCAACGCCTTTGGGATCACCAAGCCGAGGCCGGAACAGGAGCGCACGGTCGCGTTGGCCCTGGGCGGGTTTCTACTGGCGTTTTTTACGGTGCTGATCTGCCTGATCGGCTGGATGTTATTCGGCGTCAAGCGCTAGGGGCGATACCCAGAAAACTGGATAGCCCAGGTCTCGCTCTTGAGACCCGGGTTTATACCGCAGCCTTATGCTTTGACGTTATTAACCGCCATAGGCTCGGAAGCCGATGCAGTGCCAGCGGGTACGGTGCCGGCAGCCTTTTTGTGCAGCTGATGATGCAGGCAGTAGAGCGCCAGTTCCAGGCGATCGGAAACGCCGAGCTTGTCATACACCTTCCGCAGATAGTTTTTGATGACCTGCTCAGTCGTACCAAGCTGGTAGGCAATTTCCTTGTTGCGCTTACCCTGGGTGATGCAGGTGATAATGGCCAGCTCTTTCGGCGAAAGACGCGGCTGGGTTCGTGGGCTGGTGAGCGCAGTTGCCTGCGAGCGATAGGCCTCTATGACCCAGTTGATCGACTGGTTGTCGATCCAGGTTTCCCCGGCTGCGATCTTGCGCACGCATTTTACCAACAGGTCAGGCGAGATAGACCGGGGAATGATGCCCCGGACACCGCGGCGGTAAAGCTCCACTGTGTTGGACTCATCGTTCTGGGCTGACTGGACGATGATTTTCAGCTGTGGTGCTCGACGCACCAGTTCGGGAATCGCATCGACCGTGCCCGCGATCAAATTGCCTTCGAGCAGGATCATATCGGTGGGAAAGCGCTGGATGGCCCCGTGGAGACCGGCCAGAGTATCGACCTGGGCGACCACGCGGATATCGTCTTCGAGTGCAAAAATCTTCCGGATACCTACCCGGTAGATTGCCTGCGAGTCGGCGAGAACAATTCTAATCGCAGCGTTGTCTGCACCCTCATCGGGTTCGTAAGCGCCGTCAGGATTACCGGCTTCGGGAAAATCAGGTTTGGCAGATACCATAGGTTCAGAGACCAAAAATAGCTTCAATTAAAAAACAGCTTCAATGACTGAAATGATATTTGTCGATGACCGCTGCGACATGCGTCGTCTTTACATCTGGTCTTACATCTGGAGTGCAGCGTACCACGCGACCCGTGCAGTGCAATACAACATCGGTGGGGGTTCCCATCGCCTCTGCGGGCATCTTGATGGTGAAGCTCACAATACTGCCGACCACTAAAGTTGTGGCAAGCTCGAACAGGACGCCGTTAGCAGAAATATTTTCCGTAACCGCCGGGAGGTCTCCTGTTTCCGTACAAATGGTAATCGGAACGCACAAGGGAAAGCGAACCGCAGCGCGAAGTTCGATAGGACGTTCTGTTGCAACCGCGGTAGATATATCCATGTGCTGATCATAATCACAACCTGAAAGAACCGGAATCCCCTAAAATAGTCAGGGTTTAAAGGTCAACAGTACCAAAGTTCTACGACCTAGTGCCTTCAGTTTTAACTATTTCCGGTCATTCCGCGCCGAGTGGCCTTACATGCCTTGCCGGAACCCTGTTGGCGACCCCCGTTCGCGTTACCTGTGTCCCGCCGTATATACTAAGTAATAATCACATAAAAGTTGTAGCAGCCAGGCATCTTCAAAGGTAACATCTGCATACGCGCTACCTGCGCCCAGGAAAGACCTATGAAAATGAACGTGATTCGCGCTTTGACTGTAGCGACGCTGGTGGCCATGTCCGCCTCGGCACACGCGAGCGAATGCTTCTGGATCTGGCTTATGAGCCTATAAGGATCGTTTTGGCCAGATAGCAAAATCGGATATTCCGGCAGGGCCTGATGCTGAATCGGGAACATTCGGCATTCGCAACTAAAGCTAGTCTTTGCGAACGATCTGTTATTGGACTACTCTGCATCTGACAGGGTGCAAAATGAGTCTGCGAGCTTTGTTTGCGACAATGGGACTTTTGGGCCTTCTGGGACAAATCGTACTGTTCGTCGTTCTTATTGTTCGTCGCAAATACAGAAGTTTCCCCATATTTACCTCCTACATAGCTTTCAACTTGCTATATGACATTGGGCTGGGCGCGTTGGTCGTCGCCTATTCGTCAAGCTTCGGGCGTTCCCTCGCTTTTGCACTCTTACCGGTGCAATACCTGATTGAAGTCGCCGTTCTTCTGGAGATTGCCTGGCATGTGCTTCGCCCGGTCCACGTCTCCCTCCCGCGGGGAAGTATCCGCATTTTCATCGGATTACTGATTGTGGCTGTGATTGGCGGTACGCTGCTTGCCTGGCATGTGGACACGACCGGCAATAAACTGCAGGACATCAAATCGCCGCTCGACCTCACTGTCGGATTGCTACGCTTGTTGGTTTTTGTGGCCACTGCCGCTTTCGCGCAACTGCTCGGGATCACGTGGAAAGACAAGGTGTTGCAACTGGCCACGGCACTTTCGTTTTACAGTGCCGCCAGTCTCATCTTGAGTCTGGTCGAAAGGGCCACCGGCACCCTGGAACCGATCCGGGCGTTTCTTTTCCTGCTTGAGATCGGCAGTTTGGTCTGGGTCTTTACAACTAAAGATGCAGAACGGCGAGAATTCAGTCCTCAAATGGAGCAGTTTTTGGTTACACTTGCTGGACGGGCAAAGCACGCACGTACTGCGCTTGTCCGAATGCAGGTGAAATAAACACATGGTCGTGCCACTGATACAGGTAATCCTTACTGCCCTGCTGGTTGGCTACGCTGCATTCTGGCGCCGGCAACAGTCCAAACGTCGCGCCAAAAGCTGGAACGGGATTATCAGTCAGTTGCGTGGCAACGACTGGGGTATCGAAGAGATCAGCGAACGCTATCTCTACAAGAGCGAAGTTCAAGTCACCATTAAGGACGTTTGGCACCGCATCCATGGCTGCCAGGGGCTGTGGGCGATGTATAAAAACTGCCCAGTCCTGGTTCAATTGGCCGACTACGCTGCTGAGCATGGTCAAGGCGTCGATTTGGAAATGCTGGAAGGGCTGCGCAGCGACGCTTTCCAGATTCGTCTGTGTGTGCTACTCGCACTCGGACAATATGTGTTTTCCGCTTCCTCCGTTGGAGCAGCGGTGAATGCGCACCGCGCGGTCGCAACCTACAGCGCCATGCTGGTAAGGCTCACAGCCTTCATTCAGGAGTACTCAACTCCACTGTTTCCCAGTTACCTCGACGCGGTCGCTTAGCACCCTTCCCTGGGTTACCGACTTGCGCAATGCGCTCGATCCGGCGATACTTGATCGTTGGGATCTGTGCGCGATCGGTTTTTTTTGCCCGCGCTTCTTTATCCCCAAACCCACCCGGATTTGACCCCTGTCAGGGAAGAAGATCTGAAAGGAATTACGCCTGTGTTGATGATTCGTCTGGCTCGCTTCGGTGCACGGAAGCAGCCGTATTATCGTGTGGTTGTTATTGAAAAGGACCGTGCCCGCAATGGCCGCTCGATTGAGGTCGTAGGCACGTACAATCCCCGCACCAATCCCGCTACCGTCGATCTGAAGCGAGAGCGGATCGAATACTGGACCGGTAAGGGAGCGCAACTCTCCGAACGCGTGGCCAAACTGTTGGCGGCTCACACCCCGGCGGCAGCCGCTGCGTAATATCCGCAAAAACACTCTGGACACAACCACAGAGAACGCGGTCTAATGCTCGGTCATGAAGACACTCGAGCCATCGCCTGTTTGTGAATCGCATCAGGCTGGCAGTAGATTGCTGAGACAATCCTGCAGTGGTTAGGTCTCTGAGGCCGGTGTGATGATGCAAGAACTGAATCACGACGATATGCAACAGCTAGTTACAGAGATAGCCAAAGCTCTGGTTGACGATCCGCAAGCAGTCGAAGTGCAGGCTGTAGCCAGAGATGAGAACACTGTGCTGCGTCTGCGTGTGGCCTCCGCGGATGTGGGCAAGGTGATCGGCAAACAAGGCCGAACGGCGCGCTCCATGCGTACCATCCTGAGCGCGGTGAGCATGAAGCTTCACCATCGCTACACGCTGGATAT
>CAZSUK010000670.1:0-5697 GCA_964609355.1 uncultured Acidobacteriaceae bacterium | reverse complement strand
ACTCCTGTCCGTAACAATGATTAAACGAGTTTGTGGCCTTACGAGCCGTATCTTTTGAAGCAGCTCAGCATCTTCCCGGCCTGAACTGCCCTGGTCAGTGATAACAAGGTCGAAAGCGGACTTTTCCACCAGCGCGAGCGCTTCCTCGTTATCCCGCGCGCACTCCAGCTTCCACGAGGACAGAAGCGTCGACACCGCATTCGTCACCGGCGAGTCTGAACCCGCAACCACTAGCACCGTTTTCTGCAACTGCAGACTATCCTGAGTCATGAGAATCACATGGACCATAATAGTCCGATCAGGCTCGCAGGACGGTTAACATAATTCCCGAAGACGCGGAGCGACGTCGTCATTTGTGAAGTCAGCGGTTGAAAACCAGTGGAGAGACGAAACGTAGCCCATCAGAACTCGCGTACCGACAATGAAGTGTGCGCCGTTCGTGGGGTCACGGAACGTCGGTGGAGTGAGGCTTCTCAATAAGCGAAGATGGTTGAAATACTGCAACACCGAATGAAGGAGGGCTGCAAAACTATGTCGCACCATCTTGACATTCCCACAGCAAAAGCAGACCCACGCATCCATGTCTGTGATCTCTATATCCTTGAGGGATCTCCGGGAGCAACCGTCATGGCGAGGACGGTCAATCAGGATGCAGACTTGTGGACAGGGCTCGCGCAGAAGGTTAAGACTTCGGAGCTGAGACCAACATCGTATCCGCGCGAGGGTTCCGTATTGGTTGCGTTTTTTTAGCTCTGAAACTGGAAAGGACGGAAATGCATGGAACGTCGTAGTTTACTGAAGACTCTCTCCGCTGCGGCTGCGGTGGGAGCGGTCACCAACCTTGGACGCGGGCGTACTCTTTCTGCCGAGGCGGCTTCCGGCATCGTGAACACGATGGGGAGCAGAGGTCCGCTCGCACAGGCAAAAGACGCAGCCCGCCGGAGCATGCCTCCACTCAAGATCACCGATGTCAAGATCATCGCCACCGCTCCCTCCGGCTCGAACTGGACCATCGTCAAGGTGGAGACTAGTGAGCCAGGCCTCTATGGACTCGGTTCCGCAACGCACCAGGAGATTCCGCAGGCAGCGCAGGCATATATCGAAACGCGGTTGAAGCCGTTCGTAATTGGAAAGAACGCTGATGACATTGAGGACATATGGCAGTCCGCGTATGTGCAGCAATACTTCCGTTCAGGCCCGGAGAGCAACAACGCGTTGAGCGGCATCGACGGCGCGCTGTGGGACATCATGGGAAAGCGTCTCGGCGTCCCTGTCTATCAGTTGCTGGGTGGTAAGGTCCGGGCGGCTGTGCCGCTCTACGGCCACGCTGCTGCTCTGACAATCGAGCAACTGGAAGACCAGGTGCAAGCGTATATCGAGAAGGGCTATCAGGTCGTACGTGTGCAATTGGCTGTCCCCGGGTGGTCAGGATATGGCGTGGCTGACGCAAAAACTTCAGACGCCACGCAGGCGTTGCGGCCGGATGGCGTCGCGCCGTCACCCGTCTTCGATGCGGGCCGGTACCTTACCACGACGATCAAGATGTTCGAGGCAATCCGCGCCAAGTTCGGATTCGATATCGGATTGGTGCACGACGTTCACGAGCGACCTGCTCCGAATCAGTCCATCGAATTGTGCAGGGCCGTCCAGGAGTACCGGCCGTTTTACATGGAAGATCCGCTCTCCCCAGAAGATGTGGGCTGGTTCCAGATCTTCCGCCAGGAGACGTCGGCGCCTCTCGCCATGGGCGAACTGTTCACCAATCGCAACGAGTGGTTGCCGTTGGTGGCCAACCGGTGGATCGACTTCATCCGTTGCCATCAATCAGCCATGGGTGGCCTGAACATGTGCCGGAAAATAGCGCATTGCTGCGAGTTCTTCGACGTGCGGACGGCGTGGCACGGGCCGAACAATGTCGACCCGGTCGGCCATTGCTACAATCTCCATCTGGACCTCGCCACCCCCAACTTCGGAATTCAGGAAGAAACATTTTTTGACGAGAAGACGCGCGAAGTGTTTCCCGGTACGCCCGAAATCCGCAAGGGTTACATGTACGCTAACGATCAACCGGGCTGGGGTATCGACATCGACGAGAGGGCGGCCGCGAAATATCCCTACAAGACCCCCTTCGAAACCCGGGGAAATGACCGCATGCTTGACGGTACCATCGTACGGCCGTAGCAAAGTTGAACGCTGAGCCGTGACGTTTCGGCCCTGGTGGGACAGACTGGGACCTTACCCTTGCTTCGACGATCTTATTAAGTTAGTAGACGTCCCCTCAGGTCCATGCATTAGAATCACTTCAGCCAATCCATGGATCACGGTGAAGTGTGCTCATAGATGAGTTCGCGGAGGCGGCTGCCGCATTTCGCTACGGTTGCTTTTGTCGGCAATACTAACCTCCACCATGACCACTGCATGGGAAGATAGGGGGACATGAGGATAGGGGAGGATAGGAGGACCTGACTGCTTTGTCACTTGACAAATTCAGTGTAGTAATTGTGACATTGTCAGCAGGTGGGATGTAGTTGTCCGCGGCTCGTCCAAGAACAACACCCAGCAATCCGTGAGGGCCATATGGAGTACAAGTTGCGTCAACGAAGCAGAGCGGCAGGTCGGCAGAATGGGCTGACCCTGGTCGAGTTGATCGTGACGGTGGCGATTCTGGCCATCCTGGCCTCAGCTTCTGTTCCGCTGTTACGCTTCCAGGTAAAGCGCGAAAAGGAAAGAGAACTACGCGGCGATTTGCGGAAGATGCGGGAGGCCATCGACGCTTACAGAGACGCTGCCGATAAGCACGCCTTCCAGACCAAGCTCGACCAAATGAACTATCCACCTGATCTGGAGACGCTGGTGAAAGGTGTCGACGCTCAGGGTAAGAAGCTCAAGTTTCTGCGCAGCATACCGGTGGATCCGATGACCGGAAAGGCCGAGTGGAACTTACGCTCCATGCAGGACGAATCGAACAGCGACTCATGGGGAGGGCAGAATGTCTTCGATGTCACTTCCAAGTCGCAAGGCACTGCGATGGATGGAACGAAGTACGCCGATTGGTAGGCAGGCAACAACTCTTGGACCTCTGGGAAGGCTCGCCCTTAGGGCCAAGCAGGGGTATCGGGAGCCCCGCAAGAACGGCGATCCTTCACGGAGAAGATTGCTCCCGACCAGCCACGCCGACGAGGTTATGCGTATTTGCGGCCACATCGATTTTCCGCGCAAACGCGGCGGCGCTCATGGACAAAGCCTCAAGCTCCTGTTGCAGGTGTTCGCCAGGGTGTATTGCAGGCAAAGCCATGTTTCTCTCCCTAGTGGTAATCAACTATCTCGACATCCGAGGGGCCGGGTTCCCCCCTGCCCCACGTTAAACAAATCGCAATAGATCGTTAATGCGGATGCTGTCCTGTCCTTTTCGTTCGCCCTTGAGCGCCTCAAAGCGATTGCCCGGCAGAGCGGCTAGGTCGGCGAGCGCAATCGCTGCATCCAGGCGATCGAGTTTGAGACGGGTTGCCCGCTCAAATCCGGTGAACGCTTTGACCTTTCTCCACTGCGAGCTGGGCAGTCTGTTTGTTTCGATAACCAACAATCAGACATGGGGAGATAACGGGGGAGATAACAGGACATGATACCTATCCCCCAGAATCTCTCACGCACCACTCTGAACCAGATTGTCCAACCGATACTTTGGTATTGACCGATACCTTCGTCCAATAGAGTCGTCATCGTGATTCTGGCCTAATGAAGCCTAGGCTGATTGGAGCGATTATGAGCACTGCGATTACTTCATCTGACATCCAGCGGAAACCGGAGCTTCTGGGACAAACCGTTGTCGTGATCGGCGGAAGCGCCGGCATTGGGCTCGAGACAGCGCGAAGAGCAAGCGCGGAGGGAGCGAAGCTAGTCCTCACCGGTCGCGACCCTGAGCGTCTCCAGCGCGCAGCGAGCGAGGTCCATGCGCTGGGCACTACCGCATTTGACGCCACGGATCCTGTGCTGCTCAAGCAGTTCTTCCACGACCTGCCAACCTCAATCGATCACATCATGGTGACAGCTGGCCGGCCTAATTACGGCCGCCTCATCGACCTGGATTTCGCCGACGCGCACCGAGCGCTGAACGAGCATCTTTCACTCTTCATCGAAGTCGCTCGGAACGCAGCTGACAGGGTAAAAGCCGCGGGAACTTTGATATTTATGGGGGGCACTGGCGGTCGCCGCCCGGGGATTGGCCGCGGAATCGCATCGACATTGACCGTCGCACTTCCCGCCCTTACGGCCAATCTGGCGCTTGAGCTGGCACCAGTTCGCGTGAACCTGATCGCCGCCGGATTCGTCGACACGCAGTTGTCGGCATCAATCTTGGGCGATGAACTTGAAAACCGCCGCAGCCAGCTTCGAGCGAAACTTCCCATCCGGAGGGTTGTTCAACCAGCGGACGTCGCCGCACTAGCCGTACACATCATGACCAACACTGCCCTTACGGGTGCAACCTACGACGTCGATGGCGGGCAGCAGTTCGTCGCCGCCTAGCCGGGTAAGCCGGGGCGGACGGGGACACCACCATACCTATCCCCCAAATTGTTGCGATAAGTCTGCTGTCCCTTTAGCCTCCCGGCGTAGTCGAAGACGTCGCTGATTGGGTTTCTCGGCGAGCATTTGCTTGGCCGGGCACCGGAAGAGCAACCACCTATGCAAAAGGCAAAATGCTCAAGTTAATTAATTAAAAACTCGAGCACCTTCATGAATCAAAGGACTTACAGCAAGCCTTGGAAAAGACCAGTCCCCGAAAAGCCCCGAGCCATGTGACAGCCTAACTACTCCTTATAGATGCGCGACTCCCATGGCGCCAGGTTAAGAGTAGACACGTTGGCTTCATGGGAACCAGGGATGTCGGAGAGGAGGAGCCTTGCCGCTTTGAGGCCGTTCGGGAGCGTGTAGGCGACCGGACTTGAGCTGAAGTTTTCAACTATGAGGTACTTCTCACTGCCGAGGGTGCGGGTATAGGCGAAGATGTGGGGGTGCTGAGGATCGAGGTCTTCGAAGTCGCCGTAGACGAAGGCGCGGGTGTGAGCACGCAGGGCGATCAGGGCGCGCATGTAGTTGAGGACGGAGGCGGGATCGGACTCCTCCTGAGCGGCATTGATCTGCTTGTAGTTGGGGTTGACGGCAAGCCACGGGTGGTTCCCGGTGGTGAAGCCGGCCTGGGATGAGCTATCCCACTGCATGGGGGTACGTGCGTTGTCGCGGGAGACCTTCGCCTCAGAGGCAAGGAAGGCGGAGGCGGAAATCTTGCCGGTGTCGACCAGCGCCTTGTAGGCATTCTTCACGGCGATGTCGTCATAGTCGGCGAGCGTCTTAAAAGGGAAATCGGTCATGCCGAGTTCGTCGCCCTCATAGAGGAAGGCGGTGCCGCGGAGAGTAAGGATCATGGTCTCAAAAAGCTTGGCGGAGGGGACGCGCATGGCGGGGGAGTCGTCCCCGAATGTGGAGACGATACGCGGGTTGTCGTGGTTGGAGAGGAAGACGGTGTCCCAGTCGTGCTTGGTGAGGACGGTGGCGTGAGCGTCGTAGATGCCTTTGAGCTCGGGCACGGACCAGGCGCCGAGCTGGCTGAGGCCGAAGTCGGAGCGGCCGAGCTTGATGGCGTCAAAGTTGAAGATCATATTGAGCTCATGGCGGCGGTCGTCGACGAGGTTGTTGGTC
>CAZSUK010000669.1:0-7574 GCA_964609355.1 uncultured Acidobacteriaceae bacterium | reverse complement strand
CGAACGCAACATGAGCAGTGTATTCCCGATGCTTGTGCTGGGTATCCGTCCGCAAGGGACCACGGTTGCGGACATCAGTCATCAATACACGCGGATCGCCTTCATGGCCCTGGGTGGACTTTCTCTGCTGATCGGTGTAGGGATGATCTTCGCCTATCGGAATGTTTCAAGTGAACTGGCGCTGGCGAAATTGAAATCTGATTTTGTGTCGAATGTTTCGCACGAGCTACGAACTCCCCTGGCGCTGATCCGGCTGTATGCGGAGACTCTGGAGTTGGGGCGCATCTCGACTGCCGGCAAGCAACAGCAGTACTACGAGATCATCCGCAAAGAAAGCGAACGTTTGACTTCACTGATCAACAATATTCTTGACTTCAGCCGCATCGAGGCAGGCAAGAAGGAGTACAGCTTTCGCGAAACCGATGTAGCCGACCTGGTGCGCAGCACACTCGAATCGTATCGTTTTGAGATCGAGCAAAACGGGTTTGAATTCGAGCAGAAGATCGATAACAATCTTCCCCCGCTTACGGTGGATCGTGAGGCGATCGCCCGTTCGTTGCTGAACCTGGTGAACAATGCGGTGAAGTATTCGGCGGGTAGGAAATACCTCGGTGTACACCTCTACCGCCGTGACGGGAACGTCAATCTTGAGGTCGAGGACCACGGAATCGGCATTCCCCCAAAAGAACAGCTAAAGATTTTTGAGAAGTTTTATCGTGTCGGCGACCCGCTGGTACATAACACCAAAGGCAGCGGGCTGGGGCTCTCACTGGTGCGCCACATTGTGCTGGCGCATGGTGGGCAGGTCGCAGTGGAAAGCGCGCCCGGACGCGGTAGCAAGTTCATCATCATTTTGCCAGTACAAAATTCAGCTCTCCAGCAGGTGTCAATATGAAACAAGAAGAAAAAGCAGAACGATTTGAGGCACAGAGGCGGGCGAAGATTCTTGTGGTGGAAGATGAGCCGGCTATGGTGGCCGGTCTTCGAGACAACTTCGAGTTCGAAGGCTACGAGGTGATTACCGCGCAGGACGGCGTCGAAGGACTGGAGCGCGCGCTCGAGGAGTCTCCCGACCTCGTGGTCCTGGACGTGATGATGCCGCGCATGAGCGGGCTCGAAGTATGCAAGCAACTACGCGCCAAACGCGCTTCTCTTCCCATCATCATGCTGACCGCACGCGGGCAGGAGATCGACAAGGTGGTAGGTCTTGAGCTCGGCGCCGATGACTATGTGACCAAGCCATTCTCCATTCGCGAGTTGCTGGCCCGCGTGAAGTCCGTCCTGCGCCGTACGGCGGTCTTACCCAAGGACAAGGAGCAGCACTCGTTTTCCGATGTGGAAGTGGACCTGCGGCGGTGCCGCGTAGTCAGGTCAGGCAAGGCTCTGGATATTTCCTCTAAAGAATTCGACTTGCTGAAATATTTTATTTGTCATCCTGGCGAGACGCTGAGCCGTGATCGGCTGCTCGAAGATGTGTGGGGCTATGAGAATTATCCCACCACCCGGACGGTGGATACCCACCTGGTGCGGCTTCGCCAAAAACTGGAGCCCGATCCGGAACAACCACAGTACTTTTTGACCGTGCATGGAACCGGATACCGGTTCGTCGGATAGAACAACCAACCAAATCGTAACGAGGTGGACTTTGAACACCTACACCCTGGTACCGGGCGACTTCAAGTATGGAATGGTTACCTCCTTGACGACGTCGTGCAACGTCGTGCGGCCATCAACAGCACCCTCCAAGGATGAAATGGATTCGCTCCAGAGGGAGCGAGTGGATCTGCATGCGCAGATTTCTGACGCGGTGCAGATTCAACGTAAGCTCAGCGGCCCGCGGGTCTTACACTGTGGCGATCTGCAGTTCGCGAGGGAAGTATTCGCGGCGCGTTATCTCTCCGGAGACTTCACGACCTTCTCCCAGGATGGGTCGAGAGTTCTCGCAGTACTGGGAGATATAGCGGGCAAGGGTGTTGCGGCGGGAATGTGGTTCACCCATCTGGCCGGCCTTTTGCAAAGCTGCGGCCGCCCCGATTTCAACCCGTCGACGATCGCTTCGGAAATCAATCGCCATATGTGCTATTTGCAGCCTGTGGCGCCGTTTGTGACAGCATTGATTGCGCAGATCGACTGCGATCGGGGAGTACTTACCTACTGCAATGCGGGCCACTTTCCGCCCATTCTCTTTCGCCACGACGGAGACGTTCAACTGCTGGAAGCGGGAGGCCCACTGTTAGGGGCTCTCAAAGGGGCGAAGTTTCAATCAGGGGAGCTGATGCTCGAACCCGGGGATACGGTTGTCGTATACTCCGATGGCGTAGTGGAATGCCGCAATCCTGAAGGAGAAGAGTTTGGGCTGGACCGTTTGATTGCAGCATTACCACGGGCCAAACAGCAGTCGGCTCAAGGCACCCTCATGATGCTCCTCGCTGTTGTGCAGGAGTTTGCCAATGGGTACCCTATGAGTGACGACATGAGCCTGACGCTGATTCAGCGCGATACACATTTCGAATGACAATAGAAAATGAGATCGGCGAGCGAGCGGCTGGTTGTTAACCCGGTTTAAAGTTTTAGTGGCAGAACCGGCATTCTTATTGATGCTGAGACGCAATGAAACAATTTGGCTGTTTTCAACTCGATACCAGGAACGAATGTCTGTGGCAAAACGGTGTCCAGTTAGGCCTGACGCCAAAGCCGTTTGCCGTGCTGCGCTACCTGGTGGAAAACCCGCAGAGGCTGGTGACGCACGATGAGTTGCTCGACAAGCTATGGCCCGAGACCTACGTCCAGCCGCAGGTGTTGCGCACCTACGTACTGGAGTTGCGTAAACTGCTGGGCGACAGTGTGGAGAGCCCGCGATTCATTCGCACTGTTCCGGGACGCGGCTACTGGTTCCTGGCGCAGGTAGAAGAGGCGACCGGTCATGCGGTCGACACTCGTGGGCCCCAGTCTGGGCGTATCGTTGGGCGGCAGCAGGAGCTCGAGCGGTTGAGTAGCTTGCTCCAGCAGGCCGCTCAGGGCGATCGCCAGGTAGCTTTCATTACCGGGGAGACCGGTATGGGAAAAACCGCGCTGATCGATCTCTTCTGCCGGCAGCTCTGTAGCGATGGTCAGGTGCATGTCGCGCGTGGCCAGTGTGTGGAAGGGTTTGCCGGCAAGGAAGCCTACTATCCGGTGATCGAGGCACTGGGACAGCTCTGCTCCAAAGACGATGGCAAGAAGCATGTGCACGTCCTGCAGCAGAAGGCTCCAACCTGGTATGCGCAGCTGGCAGTACTCCATGGCGATAGCCCGTTGCCGATGGCCCAGCCGGCGCGGAGTGAACGCATGTTGAACGAGATATGCGATGCCATCGAAGCCATGTGCTCTGAATTCCCCCTGACGGTTGTCTTCGAAGACCTGCACTGGGCGGACCTTTCTACGCTGGATTTGATCTCGGCGCTATCCCGGCGCCGCCAGGCGGCCAGGTTGTTGATGCTGGCTTCTTACCGGCCGGCGGAGGTGAGTGCCGGCCATCATCCTCTGAAGCGGCTCAAGCAGGACCTGGTTACGCACAAGCTGTGCACGGATGTGTCTTTGCGACCGCTGGAAAGGGACGCGGTCCGGGAGTACCTGGTTCAGGAATTGAAGCAGGAGACACTTCCCAAGGGGCTGCCCAGCTTTGTACACCAGCATTCCGAGGGCAATCCTCTGTTCATGATTGCCATGATCGAGCACCTGGTCGTGCAGGGTTTTCTCCGCCAGGACGCGGGCGTCTGGCAGCTACGTTCCGCGCTGGCAGAAATCGACATGGGGGTACCCACCGCGCTTTCCGAGATGATCGAGTTGCAGATTGACCGGCTCGAGGCCGCCGACCAGCGCCTGCTCGAAGCAGCCAGCTTGATTGGTGTGGTTTTCCCTGCGTGGGCAGCGGCTGCGGCGCTCGATGGCGATCTCGAGGACATTGAAGCCCAGTATGAAACGCTGGCCCGGCGGCTGCACTTCCTGCATCCGGCGGGACACGATGAATTGCCCGATGGGACGCAGTCAGCCTTCTACGTATTCGCGCACGGATTGTATCGCGAGGTGCTCCGCGCCAGGCAATCGCCGGCGCGGCGCGCCAAGCGGCATTTGCGGGTGGCGGAGAAACTGGAGAAGCTGTTTGCCGGACGTGAAATGGATGTGTCCTGCGAATTGGCGGTGCATTTTGAGGCAGCTGCTGAGTGGGCGCGTGCGGCCCAGGCGCTCTGCACGGTGGCAGGGAATGCACTGCGGCGGGGTGCGCGGGACGAGGGCGTGAAATCGACGGAACGCGCTCTGCGCCTGTTGGAGAATTTGGGCGAACCCGACCGCGAGGCAGCAGAGAAAAAAATTCGCCAACAGATTGCGGGATTGATGAAGCGCTTTGACGGTGTGGTTCGCGTTTGATTGTGTTCTGATCCATCAGAAAAACTTGGATGAAATCTCGACGTCAATTTGACACGCGAGGTTAGGGTGCAGGGCTAGGGTTGTCTTCAGAGGACAACGCCATGCTAATGAGCTTCAGGAACCTGGTTCTTTCATCCGCCGCCCTTTGCGCTACCGCAGCTTTTGCCGAACAGAGAAGGGTGGAAGTGCCTTTCGCTTTTGTGGCAAGAAACCATGTTTACCAAGCTGGAGCGTACGCAATCTCGCTCGACGATACAAAGTCTTTCGTGACCCTCAGAGAAATTGGGAATACGAGTCAGCCGCTGACATGGCTTGTTCGCCCCGGAGATACCGATCCTAGTCATCCCAAGGTCAGCCTGACCTTTGATGTAACCCAATCGGGTAATGTGCTGAAAACCATTCAGTATCAGACATTGGTTACGCCGAACTTGAATAAGAAGCCGAAGCATGGAGTGGAGAGCACCACGAGCGTAGGCGAGTAAGTTCTACCACTAACGTGTAACGTCGAGGGGCCCCTTTGGCATCCCTGCCGAGGGGCCTCGGGTTTCCTAAGCGAATTCGGTGAGACCGAATTCGTAGGGACTTCCGGGAGTAACAACCGGAGAAATGAGCGGGTCTTGATCTCTAAGCGTATGAGGATTTCAGCTTCCGGATACGGGGATCGGAAAGAAGACACGCTGGTCGCCGCGCCCCGTGAGTTGGCGAATCAGGTCGACTTCATTTTGGCGATAGGGTGTGCCGTCCTGCTTGAAGACTTCGTGGAACCAGATTGTTGGCTGGATGAGAACGTAGGGCCGCTCCCATGAGTCCCAGGGCAGATACGTTTGTGTCTTTCCCGCGACCAGGCCCCAGTTGATAGCTCCTACATGGTACTGCTTGGCCACGGGAAGAACGCCGTCGAAGGTTGAACCGGCGCCGCGCGCCATATACTCCGTGCAGATGAGCGGCCGGCCCTGCGCTTGAAGAGTCTTGACGCGTGCTTCGAAATCCTCGGGCCAGCTGTAGTTGTGAAAGGTGATCACGTCGGACTCGCTCAGCTGGATTTTTGTGGTTTCGCTCTCCAAGGTGGGTTCTCCCCAGTTGCCATTTCCCCACACACCGCTGGTTAATGGCTGCGTTGGATGCACAGAACGCGCCCAGGCAAAGGCTTTGGGAAGCAACTCATCCACCCGCTGCACCTTGGCGGCTACGTCCTCGACCTTGTCTCCGCCCCGGTTGTCTGGCTCATTCCAGATATCCCAGCCCAGAATGCGGTCGTCCTTGGCGAAAGCGCCGACAATGCCAGTTACATACGCTTGCAGCTCGGGCTCTACAGCAGGATCATGCAAGCGGGCCTTGCCCGGGCTCTGCACCCAACCGGAATTGTGGATTCCAGGAATGGGCGGGTGTTGAGGACCGAGCTTGGGGTTGGCTTCCCAACAGGAGTCGAACAGCACCAGCAGCGGTCGGATATGGTGTCTGGCGGCGATCCCAAGGAAGGTGTCGAGCCGTTGCTTGAAGCCTTCAGAGTCCTGCTGCCAGAGCTGGTCCTGCAGAAACACTCGCACGGTGTTCATCCCGATGCTCTCGGCCATGCCCAGCTCTTTGTCATTGATGGCTGGATCAAAGGTTGCGGCCTGGAACATCTCCAATTCGTTGATCGCGTTGGAAGGGATAAAGTTCGCTCCCACGAGCCATGGCTGCTGCTTGTACCAGTCGTTTGCCTTCTGGGTAGACCACCGGTCCGGTGCACCGTTAGTGGACTGCGCTGTCAACAGCGATAGGGTCATGAGCGAGAAAGAACAAAGCAGAGAAAGCCTGAGGATCATTCGAGTTCCTTTCCTTCACCGTCGTCACAGCAATTACGGGGTAAACTTGTTCCATTTTTCCGTGAGTTTTTTGTCAGCAAGCGCTTTGACGAAAACACCACCCACCACAGAGCGAGCCTGGAAGTGGAGCGCAACGCCTGTCTTGGTGTCATACCAGTCGCCGAGCGGGACACGGGTTGGCGTTTCTCTCAGCCATTTCGCGATTGGATCCATCAGGGCAGTGTACTGCGACGGCTCGTCGGTCAACGTGGCTGTCCATAACTCCCAGTCGAGCTTGGTATAGTCTGCGCGGTTGTCCAGGGGTAAGCCGTATTGGTTGAGGTGCTGCAGATAGAAAGCCAGTTCTGTCTTGCGTACGGAAGAAGGAAAGAGATCCATGCCAAGCAGCATGTCCCAGACCAGGTTGTATTTCTGGCTCCACGTGCCTGGCTTATCAAATGCCAATTTGTAATGATCGCCGTCCAGCGCCATCACTGCCCACTGGGCGGCCATCTGCTTGGCAGAGGAAGCGTATTTGCCCGCGATTTCCATCTTGCCCAGCTTGGTAGCCATCTGGGCGTAGGCGTCGATGCCCTCAATAGCCTTGATCGACAGGTTGGCATTGTGGGCGAGGTGGCCGGCGAAATCGTCGGTGCTGAGCTGATTCGCCGGGTCGAGACCATCCGTCAGCAGGTAGTCAGCCCACTTCGTAAGCTGCGGCCAATACTGCTCGGCGAGATGCTGGTTGCCTTGGGCGCGCCCCAGCGCGTCCATCATGATAAGCATGTTCGCGCTTTCTTCTACCGGCATCTGGTTCTCTTCGGTCAATTCGCCACCGCCATAGACCTGCCCATCAGCCAGCGGATAGGTGCCGAGGTCGTGGGGCGCAAATGGGAACTTCCATCTCGGCAAAGCGGAGTATTCGAGCACCGGTTTCAACTGTGCTTCAAGCAGCGTGGGATTGAAGAACAGGAAGAAGGGTGAGGAGGGATACAACACATCCACCGTTGAGATGCAGCCGTTGCTGAAATTCTCTTTGGGAAAAAGCATCGGCGAGTCATCGACATCTGCGGCGAACCCGTGGGCAGCGAAGGTTTGGCGGTAGGCGAGGGTCGCGAGCCAGGTGTAGTCCTTTCCCCCGGCGTGCGTCAGATCGCCGGTGAGTTCAGCGTCGAAGTGTTTGCCTCTTTCCTCAAGCTGTTGGTACTGCGCCTCAGACACGGCCAACATGCCGGCCGCTGTTTGGCCGCCACGGCGCCAGTACGGGCGCAGCTTGCGGCCCAGGTATTCGATCGAGTAGCCGTCGTCGTAGGCGAGAAGCACGTGCCGGTTGACCGCACCTGCCGGAGATGCCTGGGCATGGAAGTCAACGGCCAAATG
>CAZSUK010000668.1:0-4239 GCA_964609355.1 uncultured Acidobacteriaceae bacterium | reverse complement strand
GCCGATCCAAGGCGGCGCCTGAGGATGGGCATTTTCTACAACATCATGCTGGGTTACTTTTTTGGCTTTGCCCTCGGAGTAGGGTGCGCGCTTGCCGTGTTTTACGCCATTTATTCAGGCGGATACCGGAAGGCAGTAGAGCATTCGCTGCTAGAGGAAAAACCGAAACGCTACCGGGAAGAGATGGCTGCGGCGAAACGGCGCACCGAGAAGGCCAATGAGAAGCCCTTGGGCTAGGTAGAACCTAGGCAACGAAAATTAAAGAGCCGGCAGGTACCGCAGGGGCTAAAGCCCAACGTTTTCTCAACCGTTTTACGGCCCGACTAAAGTCGTGCCCTGATACAAAACAGAGCTTTTTCGCAGCCCGTAAGGTTGTCCCCTGAGACAAAATCGAGTTCTCCCTGCGGCACCTGCCCGCCCTCGATTTTTTCCGCAGCCCCTTTAGCCTTGGTGGACTTATCAGGTCGATTCACTCAGGAATAGTTGATCCTCAGTTGTTTGAGCGAAGGCAGAAAGGCAGGATGGACCTCAACCTTCAACCTTCCGGCCTGGACTCCAGGATCGGCCGCCGCGATGGCCAATGCCTCTTCGGCGGTGCCGGCGGCGATGATGGAAATACCTACCAGTGGTCCATCTCCGGTAATGGGCCCCGCCAGCAGATAGCGTCCAGCTTCCACCTGTTCCCTTATGAAGGCCAGCTGACGCGGCACCAGGTCCGCCACATCCTCGCCCTGGTTATCATTCCAGCGCTCGCCCTTGAGGAGAAGAGCAACGAAATACGGCTCTACATCGCGAGGAATATCTTTCATGCCTTACTTGGCCGCTTCTTGCAGCAGTTGGTGCGCTGCCTCAGGCTTACCTTCTTTTTCAAGCAGCGCGGCATGCTGGCGCAGAATAGTCCGCCGCTTCTTCTCGACCGATGCCGTTTCAGCCGTGGGCGAAGGCTTACGAAAGTTCTCTTCCGCTGCCCGGTAATCGCGGTCGGCTTTATCCATTTGACCCATCTGGGTGTAGATCATTGCCCGGTGCCAGTAGGCCGTGCTCCACTCCGCTGACCCCGGCTTCACGGCTTTGGGCACCAGCGCGACCTCACGGTCAAACTCCTCCAGCGCCTCCTGCTTGTGGTCGAAGGCTGCCAGCGCTATGCCGTATTCATCGTGGGCCATCATCTTGTCCAGCAGACGCATGTGGGGAGGATACTGGTCGGCCAGGTCGCGCTGTTGCTTGCAATAGTCGAGCGACAGAGGATCCTGGGCGGTGAGAAGGTTGACGCACTTCACCATCAATTTGCCCACCTGGTCGCTCAACTGGTTGGCTTTGTCGTCGTCGGATAGGGGCGGGCCGGTGGTGAGCGGCGTTGCCGGTGGCGCCGCATCGCCCGGTTTGGCAGGTGCCTGCTGTCCCAGCATGCATAGCGGGGACAGCATGACCAGGCCCAGGCAGCAGTGAAAGAGGCGCATACCTTGATTATGCCGGACGAACCACCGCCTTTGGGGCTCGCGTCGCATAGCACTATTGTGTAGCTAACAGCCTTTGCGCTTCGCTGCGTTTGCCCTGGCGCTCCAGCACATCCGCGTGTTGTTTGCGTACCCGCTGGCGTAATTGCTTGAAATGCTCGGTCAGGGTGGAATTTCCAGTGGCGGCGGCAATCGCTTTGGTGAAGGTATCCTCCGCCGTTTTCAGGTCGGCTCCGGCCTGCTCCCACTGGCTCAATTGCTGATAGGCGGTAGCACGGTGCCAGAACGCCACTGCATACTGCAGGCTGTCAGGCTTCACCGTGCTTGCCGGCAGCAGCGCGATCCCGCGATCAAAAGCCTGGAGCGATTGTTTTGGCTCATGGGCGACCGCTAGCAGGGCAACCCCATATTCATCGTCGGCGACGATCCGGGCCATATGCTCGCTGGCGGGGCCGCGCTCAGCCTCATCGAATTGCGCTTTGCAGGCCGCCACGGCCCGCGCATCCTGTGCCTGCAGCAACTGCGTGCAACTGGAAACCTGTCCCTGTGCAACCACAACGCCTAACAGGAAAGCCGCTACAGACAACAGAAAAAAGGCTCCGCGGACGGCTCGAGCTGTGAAAACTGGCAACCTCAATCTCCCCAGATAGAATAACGTGAGGATGTCTGACCGGCTCTATTACACTGACCCATCGTTGGCCTCCTTTGATGCGCATGTTTCCGACATTCGCGAGGTCTCCCGCACCCAGGGGCGGTCGCTATGGCAGATCGCTCTGGACCGCAGTGCTTTCTACCCCACCAGCGGCGGGCAACCGCACGATACAGGCGTGCTGACGGCTACCTCTTCAGGCGGCGCCCTGCTCGAAGCCCCCATCCTTGCGGTCGAGGAGGATGACCATGGCGAGGTTTGGCACACCACGCCGAAGCCCTTGCTGGCGGGAACTCCGGTGCGTGGATACGTTGACTGGAGCCGCCGCCGCGACCACATGCAGCAGCACTCCGGACAGCATCTGCTCTCCGCGGTGGTGTATCGCCAGCTGGGTGCGGCCACGCTTTCGTTCCATTTGGGAGAGATGACGTCGACCATCGATCTGGCCCGCGAAGCTATTTCGCCAGAGGAATTGGAGCGGGTCGAGGATGCCGTCAACGAGATCATCGCCGAGAACCGCGCCGTGACCATGCGCACCATTCCCAGGGTTGAAGCGGAAATGCTGCTGGCTGCCGGCACCCTGCACAAATTGCCGGATAGGGAAGGGGACATCCGGCTGATCGAGATTGACGAGATTGACGTGAATGCCTGTGGTGGCACTCACGTCGAGGCCACGGGCCAGATCGGCGGACTGCTGATCCGCGGAACAGAACGCATGCGGCAAGGGGTTCGGGTGGAATTTGTGTGTGGGATACGGGCGATGGTAACTGCCCGCCGGGACCTGGCTACGCTCACCCGTACCGCTGCTACTCTGTCCGTAGGTCGACTCGATGTAGGAGATGCGGTTGACCGGTTGTTGGCAGAAGGCAAGGCGGCCAACAAGGCACGCCAGAAGCTGACCGAGGATCTGGCGGGCTACCAGGCGTCGAGCTTGCTGCTCGAGCTATCGCCACAAGCCGGCCGAAAAGTGTTGCAGCGAACTTTTGCCGACCGTGACGCCGGTTATCTCAAGTTGCTGGCCTCGCGGATTGCATCGGAGTCTCAGATCTGTGTGTTGCTGGCGTCCACCCAGGAGGAACCCGCCCGGGTGATCGTCGCGGCAAGCTCTGATGCCAGGATTGATTGTGGAACCTTGCTGCGGGAGGCCTTGGCGGCCTATGGTTTGCGTGGCGGGGGATCTCCCACAATGGCGCAAGGTCAGATTGCGAAGGTCCATTTAGACGCCCTCTTTAGCACCATCGAGAACGGTTTGAAGAACGCGTAGTCCTGCTAAAATAAGCAGGTCGTTCCCATCTTGTGGGGCTATAGCTCAGCTGGGAGAGCGCCTCGTTCGCAACGAGGAGGTCAGCGGTTCGATCCCGCTTAGCTCCACCAAAAATCAACAGTTTGCGACTCGCTGGCCATCTCCCGATGGATCTTTGTCTCCTTCGTTGTAGACTGAGCGACAATTCTGAAAATTCAGACCATGACCATCCCAGCGGTCCAGAGCTCCTCCTACCCCGACGAAGCTGAAATCGCACGCATCGCTGCGTTACAGGATGGGGCTGTGCGCAACCGGCAGATCACGGACGCTTATTGGCACCTGTCGGCTGAAATAGAGCGGCGGATTTGCGGTCATCCGAACTGGTGTACGTTTGCGTGTTGGGCATCGCAGCAGGCAGGTGTGACCATCCGCCACCAGGACATGACCCATCTCCTGCGACAGCGGCTGCAAAGCTCATGGAAGGTCAGCGGCATCGATTTGAAGCTGATCGAACTGCTCGTGGAAGCCAAGTTGGATCTGCTGCAACTGGTGGTCAACGCAATTAAGAATCTCGGACCGATCAAGCGAACCGGTGACGCAGTGGCTCGCGGCAATCGCAAGGTCTTTGCAGAGATCGGGTTTCTCTTTGCTCGCTGGCTCACGCTTTTTCCGGACCTCCGCTTGGTTACGGATTCGGAGATGGACCGTTTCTGTCAGGGCCTCAAGCCGGGCCCCCCGCCGGATGGCCAGGACGTCCTGATGCAGGCATTCAATAACTACCGCGCTGCCGCCCTGTCCGTAGACCCGAAAGAGAAAGCAGAGTTCATGTTCCTGGCAAACCTGCAGATCGGGTTTCATGAGCAGACCCGCCTTCAGCCAGACATCAGGGC
>CAZSUK010000667.1:0-18826 GCA_964609355.1 uncultured Acidobacteriaceae bacterium | reverse complement strand
TAAATCCTGCTTTGTCGGGAAATGCCGAATCGAAGCCATGGGCAAAACCTGCCAATCCCTGAACAAACGGTTTGTACCTGTAATACCTGTCAAATCCGTCCTGCCGCTGTTGTCCAAACCTGAAGTTCAAGCGCATTCCGCATAGTTATCGACGGCGAGATCGGTATGGCCATCCTGGTTGAAGTCTGCGGCAACCAGGGAAAGGGCGTACAACCCCACCGTAATCGGTGAGCCCGGAGCGAGGGTAAAGGTGCCGCTACCGTCTGGATTACCCAGCATGACAACGACGTTGCTTGTTCGATCGGGAATGGGGGGATTCTGATTGACGGGAATGAAGTCTGCCACTGCCAGATCGGGATAGCCGTCTCCGTTGAAGTCGCCGGCGACGACTTGGGCTGGATTGTAGTTGAACCCGGAAATCGGGGAACCGGGGTTGAAAGTGCCGTCGCCGTTGCCCAGCAGGACGCTTATCGTGCTATCGGCCTCGTTTGATACGGCTATATCGGCTGCGCCGTCCTGATTGAAGTCTGCGACCGTCAAATAAAATGGAAATCCGCCCGTGGGAACCGCGGCGGCTGCGGTGAAGGTGCCGTCTCCATTACCCAGCAGAATGCTTACCGTGTTGTCGTTGGCATTCGCGACCGCCAGATCCAGAACGCCGTCGCTATTGAAATCCCCGGTTGCTACCGCTTCAGGGAAATTGCCCACGGTGATCGGGGACTCCCTGGCCGGCGTGAAGGTGCCGTCTCCGTTGCCCAATAGAATGATCACGGTGTTGTCGAAGTCACTGGTTTCAGCCAGGTCGGCCTTACCATCATGGTTAAAATCCCCCACTGCCATGGAGCAATTGGAAGCTTGGAATTGGCTGCTACAAGGAGTGCTTCCAACTCCGTTGATTGGTGAGCCATTGGCTGCCCTGAAGGTGCCGTCTCCCTTGCCGAGCAGGATGTAGACGGCGTTCGAGTACGAGGCCATGATGGCTAAATCTGGTATTCCATCACCGTTGAAGTCTGCGCTGGCGCCGGCGGCGGGCTGGTTGCCGGTTAGGATTGGGGAACCGGTCGCCGGGACGAAAGCCTCGACAGCCGGGCCAGGCGCGCCTAGCGAGGCTGTTCCCAGAACGAAGTTGCCGTTGCTGGTGTCTTGAAAAGACACAGTACCTGAGAGAGTGGGTGGTTGATTGGCGAAGCCGACGACGGTAGCGGTTAGCTGATAACCGCTGGGGTTACCGGACGCTGCAATCGACGTGGTGGTGGGATACAGGCCGGTCACGGTCAAGGTTTGCGCAGCAGACGTGCTGGGCGCAGCAGCAGTGGTGCCATTGAACAGCGCAGTATATTTGTGGGTGCCGATTGCGGGAATGATGTTGATCTGCGCGCCTGCGCCCGTTAGCTGCGCCTTGCCCACGATGGCTGAATCCTCACAACGGGTGTATGGTCCTGACAAGTCGCAAAAGGTAACTGTGCCCGCAGTCACGGGCGCTCCGCTGGCGGCCACCTGCGCCGTGAGTTGTACGGGCGTGTGCCAGGAAACCGATGGCGAAGAGAGAGTAAGTGTGGTCGCGGTGGGGAGCGCTGCTGCATGCGCCGCGATCGGCGGGGCGATGGCGATCGCCAGTAAGGCTGGGAGCAGCCCGGAGTTTCGGCTCATACGGAGTCCTCAGATCGCACTACAAATTTGTCAACACTTACGGAACGGGAAGTGCCAGCGAGGGAGTACCGATCCAAAGCATGTTGCTGACTTATAGCGCGAACTTCGCCTTTTGAAAGTTCTCTGCTATAAGATTGAGCGAATCGTATATCAGCCACGAACCGGGGATGCATACCCAATTGGTAGCAATTTTGAAAGCTATCGACACGCGGTCGATCTACATTACTTCTATTGATTCCTTCGGTACCGCGTTCTCCGCGTCGCGATACACGCGAACATAGCCAACCCCACCACCACAGAAACGTACAATTGTAACGATCACTGTGAGTTACGAGACTTTGGCTATGATCCAAATACCTTATCGGCCTGGTCGCTGAAAATCTGTACAACCCGGTTACCGGGCAGTGCCGAGGGACTACAACTTTTGTGTCGAATGAGGAAAGAACCCCGGCGGGTCATCCGGGATTTTGTGTTGCAGGATGTGACGCGTGGGAAAGAATCAGAGCATGGCGACTTTGCCGTTGCCTACGTCGTACATCGCAGCGCGAATCGCCAGTTTCTTCTGCTTCACAAGATCACCCAGCACGGGTGAAGCGTCGCGCAGGATAGACGCCTGCAGCATGGCATTTTGCCGGCTGGCGGTCGTCAGATCGCCATTGGCCCCGGCGATTGCGGGGTGGATGTACTGATAAAGAGTGCTGATCTGGCCTGGCACAGCCTTGCCTGCGATGGTCGCCTTAACTGCTCCGCAGTTGGTATGTCCAAGCACCAGCAGTGCTTTGACTCCCAGTACGGCGGCGCCATATTCGAGGCTGGCAATGGTGTCCGGGGTGGCGACGTTGCCAGCCACGCGCGCCACAAAGACATGACCGATGCTCTGGTCGAAAATCAATTCGACCGGCACCCGGGAGTCTGAGCAGGAAAGCACCGCGGCGAATGGTTCCTGGTGCTCCTCCGAGTCCGCTTTGAGGATATCCAGATCCTCTTGGAAGGAGATCAACTTCTGCGCCAGGTAACGCTGGTTTCCTTCGGCCAGTAGACTGAGTGCACGATCTGGTGTCTCTGGCCTCTGGATGGTGTCGCGCTGCGGCTGGTACATTGCCCGGGCGGAGGTACTGGTAAGACCTGCAAGGCTCCATGCGGCAAGCTTAAGAAACTCTCTGCGTCGGTTATCGTTTCCCCGGATCATCTTTCCTCCTGGTAATCTCAGACCTGCGACTAAGAGTATCGTTTCTGGCCACGCTTTACGCAAATCAGAACGTTTTTTCCCGCCAGGGATTTTCCTTTGAAGGGGAGCGCTGAGGTTCTCGAGTGCGGTTACTATGGTCGGCGAAGTCGCTCAAAGTCAGGAGCGGTGCCTGATGCTGCACCTAAAGTGACTGGAGAAGAGCGGCCGAGCGGCGCGGAACCCAAGCGTCAGGGGAAGGTCTGCAAAACCCTTTTATGCTGGTTCGATTCCGCCCCGCGCCTGCACCCGTATTCCTAAAGCGAGCGCAGGAAATTCAGCAAATCCTGTTGCTGTTGATTATTCAATCGTTCAAACAGGCGGATCACGCTGTTGGCCTCAGAACCGGGACCGGCATGCGCTTGTATGGCTGTGACCAGGCCACCATTCGCGGGCATAGCCCGGCCGTCGTGAAGAAAGAAGATCCGCTGTCCCAAACCCCACAATGGCGCGGTGCGGAATTCATCCGGACCCGCTGTGCCCTGGGACACATTATCAGCCAGTCCCGAACCCATGTGATGGACCAGGAGATCTGAAAACAGCGCGACGTTTTGCTTGCTCAGGCTGGCAGCGAAAGC
The DNA here is from genome assembly GCA_964609355.1 of uncultured Acidobacteriaceae bacterium. Lineage (GTDB taxonomy): Bacteria > Acidobacteriota > Terriglobia > Terriglobales > Acidobacteriaceae > PALSA-350. The sequence goes on along the minus strand of CAZSUK010000667.1, from coordinate 15,373 downwards.
GGAGCTGCCGGTCTCGAGAGACGGAGTGTGGCACAGGTTGCAGTGGACCTGGGTGAACAAAGACTGGCCATTCTCGATGGATCGTGGCGAAGGGTTGCCAGGAATACCTTGGGTGGATGGGATGGGAGGCGCGGAAAGGCGCATAAAGTTGGAGAAAGCCACCACGTCGCTTAAGATCTCCGCCCCCGACGCGGGAAAATTAGTCGTATCCTCGGGCGTGGGATTGAAGAGACAGGAGGGGGGAGGCAGCATGCGTTCGTCAGGGAAAAGCTCGTTGGTAACGCCCAATTCGACGTTATAGGCTTCTCCGGCAAATATCTCGACGGACTTGTTCTGTGCTTTCCAGCCGAAGCGGGTGATGGTTCCATCGTTGCCGCTGATATTGGGATGGCCTGAAATTCCCAGAACCTGCTTGAGTGCAGGGTGCGTGGCCATGTTGGCGTAGAGCGCGGCTTCCGGGATGTTCTCGATCAAGCCGGCGCCAAAGATCGGCGTGGGAATGCGGAAGATCAGGTTCCCCAGCGTTTCCATTTGGGCAAAGTCGGGCTGGGCCATGTTACAACCGGGAGCGTCGCCGCGCCCGGCGATGGTGAAGGCATCGTGGACCCCGCCATCGGGCGTCTGGCTCAAGTTGCCGTTGGCGTTCAGCTTGAAGGGGAAACGCGGCTCCCGCACCGGCCCGGTAGCGGTGATGAAGGCAGGGATGGTGTTGGTTGCGCCATCGACGTTGGCGGCAGCAATCTGCGGGTTGTTGCCTGGGCTGCTGCCCCCGGTTGCCGGCTGCGAATGGCAGCTGCCGCAACTGTTGGAGTTGTAAGCCGGGCCGAGGCCAGAGTCCGTTTCCCCGGCTATGGTTCCACTAACGGAATCGATCGCGGTGAAGCGGGAAGACCCATCCTGAAAGTAGGCAAGCTCGCTGGCGGAGAGGCCGGAGAGGGGAGGGCCGGCGTTTGCGGCTCCGCCACGAACCCCAGGGTCGGTGGCTGCTGCACCGAGGGCGTTCACCGTGGGTGTGAGTCCGGTGGATACCAGTAAGAGCGAGCCGGCCGAAACTGCGGCACAGCATAAACACGTCAGGAATTCTTTGCGCATACTCTGCACTCCTCGGGCGTTCAAATGGGGCATACACAATGTGGCAAAAGAAGGCATACCTGGGCGCCATCGCGAAGGTCGCGACGATATGCCGCTTCGGCTCTTCTACGGGCGGTGAAGGCTGACGTTGACTGGAGTCACCAGCCTGGTGGTGTTGGGAAAACCAATCCTCGCGCTTTAAGGAACTGCGATGGTTATCTGTCAGTTCAAGAAAATCTTCGGCGAGGCAGGGGAGACTGCGATGACACGGTCTTCCGGGTGACGGTACTTAAGTTAGGAGGCATATCATTTCGGAACACGCATAGCAGGACAGGTCATCCACTGCCTGCGCTGAAAAATTCACCGGTCAAGTATTTCTCGCGGACCGGGGTGTCGAGAGCCTGCGGCCCGCCTAAGAAGGTGAAAATGCAGTGGATGAAGGTTGAGTGGGTGGCCCACTCAAAGTCTGAGGGTTCTATTTTCGACAGAGCCAAGCGTAGCGGAGTGAGTCCGGTTCCATCAGCGCGAATTTTGGGCCGCGGTTCGCTCAAGTTAAGATTCGTGAGGACCCGATCTCGCGCGATAAATGGAGGAAGTGCGTGCAAAAGAAGTTGTTGGTAGTGGGTAGCATCAACATCGACCTGGTTGCATTTGCTGACCGGCTCCCCGCTCCGGGGGAGACCATTCTTGGCAACACCTTCGATGTGTACAACGGAGGTAAGGGCGCCAACCAGGCAGTCGCGGTTGCCAAGCTGGGTGCAGCGGTAGAGATGATTGCGTGTCTGGGGACTGACCTTTTCACCGAGCGGCTGCTGTCGGGCCTGAAGACCGCCGGCGTAGATACCCACTCGGTCCAGATCGTTGCTGGTCCATGCGGAGTAGCGCAAATCTCCAGGGCGGGGAGCGGGGAGAACTCCATCGTCGTGATCCCGGGGGCGAATCGGCTGGTTTCTGCGGGGTTGATCGATGCCCACGTGGAGGTGGTACGCAGGGCCAGCATGATTCTGGTGCAACTGGAAACCCCACTGGAAGCGGTCATGCGCCTGGCCGAGCAGGCATGGGAGGCCAAGACTGCATTGATGCTTGATCCTGCACCCGCGCGGCCGTTGCCGCAGTTGTTGCTCAGTCGTACCACCTGGCTTACGCCCAACGAAACCGAGGCGCAGACGCTCCTCGGGCGGATCAATATCGAACCTTCCGAGGCTGCCGAAAAGCTCCTGGCGATGGGGGTGCGGAATGTTGCCCTCAAGCTGGGTTCGCAGGGAGTCTTTCTGGCCGGTCGCGATTGCCCCGCCCAGCGGGTGCCGGCATTCACGGTAAACGCCGTTGATACCACGGCCGCAGGCGACTGCTTCAACGCTGCCTTCGCGGTTGCCCTCACCCGGGGAAAACTGCCTGCAGAAGCAGCTCGCTATGGGGCCGCGGCCGCGGCGATTTCAGTTACCCGTGCCGGTGCTCAACCTTCGCTGCCTACTTCGGCTGAAGTCGAAGCCTTTCTCGCGCAGGCAAACTAAGGCCGCGCGTTTCTTGGGGCGAAGTCACTCCGCCCTCTCGCTCCAGACGCTACAGAGAGCGCAAGAAGTTCAGCAAATCCTGCTGTTGTTGATGTTCAATTGCTGAAACAGATTGATCACGCTTTTGGCCTCCGAACCGGAACCGCTATGCTCCTGAATCGCCGTGAGCAGACCACCGTTGGAGAGTGTGGCGCGGCCGTCGTGAAGAAAGAAAATCCGCTGGCCTAAACCCCATAACGGAGCGGTGCGGAATTCGTCTGGCCCGGCTGTACCCTGAGAAACATTGTCTGCCAGTCCCGAGCCCATGTGGTGTACCAACAGATCTGAATAGAGCGCAGCGCTTTGATTGCTGAGTCCCGCAGCGAAGGAGGAAGTCCCCGTCTGCAGTGCGGGAGTGTGACACAGATTACAGTGGACCTGGGTAAACAAGGCCTGACCGTCGGCGATCGATTGCGGCGAGGGGCTTCCCGGGATGCCCGAGGGTGGATGATGCGGGAGGCGCCAGGAAGCGGATGAAATTCGAAAAAGCCACGATGTCGCTCAGGACCGCCGCACCCGATGCGGGGAAGTTCGTCGTATCCTCTGGCGTGGGATTGAAGAGACAGGAAGAAGGAGGCAGCGAACGTTCTTCAGGGAAAAGCTCGTTGCTTACGCCCATTTCGACGTTATAGGCCTCGCCGGAAAACATCGCCACCGACTTGTTCTGCGCTTTCCAGCCCTCCTGCAGTTCCATTTCATCGATGAAACGCATGATGAAGACGATCCGTTGTTTCGGGGAGAGAGACTTCAACGCCAATTGGACTCGGTCGGCTTGCTCTTCAGCCAACAGACGTGTTTCCGGCGACGGTTCCGGGCTGGTGAGCGAGGATTTTGCGTCGCTCAGCTTCACCGCAGTGAGATCGGCGCTTTTCCAAAAATGCGGTTTTTGCAGGCGCTGATAATCACGCGTCACATTCAAGGCAATCGTAAACAGCCAGGTGCTCACACTGCAGTCACCGCGAAAACTCTCTCGCGCCCGGTACGCTTTTAGAAAACAGTCTTGAACAATTGTCTCGGCAAGATCGTGGTCGCCTGTGGAAAGGCTCACCAGCCGAAGCAATCTTGCCCGATAGGTGTTGACGAGCAAGTCAACGTCATCCAGTTCCGAAATATTGAGGCTCCCGGTTCAACGTGGGAAGGTCATGTCTTTCAGTCGTGTCTGGATAGACGGGTATTGCAATGTGTCTGACTACGCCTGGTGTAGTTTGGGTGGTTTTTAATCAGCGCCGCGGGCGTGCAAGGGAAGCCCGGCCTGAAAGACGACCAGATCGTCCGCACGCGTTTCGAGGACAAATTGCGCGCCGCTGGGCGCAAACGAGATCGAGCCGCGATGGAGCGATTTGCTCTTTCCGACAGACGTCAGGGTGGCGGAACCTTGCAATACGATCAGGGCCTTCGGGCCGTAGGTGGCCTCGCCGGCGTAGCGGCCACGTGGGGGGAGCGCGATGCGGCTCAGCTCAAACTCGTCCGCCGGGGTGCGATAAACCCGTTGCTCGGGGCTCAACTGGATGCCGCTGAAGACCTCGGGAGTGCCGCCCTCGAAGGTAAGAATTTTCAGCAATTCCGGCACATCGACGTGTTTGGTCGTGAGTCCTCCGCGCAGTACGTTGTCGGAGTTGGCCATCAACTCAACGTTCACACCCTCAAGGTATGCGTGCAGAACGCCGGCCGGCTGGAAGGTGCCTTGTCCCGGCTGCAGGTGCACCAGGTTCAGCAGATAGACGCTGAAGATGCCGCGATCGCGATGGCCGCCGGGCAAGGGAAAATGTTCCGCCGCCCGCAATGCCCAGTAATCCGGGCTCTCTTTGCCTGTGGGAGCCTTTTCCCGTAGCCTCGCGAGCAGCTCATCGAGCAGCAGGTCCACTTGCTCCTGGGGTATGGTCATGACGTTGCTGTAGAGCTCGCGAAGCAAGCCGCGCCGCGTCTCATGATCGTGGCCGGCAGCTTTCAGACGCTGGCTAAACGCAGGCATCAGCGGACCGAGTTCCACAGTACGGTCGAGGGTTTCGGCGATCTGTTCCAGCGGCCTGAAACCGTGCAGCATCCAGAAATCTGTGAGCGCCACACCGACTTCCGGCTTGTGGTTATCGTCTTTGTAGTTCCTGTTGCCGGCGTCGATGGGCACGCCCTCGGCGTTCTCTCGCGCAAAGCCCTGCTTCGCCTGCACCAGGGTGGGGTGCGCCTGGATGGAGAGCATTTTACGCACATCAAGAACTTTGAACAGATAAGGCAGCCGGCCGTGGAAATGGGTGCTCACCGCCGGGCCGAGAATGGCCTCGGGCGCTTCCGCGATGAACTGATCGAGAGGTTCCTGGCCACTCTCCGTTTCAACCATCGAGGGCGCCTTGGTATGGGCGCCTATCCACAGTTCGGCGTAGGGTCTGCGGGTTGCATTTTCAATCCCTAAAAGATCGGGGATAAAGTTGTGGCCGCCCCAATCGTAATGTTGCACCGCGCCGCGCAGGGTGAGTACGTCCAGATCAGCCATGAACGGCCTTCTCCATGTTGCGCAGGATACCGCCCGGCTCTTCGATTCCCATAGCGGCCATAGCATCGGCGCGGCTCTGCGTGTCGGCGACCGCGTAAATCCGCAGCTCATCAGCGTTTCCCGAAGGCCGCACGTGGGCCACCTCGCCGTTGGTAAAAAGAATGCGCACTCCATCGGTGTAATCCACCCGGTCGATGCCGGCGAAGCCCAAGGCCGGGGTAAAGAACTGTGCCAGATCTTTTTTGATCGCTTGCGCCTCGGCCGGAGGAGAAAATCGGGCGACAATTTTCAGCGCAGTTGGCCGCGGAAATTGTTTGAGCAGAGCAGCGCGGCTGAAACGCTTTGGCAAACGGGAGAAGAGATCAATCAGTGCAAGCCCACTTTGTTCCGCCGCGAATAGGACGCCCAGGATGGGCAAACCGGCGTCCCTGGTGAGCAGGGGCGACAGAATGGCCCCGTTGCGGGAAAACGGCGAGCCGGTCAGAAAGCCGCCATTGGGCTCCCATCCGCAAACGCGTTTTTTCCCCTTAGCTAACGCAGCCTCCATGCCGGCAATCACAAAAGGAGAACCGATGCGCGTCTTGGGCTCAACCACCGAGGCGAGCGGCCCCCGATCGATGGCGTCGTTGCAGCTGATAGGGACGACCACCGCGTCCGCTTGCAGGTACGCAGCCACCACCATGCCTACCAGGTCGCCACCGAAAAATTGCACCCGGCCGGTTTTTGCATCCACTCCCAAAACCAGGGGGCGGTCGCTATCGCCGTCAGTAGAAACAACCGCGTCGAGCGGTCCGCCGCCGGCGGCTTCGTCGGCCAGGGCTTGGATCACGGCGAGTTGCGCGGCGTCGATATTCTCTGTGTCGATCGGAACGAAGGTCTCACTGCGCCCGCCTGTCACTACCTCTGCGTTGAGTTGCTCCAGGATCTCCACCAGCAAATCGCGTCCAACAGCGGAATGCTGGTAGACGAGAATGCGCCTGCCTTTAAGCGATGACCCGGCAAAGAAGCGAGTGAACCTATCCGTGTAAGCGGCGCGCGCCTCGCCCTGCTCCTTTGGAAGCGCCTGGTGACCGCTCTTGAGCATGCCGCGATGGTCAAATCGCGATTGATCCCACGGCTGCTCGTAGAGCTTCTTTCGCACCAGTCTTACCCGCTCGTTGATGGGCGCCTCTTGTTCCTTGAGCAATTCACCCCGGCTGCTGTTGGTCTTGTATCCGTTGCGGTCGAAAGGGATGTGGCTGCCGGTTACCATGATGCTGCCTTTGCCGCGCGACAAGGCATAGCTGGCCAGCGCAGGAGTAGGAATGCGGCCCAGGTTGACCGCCTTCATCCCGGCATCGACGATGGCGGCGGCAATGGCTTGTGCAATCTCACCCCGGCCTTGTTCCTGGCTCACGAATTCGCTCGAGCTGGGGCGCAGGTCATACGCGAAATAGAAGGGGTCGCCGTGCTGGATACCGCCCTCGGCGAGGGATAGCGACTGCAGGTATTCCAACTCAGCCAGCGCGTTGAGGTAGACCTCGAGTTGAGTCAGGTCCACGACTTTGCCCCGCCGGCCGCTGGTTCCGAAACCCAACTCCTGTGGCTCGTAGTTCAGCCGCGAGCGGAGCGAATCCGTGTTCGTTGCTACGCCCATCTTTGCTACACCTATGTCTGGTCCCTGCATACGTGTCTATATTAGCTGGGGCGTTGGAAGGCGGTATTCCCAAAGCGTCGTATGGTTATCCGGGGTCCTGATTTAGACTCGCAGCCATGATCCCACATTCGCCGGTGTACCTTGTTGGCCCCTTGCTCCTGTTGGGCGGAGTCGCGGCGGCGGCGCAACAGCCTGCGGGGGCACGCCAGGTGTTTGATGGCGCCATGCTTCCCGGGGTACAAGTAGTTACCTTTGAGCATAGCGACGCCCTGTTTCCGATAAACCGGGTGCCGCGTAGTAAAACAGTCCAGCCCCTCCCGCCGGCAGCGACGAGATTGAAGAATGTGCGCTTTCAGTCCCGCGGTACCGAGTATGACCTGTTCGACTACCTCGCTGACAATCGGGTCGCGGGCCTGCTCATTCTCAAAGACGGCAAGGTGGTTCTGGAGGATTATGAACTGGGCGCCGGGCCGGATACGCGCTGGATTTCGTTCTCCATGGCCAAGTCCATTTCCTCGACCCTGGTCGGCGCAGCGCTCAAGCAGGGGTTGATCGCCAGCCTGGATGATTCCTTGACCCGCTACCTTCCCGAGCTCAAGGGTGGTGCTTACGAGGGTGTGAGCATTCGCAATATCCTGCAAATGGCTTCGGGCGTGAAATGGGATGAGACCTATACCGACCCGCGCTCCGACCGCAGAAAGCTGCTGGATATCCAACTGGAGGAAAAGCCGGGTGGCATTCTGGACTACATGAATGGCCGCTCGAGGGTGGGTCCGCCGGGCTCGATCTGGAACTACAGCACAGGCGAGTCGTTTTTGGTGGGAGCCTTGCTCGAAGCAGCGACCCATAAGCCGCTCGCGACCTATCTTTCTGAGACGCTCTGGTCACGGCTCGGCATGGAGCGGGATGCTACCTGGTGGGTGGAATCTCCAGGGGGCATGGGGCTGGCCGGCAGTGGCCTCGGCGCCACCTTGCGGGATTACGGCCGCCTTGGCCTGCTGGTGCAACGGGATGGCTTTATCGGCAGTGAGCAGATCGTTCCTGCGGGATGGTTTGAAGAGGCCGGAAGGGCGCACACGATTGGGGGAAACCCGGTTGACTATGGATATTTATGGTGGCCCATTCCCGCAGGGGATCCGATCCATCGCGGTGCCTTTGAGGCGCGGGGCATCTTTGGTCAGCACATGTATATAAATCCGAAGGAAAAAGTGGTGATTGTGGTGCTGAGCGCGCGGCCTAAACCAGAAGCTGCCTTGAGTCCGTTAGACGATGTGCCGTTTTTCGCGGCGGTGGTGAAGGCCCTGCAGTAGCTTGCAAGGCAGTTAGCGGGGCTTCGGTCTAAGATTTTCGCCTATCCACGAACATGGGTGCCCCATATCCCGCTCGTTTTTTGCGAGATGTGGGATTCCATTGCTCTTGCCCCAAAACGCTTGATACCCAATCAACAGCCTGTTTGTGGATAGGCAAGGTCTTAGCCCGACTAAAGTCATGCCCGTACCCTTCACTAACCTGCGCGCTCAATCAGGAACTGATGGGCGGCGATGCTGGCGGCGCCGCGCACCAGGAAGTCCATTTCCACGGACTTGAATTCCAGCCGGGTAGTGGAAAGCAGGTGGGGCATGATGTTGCTTTCGATGGCCTGCCGGGCACTGGCGGTAAAGACCCCGTCGCCGAAGCCAACCAGGTCGGCGAAAAGTACCAGTTCGGGATTGTTCATTTGAATCGAGTTCGCGACCGCCAGACCGAGAGCCGAACCGGCGTGGGAAAGCAGTTCGATCGCCTTTGGCTCTCCCTTCGCAGCCAAGGCCTCAAGCTCTCCGATCGCGTTTACCCGCAGGTCAAGCTCGGCAGCTCTTCTTAGCAGGGCTGAACTGGAGGCAAATACATCCACGCAGCCCTCTTTTCCGCATTCGCAGCGCGGCCCACCTGGGGCTACGGTGCAATGGCCGATTTCACCCGCGGCGCCGGTGTGCCCGCGATACAAACGGCCCTGCATATAGCTGCCACCGCCGATTTTCTTGCCCAGCATGACGACCATGAAACTCTTGAGCTCGCGAGCCAGCCCGAACAACTTCTGCCCCAACGCCACGGCGTGCGCGTCGTTGTCAATGTAGGTCGGCATCCCGGTGACACGTGCCACGATTTTTGCAATGGGCACGTTATGCCAGCCGAGCAGGTTGGAATGCAAACACATACCCTTGGCATGGTCCACGTGCCCGGAGAGCGCAACCCCGATGCCCACTACCTTCTCGCTGGAAATTTTCGAAGCATGAGTGAGATGAGGTATCCCTCGGGCAATGGCTGCTGCGATGGCTTCGGGCTCCATCACCATGCCAATCTCCTGCTCGGCTAATACGTTTCCATGACAGTCCGTCAACGCCATGAGGGGAGGATCTTCTGTCAGTCCCACGCCGACAAAATATCCGTACCGGGCATTTAATGACAGCATGATCGAAGGCCGGCCCTTGCGTTGCTTGTCAATCACAGCGGGGGATTCCTCAACGAACTGATGTTGAATGAGGACCCGGCTCATCTCCGTCAAGGCGGACCGGCTTAGTCCGATCGAGCTTGCCAGCTCGGAGCGTGACATCGATCCGTTTTCCAGCAAGGCTTCGATAATGTTCACGTACGAGGAGGTTGCCACCGCGACCGGCCGCCCTCCATTGACCTCCGCTGGACGCGGTGAACCAGCGGATTTGGCAACCCGTCTGCCATTCTGTTTTGCCGTAGCCATGCAACAAAACACTAGCACGCCGGAGCCGTTTTTCATCCTGCTAGAATCCTCGCTACCCCCTTGGCTGGAGTTCCGTCAATGCGCGGATTGGGTGTCGTTTGCTGGTTACTACTGGTGTCTTTGGCGGCTTCGGCACAAGCCCCGGACGTGCCCCATCGGCCGCCTGCTCACGCCCAGCAAGCGGACGTCAAAACGGATCCAACGCCGGGCCCTCATGCCCTCGAAGCGTCTGATCTGGTGCCTTTCCTGGACGGAATTGTGCCCCTGCAGCTGGAACGTTCCGACGTAGCCGGGGCTTCGGTGCTGGTGATGCAGAATGGCGAGGTATTGCTCGAAAAGGGTTACGGATATGCGGATCTGAAGAGCAAGAAGCCGGTCGACCCGGCCACCACCATCTTTCGTCTGGCATCGATATCGAAGCTATTTACCTGGGTTTCTGTCATGCAACTGGCAGAGCAGGGAAAACTTAACATTGATAGCGACGTAAACCGCTACCTCGATTTTCAGATTCGCCCGGGGTTTTCACGGCCCATTACCCTGCGCAACCTGATGACGCATGCTGGCGGATTCGAAGAAGAAAACCGCGACATTATTGTTACGAATCCCGAGCAGACAGTAAGCCTGCGCGACTTTCTCATCCGCAACCAGCCGAAAAGGATATTCGCTCCCGGTACGGTTGCGGCGTACTCAAATTATGGGGTGGGACTGGCCGGCTATATCGTGCAGCGGGTGAGCGGGCAGCCATTCGAGCAATATGTGGAACAGCATATTTTTGCGCCGCTCAAGATGGTGCAATCCACCTTCTACCAGCCTCCCCCGGCTTCGCTGCGCAGGTTACCCTCAGAGGGTTACCCTACGGATACACAGAAGCCTCCCATTGGCTTTGAGATCTTCAACCCCACGCCTGCCGGAGGGGTTTCATCGACCGCCGCAGATATGGGCCGCTTCGGCCAGGCGCTGTTGAACGGCGGGGAGTTGGATGGAGTTCGCATTCTCAGGCCGGAAACGCTGGCGGCTATGTGGACCCCTCAATTTCGCTCGAGCGATCAGTTGCCGCCGATCGGCATGGGCTTCTATCAGGTGTGGCGAAATAATCTGCGCTGGATCGGTCACGAGGGAGATCTGGTCGCATTTCACAGCCTGTTTATGCTCGAACCTTCGCAGAAGCTGTTGCTTTTCATCTCCTACAATTCTGCCGGCGGCGGTGAAAGGACGAGGCCGGAAATCATCGATATGTTCACCGACCGATACTTTCCCGGCGAGACCAGACAATCGTTCGTTGCTCTCCCCAGGAAGGAATTAGAGGACATCGAGGGAGTGTATCAATCGACCAGGAGAGGAGAGAGCGACAAACTGAAACTGCTCTCATTGCTTTCGCAAACCGTCGCAACGGTCGATAAAGAGGGCGTCCTGCATATCGAGGACATCAAGGACCTGCGTCATCATCCCGTTAAGTGGAAGCCGATCGGAAAAGACCTTTGGCAGGAGATTGACGGTCAGCGGAGAGTGTTCGCCATTCGCGACCAGGGCGGGCGAGTTGTCCGTCTGGCCTATGATTTTCCCGGGGTTCAGGCACAGCGGGTGCCCTGGTACGAGCGTGAAGGGCCGGTGCTTGCAGCGGTGGGCGCCAGCCTGGCGGTGCTGATACTGGTGGTTCTTGCTCCCCTCATCCGCGTGGGTAGGAAACTGATTCTGCGCCGCCGGCCCCCTCTGGCGCCTCAGCCGGGGACTCATTGGCTGCCACTGACGACGCAAGTGGCGGCCGGCCTTTGGGTGGTGCTGCTGGTTACCCTTGGCATTTGCTTGCTTGTGCTTGGCGGCGAGGACACTATGCCTCCCACCTCGTCGTGGGATAAGTACTTCGAGCTGCTCAATGTAGTGACTGCGGTGGCGATTGCGTTCAGTCTGGCTCCTGTCATCTCGGCGATTCGCATTTGGCGTGGTACCACACTGCGGAAGATCAGCATGGTTAAGTATTCATTAGTTGCGGTGGCCTGTATCATGCTCTGCTGGTTCGCCATTCATTGGCATATCGTCGGCCCGGTAAGAATCTGAACGCTTTACGCCGGATCCTGCCAGCTGACTTTTAGTTGCTTGCCGTGGTATACCAAGCAAGATAGGCGTCATTAGACGCCATTAGCGGCGCCGATTGGTTTGCGGGTAAGCTTCTCCGGCCGAACCCGCGTCATATCACTTATCGGCGGCTATGTGCCAGAAAGGCAGGGGTCTGTCTGCTGGAGCAAGACGTCGCACCGAAAATGTTATTCGTAACCCCAACTCACAAGGTCCGCGGTGAAATGATTGATGGCAAAAGCCTTCTAGCTTTTCCCCCTGCAACCAATTCAGCTCGTCGATTTGCAGGTAAAGATTGGCTGCGGAATAACCTGGCGTGGGATAGCGGATCTTCATGTCTCAGGATCGTCCTTACCCTGTATTTTCTGTTATGCATTGGATTCTTCGCGGTTCGCACAGCACATTGGAAGCAGGTGAATGATCCCGCTCAGCTGCATTACCTTTGCTTTCTGATGGATCACGGATTCGCGCCCTATCGCGACATTCTGGAGATCAACATGCCGGGGACCTACCTGGTGAGCTGGAGTGTCATGCACACTCTGGGCGGGGGATCCGGCGCGTGGCGGGCTTTTGACTTTGGCCTACTGGGCGTCGCCGCCGCAGCGATGATCGTCATTGCACGCCCTTACGATTGGCTGGCTGGGTTCTTTGGTGCGACGCTGTTTACCCTGTATCACGGCAGAGACGGCGCCGGACAGGAGGGGCAGCGGGACTTCATTATCGCCGTGCTGCTTTTGTGCGCGTACGCCTTCCTCTTCGACGCCTTTCGCCGCCGCCGCCGGTGGCCGATGTTTGCCTTCGGTCTCTGCGGGGGCATAGCGGCGACCATCAAGCCAATGCCCCTTCCGTTCGTGCTGCTGCTTTTGCTGCTGGCCGCGGTCAAGTGGAAGCGGATGGGCGAACCGGTGTTATGGCCAATAGTGTATGGGCTGCTTGGCTTGATGGTTCCAGTTGCCGTGGTCGGTGTTTTCCTTATCTCCCACCACTCCCTTGGTTCTTTCTGGTACGTGCTCGATGTGGAGCTACCGTTTTACCAAAGCCTCGGACGTGTTTCTTGGTCAAAACTGCTGAGCTTGATTGCAACTGCATCTGTACAGACCATCGCGCTCATTGCGTTAGCGATCTCGGTGATGAAACGGGACTGGTGGAACTGGGAGGGCAAGCTATTGGTCGCGGGAATTCTGTTCGGGATCGCATCCTACCTTGTCCAGGGAAAGGCATTTCCTTACCATCGCTATCCGATGCTCGCATTTCTTTTTCTATGGGCTGGATTGCAAATCATTACTGCCCTGCGAGCCCAGCGAATGGTTCGCACGCTGGCGGTGGCCGGCGTGGGGTTTGTGGTGATCCTGGCGCCCATCTATGTGAACCGTTCTGTCCATAAGGTGTGGGATCCCAAATTTTCTGACTCCCTGGCTGCGGATTTGACCCAACTCGGCGGAGGCGCCCTCTCCGGCCGTGTGCAATGCCTTGATATGCCGGCAGACTGCGATGCGACGCTTTACAGAATGCGCCTGGTGCAGTCGACAGGGCTGTTCTATGACTACCTGATCTTTGGATCAAGCCAGCAGCGGGTCATCCGCGATGTGCGTGGTACATTCTGGCAGCAGTTCCAAAGGAACACTCCACATGTGGTTGTCGTTGGCACTGGACTGTATCCCAATGGGGGCGGCTACAGCAAGCTCGATTCGTGGCCTCTGTTTCAGCAGGAGCTCGCCAGCCATTACGTCCTGTATGAAGATCGAAGCTTTCCTTTCGCAGAGTCTGGGGCCAGAGCCTATCGGATCTATGTCGAGAAAAACAGACCTCAGGGAACCGCGTCTCTTCACTAGCCCTCGGCAGATATGATCACTGACGGGGGCGAGATGGTTTATCTAATCACCACCGTTGTTTTGATCAGTACCGTTGCCTGCTATTTCTTATGGGGGCGCAAGGGCCTGTTTTCATTTGGCTGGGTGCAGTGGATCCTGCGTGTGGTGGTAGCGCTGCCGCTGCTGGTTTCGGGGACTGCGCACTTTACCCGAACCGCGCTGATGGCGATGATTATTCCTCCCTTCCTTCCTTACCATCCGCAGCTCGTTTTGCTGAGCGGGGCATTGGAGTTGGCCGGCGTCGTTGGCCTGCTGATGCCTGCTTTCACCCGTGCTGCCTCTGCATGTCTTGCGCTTTTGATGATTGCTGTTTTTCCCGCCAACGTGTATGCCGCGAATAAGTACGTTGGCGGATTGCACATGCCCAGCGTGCCGGTTCGCTTAGCTATGCAGGTCGTTTACATCCTGCTGCTGCTTATGGCGGGATGGGGCGTGCCAAGGCACACGGAAACTCCAGAGGAAGGGCACGGCTAGACAGTGGAGGGATCTGCGGTTCTTTTCCGGGTACTCACACCCGTTTTAGCCTCTGAAGGTACTTCTTCCGGCTTAGTGAGCCGTAGGGATGAATTGCAAAGTGTAGGCGGTAGCGGGATCGAAGGGCTTCTGGATTACCTTCAGGTCGAGAAGCTGCTGATACATGCTGGTCCAGCGCGCGGGATCAAAGCGGCCCAGGTTATCTCCTTCGCCGGTGATGAAGTGCTGGTCCCGCAACCCCTCGTAGCTAAACTTCATCTGTGCCACACTCATCGCCGGATTTAACTTGGCAATCGCCGCATTGACATCTTCGGGGCGGACCAGGTAATCGTGCCAGCCACGCAGCGAGGCGCGCACAAATTTTGCAACTACGTCCGGATGCTGCTGCACAAACGACTGCGACGTTGCCATCACACGATATGGGTTGTAGCCCGTGTCGCTGATTAACATGGTGCGGATCGGAACTCCCGCCTGGCGGACAAAGAATGGTTCAGAGGTGACGAAGATTTGTTGAATGTATGCGGGATCCTGAAGGAAATTGGCCACACTGTAGGTCGCCGGAATCTCCCGGACAGTTTTTAGCTGATAACGCTTGACGAGAAAATCGAACCAGGTCGATGCTCCCAGGCGGATCGCGACCGCGTGACCATCCAAATCCTGAAAGCCGTGAACGGGAGAATCCTGGTGCACCATGATGGCTTGCGGATCGTGCTGCATGGTCGCAGCCACCGCAACCAGGGGTACTCCGTTTCCTATGGCCTGCAGAACATGATCGGAGGAGGCCATCTCAAACTGTGCCGCGCCTACGGATACCTGCTGATCAGAGTTGACGTAAGGACCGCCAGGGAGAATGGTTACGTCCAGGCCTTCGTCTTTGTAGTAGCCACGAAGGAGCGCGTCATAAAAGCCACCATGTTCCGGTTGGGGATACCAATCGGTTTGCAGAGTCACCGGCGTCAGCCCGCTCGCTCGTTGCTGCTTTCGGCAGCCCCCGAGCAGTAGGCAGACGCCGAGGGAACAAGCGGTTATTGGTCGCAAGAGATTCATCTCTCCCCCAGGCTGGCGGTGAATGCGAGCAGCTGGGCGTCTTTGCCTCGTGCGGCAATCAACTGCACTCCGCCTCCAGGCTTTGCCAGCACCACCGCGGGCGTACCGGCTAGGCTGGCCGGCGTGGTATAGCGCAAAATTTTCGGCCGGGTGATCGAGTGATCTGCGCCATTCGGCAGTGCGCTCATCGGCGCACAGGGCAGCATCAGAAAGTCATGCTGTTGCAGTAACTCATCCATCCGTTGCCGAAATGCTGCATGCCGCTGCCGCAAATCCGCAATCGTGGTGTCGGAGAGCGAGGCTCCCTGGACGAGCCGTTCTGCAATCGGTGGCTCAAAGTGGTCAAAGTTGCCACGATGCAGCGCGGAGGCCTCGTGTGCCTGGATCCCGAAGAAGATCTCTCGTGAGTCGTTCCAGAAATCAGGC
>CAZSUK010000666.1:0-3827 GCA_964609355.1 uncultured Acidobacteriaceae bacterium | reverse complement strand
AGAAATTCCTTTGAAAGCTTCATGGAGCCCGCTCGGCCAATAGACGTCAATGTCAGCGGTAGTACAGGGCCCCAGGCCGAAATGCAAACGCGGGTCGTTGCAGGAAAAAAAACTGGATTGGCTTAACACGGCTTGCGCTTGGGTCTTATTCCCATAGTGGACTAGAACTCTGGCTCCGATGCCACTCCGGTTGGACTTTGCGCCCTCCAGTTTTACCTTGATCCAATTATTCGTCGGGCCCCGGAGGTCATTGCGAAGCAGCGAAGGAGGCTCGTTCAGATTAATAATCAGAATGTCAATATCTCCGTCGTTGTCGAAGTCTCCAAAAGCACATCCCCGGCTGCAGTGAGGCGCCGCCACGCCCGGGCCGGCCTCCGCAATGAGTTCTTCGAAGATTCCGCCGCCTAGATTCCGAAAGACGGCGCGTGGTGTCTTGTTGGGATATTGCGGCAGGGTTCGTTCCGCCTCCGGATAAACATGGCCGGTAACCATGAAAAGGTCAGGAAGACCATCGTTGTCCAGATCAACGATGCCTGCTCCCCAACAGATATATCGGGTTTCGACCCCAATGCGAGAGGCTCGCGTGACGTCATCGAAATTGCCCTTACCATCGTTGTGGTAAAGAATATTGCTGTCATCCAGAAAATGCGTTTTGAAAAGGTCTAGATGTCCGTCCAGATCGTAATCGCCGACGCCGACCCCCATGCCCGCTTGTTCCATGCCATCTTCGCTCAGTCCTACGCCTCGCAGCACTCCTTCTTCGCGAAACGTTCCATCGCGATTATTCATGAACAGGAGACTCGGAGTGGAATCGGAAGCAACGTAGATGTCCTGCCAACCATCCTCATCCAAATCGGCCGCCACGACTGTCATGCCATAGGTAGCCGGAGCCTGGTTAATGCGCGCTGCCTCGCTTACATCCGTAAATATTCCATTGCCATTATTTCGATAAAGAGAATGCTTTCCCGTCTTCAGCCCGCGAGGTCCGCATTCGACCGGAATTCCTTTCCAGCGGCAATTAGGATTCTCGCCGGGGACGCCGGCACTTTCAAAAGTAAAGTCAACGTAATTCGAAACGAATAAGTCCAGGTGTCCGTCGCGGTTATAGTCCAGGAAGGCGCAACCTGCGCCATACCTCGCATGGTCGCTCCACAGACCTGCCGCTTTGGTTACATCCGTGAACGTTCCGTCGCCATTGTTACGGTAAAGGATATTTTGCCCGTAGGTCGTGCAGAAGATATCATCGAAACCGTCGTTGTTGTAGTCCCCAACGCATACGCCGCAGGCCCATCCGAGCGAGTGCAAACCGGCCTTCTCTGTGACGTCCGTGAATGTGCCGTCCCGATTGTTTTTGTAGAGTCGATTGGTAGTGCCTTCGGGGGCTCCGACAAGCCGGGTTCCCGAAAGGATAAACAAATCCATCCACCCATCGTTGTCGTAGTCGATAAATGCGCAGCCGCATCCCGTTGACTCGATGATGTACTTCTTTGCCTCTTCGCCGCCATAAATCACCGGCACGCGCAACCCGGCGTTTGCGGCAACATCGACGAAATGCGCGTTGAAGGGAAGCCCGGAGGGCGCGCCTCTCGGCGTGGGCTTGACGGTATGACCGCCCATGCCCTGCTGTCCCGCCAATCGATTCGCAGAAAGCGAGAACGCGGCTCCCACCCCGAGTTGGATGAAGCTGCGGCGGCTGGAATTCATGGCTCGTCAGCCGTTCATCCTAGCACGACGGCCATCGTAGTCGTTGTTCTCGAACACATCCCCGGATATCACCAGCAACATGCATCGCCCGATTCGCACGAGTGCTCGCTCGCAGGCAATTCTAAACTGTTCACGGAGGCAACCACTGTCGAGTTCTGTCCGACCCATCCTCCGAGAACGCGGTCAAAACGCAGATTTGCTGCGCCATCGCCACCTATGTCCTGATCGCCGTCATCGAGAAAGAACTCCAACTCGACGCCTCGCTCTACACTTGTCTACAGATTCTCTCCGTCTCCATCTTTGAAAAAACACAGATTTCATGCGCTTTGCAGCAAACTATCTCCCTCCCCACCTGCACTGCCGCGCTAACCAGCTCATTTTGTTCGATATCTAACCGGACACTAGTGGGACACGACACCTATCCCCCAGAATCGCTGCAATAGGTGTGCAGTCCAATGCTCTTCCCTTTCTCCCCTTCGAGAGCATTGCTACCTCTCACTGTGGTATTGCCGGTTCGAGTGAATCGATATACTCACGCCACAGAGCTGCCACGGCTAATAGGGTGATGGCTCAGCCTCCGATCACAGCATTCACGACTCCCGAACTCAAGAATTAGGCCGCCTCAGCGCCCGATACAGCGCAGGCGTCAGCCTTCAGTAGACGCCACCCCTGCCTGTCTCAATCGCATGCTCCAGCATCTGCCGGCCCTCCGAATCGCCCCCATGCTTCCCCTCGTCTGGCCAGCTCCCTGATCTTCTCCGGATCAGCAAAGTCAGCTTGCGGGGCAGAGGCATCTTCCGGTCGGCTTCGGTGAACTGGATCTGCCATCCTGACCTAGGATGCACGGGCAGACGTATAGACGTTTGGCATTCCAGTATTCGCGTGCCCGGTACTAGGGCATCGTGAAGAGTCTTTCGCGGTTTGGGAAATGCCGGAATCCACATAGATCTGTCCCCGGCTATTTGGGCCTGTTGCTAAGCCGTCGAGCTGCGAACATAGGTGGAATGGGGCGCGCACTGGGCAGTCTGGCACACCGGCAGATGTTGGAATATTATGTTAGGCCGTGGCGGATCCCGGGCCGCTTGTGCACGCGTACGAAACCATTCGGCAGACTCCCAGCCCGTTCCTCAGCCACTCGAGTAAGTGGAGGATTCCGATGGGCGCTGTGCTCAAACAATGCGCGGTAAGTGCGGCTGTCGCGATGCTGCTTCTTGCGGGCTGCTTGGAAAAGACCAAAACCCCTGTCATCGACGAGTCTAAAACGGCAAGGCCGCCGGCAGGCCCACCGCAACCCGTGACGGCGAAGACGGCTTTTTGGCCGATGTACACGGCCGGCCGGCACTGGACTACCGATATCGTGATACTTAGGCTCACGCCAAAGGAAGTGCCAGGGTTTAAGAATGAAGCCGGCAAAGCGGCAATGTGGGAGGCGATGTTTGCTTCCCCCAGCCTGCATCAGTACCGGATTTACTCTTACGCAATCGCCTACTCCCCGCCGGACATTTTCAAGGGCGTGATTGCCGGCCTCCGGATGCCTTGGAACGGCGTAACGCGCGACGCCATGCCGGTTGAGCTTACTAGCTTCAATGTCGATTCGGATGTCGCGTACCAAGCCGCAGCAGCGAATGGGGCGGCTTGGTTGAAGAAAAATCCAGACACGGCACTCTCATCCTTTGCACTTGGGAACAACTACAGGTTTCAGGCGCCGGTCTGGTATCTGATGTGGGGGGATAAGAAGTCCGGTTATGTTGCCTTCGTTGATGCCAACAGTGGAAAAGTGCTTAAGGAAAGATAACGGATAAAGATCCTTCTCGTTTAGCCGACGAAAGGGCTAGTTGAAGTGCTCGTCATCGATCACATAGATCTACCTTCACAGAATTAGTCCGAAATCAAAAGCTGCTCGCAACCTCTCTCGAGACTAGGTTGTGAGTCGATCACCCGAGGGATCCAGACATTTTCTAAACTCCTCGCGGCGGCGTAGCTCCTTGAAGACGGGTTATCGGTAAATTGGCGTGCCTGACCCACGGAAGAGCATTGGGATTGGGAACTTACCGATAACCAGGGCGGTCTCAATGGGTGGATGCAACACTGGCTTGAAGTTTACTAGCGGGAGTCTCAAAGCC
>CAZSUK010000665.1:0-4582 GCA_964609355.1 uncultured Acidobacteriaceae bacterium | reverse complement strand
CCGCCGAAGCGGTGCCGTGATTCACCAGCACCACGACGGGATATTCGCGGCCTCCATTGCCATGAGTCGCACGATATGTCTGTTCAGGGAAGGCACGGCCACGCTGGGAGACGATCACCTGACCCTTTTCCAGGAACTTGTCGCATACCGCCACCGCTTCACTCAACAAGCCGCCAGGATTTCCGCGCAGGTCGAGAATCAGTCCATCGACGCTGCCAAAGCGGTCCAGGGCATCCGAGAGTTCGCGGCCCGTGGTTTCCTGGAAATTCGTGATATGCACGTAGCCGACATTTGGCCGCACCATATACGCGAGATCGATGCTGTTGTGCGGTATCTCGTCCCGAATCAAATCGAATACCAGCGGTTTCGCTGCGCCCTCGCGTGCAATCGTTATTTGCACGTGGGTCCCTTTGGGTCCTTTGAGGACGTTGGCAACATCTTCTGAATTCATGTTGTCGGTGGACTTGCCATCGACCGCGACAATCACGTCTCCGGGCCGGATACCCGCTTTAAAAGAAGGTGTGCCTTCAAACGGACTGACCACCACAATCTTGTTGCTCTGCGGCTGAATCAGCATGCCCACGCCGTAGTACTTGCCATGCTGATCTTCGCGCATTTTGGCATAGGCTTTGGGGTCGTAGAAGCTGGAATGCGGGTCAAGCACGCGTAGCATTCCGGGGATGGCTCCGTCGTACACTGCCTTTTCGGCCTTATCGCCGGTCAGCGGCTCGGCATAGTTTTGTTCCACCAGGTTGTAGACACTGGTGAAGTTGCGCAAATCGTCACGCAAAGCGGACTCATCCGAACTGGATTGCGCGCCAAGGCGCTGGCTCACCACGGTTCCAAGGAACCCACAAACCACAAAGAAGAGGAGGATGGAGAACAAAAACCGTCGTGTTCGAGATGCCATTGTGCGGTAATCCTCAGGGTCCGGAGGCGCAGGGAGAGGGCGGTCCTGAGGCGCGGCCCGGAGTGTTCTTGATCGAAGTATACCATTGGACGTAAGCTGATCTGATACGTACTCAGACACTGAAAGTGCAGCAAAATCCGGTCTGTTCGACGCCCCCACCCAGGCGATCAGGCAAACTACCACGTAAGGGCTAGGGCGTTTTACTTCTGGTGTATAGAGGGTGACGAATTCGAGTTTTCTTGCAGGCAGCAGCACATCGCCTCTACCTCTGGTCACCGGTGGAAGTCAAATGTTCAGTGCGCTACCAGTTAGCAGCGATATGAGATGTCCATACAAATGACGTTTTCCGAGTTTCAGAAATCCACCGCGATCTTGATCCTCAGTGCGAGTCTAAGCGCTGTTCCCTCCCTGGCCCAGGCAAACAACAAGGCTGGAGCAACCGAGCCCCCGCCTGCTCAAGGGAAAGTGGTGGAGGACATTGCCGTCCGGGTGAACGACCAGATCATTACCAGTTCGGACTATGACCGCGCCGAGGAGCAACTGGAGGCCGAAGCCAGCCGCCAGGCCGTTCCTGCCCACGAGCTGGAACAGAAAAAAGCGGATTTGTTGCGCGACCTGATCGATCAGCAGCTCTTGCTGTCCAAAGGGAAGGAACTTGGAATCACCGGCGAAACCGAGTTGATCAAGAGACTCGACGAGATCAGAAAGCAGAACCATCTGGACTCGATGGAAGATCTTGAAAAGGCCTATGCTTCGCAAGCGCAGGGCGGGACCTTTGAAGACTTCAAAGCCACCATCCGCAACAGCATCATTACCCAGCAGGTGGTCCGGGACGAGGTTGGTCGAAGAATCAGCATGTCGCCGAACGAGGTTCAGCAATATTTCAAGGAACACGAAAGTGAGTTTGCCCAGCCCGAATCGGTAACTCTGAACGAGATTTTGATCCCAACTCCCGCCAAGTCGGCGACCGAAGGGGCCGATGAGGCCCAGGTCGCGGCGGCACAGGCGCAGGCCGATGCTATCGAAACAAAACTGGCCGCCGGGGCAAAGTTCGAAGACCTAGCCAAGCCTGAACCTACCGACCCCAACGCGCCCAAGAGCGTCGCGCTGGGTGAGTTCCGCCGTGACCAGTTGGCTAAGGAGATTGCTGATAAAGCCTTTGCCCTGAATGCCGGTCAGCACACGCAACCAATCCGCACCAAGCAAGGCTTCATCATCCTGCAAGCCACACAGCATAACCTGGGCGGGGATGCCAGCTTCAAACAAGTGGAGCCGCAAGTGGAAGAAGCTCTCTTTCTGGAGCGCATGCAGCCAAAACTGCGGGAATATCTCACCAAGTTGCGCGAAGAGGCGGCGATCGACATCTACCACGGCACGGATACGGGGGCCAGCGGGAACGAAATGCATTTGACGTATAGCGCCTATACGCCTCCACCCCCCAAGAAAAAGAAGAAATTTGCCCGTTCGCGATTCCGTGGCAAGGCGGCGGCGTCCACTCCGGTCCAAACCGCCCAGTCGGCGCCTGCGGCCGCGGCTGGTGCGCCCGTGGCCCCGGCCGGATCGCCCGCGGCCGCTTCTGGTGGTACTCCTGCGGCTGAGGCTACTGCCCCTGCTACCCCGGCTGCAACCACTGCAACTGCCACCCCAGCGGCGGCATCGGCGAGTTCCTCCAAGCCCCCAACCACGCAACAGGCGAGCAACAGCGTCGAGAAGCCAGGAAAGCGAGAGAAAATCCGTTTTGGCCAGGCTCCGCGCGAGTCACTCCCGTCTTCCCAGGTCGCTACCGCGGTCGCTCCTGATAACGGTCCAGGCGTCACCACTCCTGAAACTCGCTACGTCAACCCGGACGGTACCGTGAGCGGCACCGTCACCGATACTCCTGAAAAGAAGACCCGCCTGAGCAGCCGGCCGGTCGTGCACAAGACAAAGGCCTCGAAATCCAAATCCACCGATACGACGGACCAGCCTACTGCGGATGACCTGGCAACGCAGAAGGTGCAGAATGCGCCGCTCGATCTATCCGATCCAAACGCGAAAAAGCCCAAGCCGAAGGGCGAAAAGAGCCGGCTTTCCGACAAGCCGAAGGAGCCGGACCAAACACCAGCGCCTTATCTCGGTCACCCGGATCAAAACCCGCCGCAGGCCGCGCCCCCCGCTAGCCAGAACCCTGTTCCGGGCGCACCGGCTGCCGGGCCTTCGGGGAACCCGTGATCCAAGCGAAATGAAAGAAATTTACGTCGCTGACGTAGCTAAGTTCGAAAATCAGGCGATTGTCGCTTTCTTCGCCGTCGCCTCCAAGCAATTGCGTAGCCGCAAGGATGGCGGTCAGTACCTGGCGGTTACCCTGGGCGACCGGACCGGGCAGATCGAATCGCGCATGTGGGACAACTTTGCCGAAATCGCAGCCGGGTTTGAGCAGGGGGACGTGGTCAAAGTCAGAGCCGAGGTCTGCCGATTCAACGGCCGCTTCCAGTTAAATCTGGAAAAGCTGCGCCGCGCCACTCCGGACGAGTTCGATATGGCAGACTATGTTCCACACACAAGCAAAGATGTGGAGGAGCTGTGGGCCACTCTGATTCGCTCCGTAGACGGTTTTTCCAACCCTTGGCTGCAGGCGCTCGTGCGCTCGTTTCTGGAAGACCCGGTCATCGCGTCTGCTTTCCGTGAAGCTCCCGCGGCAAAGAGCCTGCACCATGCCTGGATGGGTGGGCTTCTCGAACACGTGGTTTCCTTGATGGGTATTTGCGAGTTAGCGGCGCAGCATTATCCCGAGATCAACCGCGACTTGCTCCTCACCGGCGTCATTTTCCACGACATTGGCAAACTGCAGGAGCTGCGCTGGGGGATGACGTTTGACTACACCCTGGAGGGGCAGCTGGTGGGGCACATTGCCATTGCCATCGGGATGATTGAAAAGAAACTGGCGGCGATGCCGGAGTTTCCACCCACGCTCCGCATTTTGGTCGAGCACATGGTTCTGAGTCACCATGGCAGGCTCGAATTTGGATCTCCCAAGCTGCCCATGATTCCCGAAGCGGTGTTGCTCCACTATCTCGACGATCTGGATGCCAAGATGCACACCATCCGCAGTGAATTTGAGCGCCACGAAGCGCAGGGTGGGGAGGCGGGCGAGATGACGGATTGGGTGCGGTCTATGGATAGGCCGCTGCTGAACACGGCAACATTCCTCAAGCCCAAGGAGTAGAGCATGCACTATCTGCTGAAGACCGAACCCACCGCCTACTCGTTTGCCGATCTGGTGAAGGAGAAGGAAACTGACTGGACCGGAGTGACGAACCCGCAAGCGGTGAAGAACCTCCGGGCCATGAAGAAAGGCGACAAGCTGGTCATTTATCACACTGGCGACGAAAAGGCGGCAGTGGGTCTGGCTCACGTCACGTCGGTGGATTTATCCGATCCCAAGGTTCCACTGGTTCGCATTGCCGCTGGTACCGCGATCAAGAAGCCAAAAACGCTGGCGGAAATCAAGCAGCAGAAGCTATTTCTGGAATCTCCGCTGGTCCGCCAGTCGCGGCTGTCCGTGTCGCCACTGGATGAGGCCCAGTACGAATGGATCGTGCACAGCTGACAACTGCGCAGGTTTGGTGCCAGCCCCGGACTTCAGTCCGGGGGAGCGGGTTTTCAAACCCGCGGGAATGCTCAGTAGTAAAA
>CAZSUK010000664.1:0-3094 GCA_964609355.1 uncultured Acidobacteriaceae bacterium | reverse complement strand
CGTCGCAATCTCCGACTCATTTCATGTCCCGGCTGCGCTCAAGGCGCTCTCAGCCGGCAAGCACGTTCTTTGTGAAAAGCCGATCGGAGTCTCTGTCGAGGAAGTCGAGTTGCTCGCGCAAAAAGTACAAGCGAGTGGCCTGGTGCTCCAGGTGGGTCACATGCTACGCTTTGATCCAGGGATCGAAGCCACGCACCAGTTCATACAAAACGAAATGGGACAGGTGCTGGCCCTGAAAGCCTGGTACTGTGACTCCACCCACCGCTACACCGTCACAGACGCGGTACAGCCCCTTCCACGCACGGGAGCGCGCGCGCTCAAGCCCGAAGTCGATCCCAAGGCCGACAAGGCCCGCTACTACATGCTCGCGCACGGGTGTCATCTGGTCGACCTGGCCAGATATTTCAGCGGCCCTCTGGTCGCCGTGCGTGCCCGGCTCTCCCAGCGCTTCGGTGCCTACTGTTGGTTCGTCGAAACCGAATTTGAAAATGGAACCCTGGGACATCTGGATCTGACCATCGCTGTCCGCATGGACTGGCACGAAGGCTTTCAAATCTATGGTGAGCATGGCAGTGCAATCGGAAAAATCTTCAACCCCTGGTACTTCAAATCGAGCGAAGTAGACATCTTCCACGAGAAAGACTCAACCACTCGCCGCGTGCTCGGCGCAGATGGTCATTTCTACCGGCGCCAACTCGAGGGCTTTGCCGAGACGATCCTGGATGCAAAGCCGATGCGAGGCGCAACCGTTGAGGATGGTGTAGCCTCCGTGCGGGCCATGGCAGCCATTGCGCAATCCGTTGCCTCGGGTTCGAGAATCGTGCTCGCGGATGTAACCGGGGCAGTCTAATGTATCCAGCGATCTTTGCGCGTACCTACCCCTTCACCAACGCGGCCGAGGTGTTCGCCGCCGCGGCGGCAGACGGATATCGCGGTGTGCAGTTCAACCTGGTCTCTGCAGGTATTCTCACCCTGCCGGAACAACTTCCGGACGGGCTGGCTGAAAAAATCAAACACCAGGCACACGCTGCCGGAGTCGCCCTGGCGGCGCTCTCCGGAACCTACAACATGGCTCACCCTGATCCCAACCTTCGCGCCTCGTCTCGAAAAGCCTTTGGTAACGTCATCGAAGCAGCGCGCCGCATGGGCGCTCCAGTCGTGACTCTCTGTACCGGCTCCCGTGACCCACATGATATGTGGAAGCATCACCCGGACAATCAAAGTGCATTAGCCTGGAGTGTGTTGCGCAGTGAATTAGACTTTGTCTTGCCTTTGGCAGAAGCCGCAGACATCAAGCTGGCCATCGAACCCGAGCCCGGAAATGTCGTCAACCATGTGCCAGCAGCACGGCGATTGCTCGATGAAGTCGCGTCGCCTTTCCTCGGCATTGTTCTTGACCCAGCGAACCTGCTATCCCCTGCGACACTCCCCCAACAGCACCAACTCATCGTGCAGGCGGCTCAGCTCCTGGGCGGCTCTCTCTTCCTTGCTCACATCAAAGACATTGACTCTTCCGGGCGAGTAACCGCACCAGGGAGTGGTGCAGTAGATCTCCCGGCGTTTGTAGCGGCGCTTCGCTCCACCGCCTACGATGGTGCGCTCATCGCTCACGGGTTTTCAGAAAAAAATGCAGCAGAAGTCTCGCGCGTACTGGCGGACCTGATCGGAAACCCATCATGACAGACGGCACGTTCCGAACAGAAGACGGATGTCTGCTGGCCTACGAAGATGTCGGGGAAGGCATGCCGGTCCTTTGGCAACACGGTCTGGGTGCCGACCGAACTCAGCCCGCCGAGGTCTTCCCCACAATTGCTGGAATCCAGCGTCTCACACTCGAATGCCGTGGTCATGGCAACTCAGAGCTGGGAGACACGAGCCGTCTGTCCATCGCCACCTTCGCAGCCGATGCCATCGCCCTTCTTGATCACCTGCGAATTCGTCAGGCAATTGTCGGGGGCATCTCGTTAGGCGCAGCACTATCCATGCGACTCGCAGCGTTGCACTCCGACAGAGCTGCGGGTTTGATTCTAGCCCGGCCTGCGTGGGTCGTGGGACCATCCGCCACCATGGCCCCTTACCTCGAGATAGCCACACTGCTCGAAGAGTTTGGCGTCGATGAGGGGGCACTTCGTTTTGAGGCTTCTGCGTGCCTCGCCGCGGTGGCCGCCGTCTCCTCCGACAACGCTGCGTCTCTCAAAAGTTTCTTTTCCCGGCCTAACCCTGCGAGCACGATTGCGTTGCTGTCCACCATCCCCGGCGATTCTCCGGGCGTCGACACAGAGTCAATTGCCGGCATTCGAGTGCCCACGCTCATCATCGGTAGCCATCAAGACTATGTTCACCCGCTCGCCTACGCGGAGCGTCTGCAACAGATTCTTCCCCACGCAACCCTGCAGGTCATCACCGCGAAATCGATCGACAAAGATCAATACAAACTGGACTTCCGGGAGCCCCTCCGTCGGTTTCTCAACGCAATGCTGGGATCCCGATGAGCACCATACTTGTCATCGACATCGGTGGGACCAGCATCAAAATAGGCTTCGTCGTCGATGGAGAGCCGCAGGAGTTCATCCGTCTGTTCTCGACTACTGAGCTACGAAGAGACCCCATTGCTGCTCTTGAGCGGATAATCTCCACCGCTATGACGGAATCAGGTCTCCACCCGGCGGCCATCGTTTCCACTGTTCCCGGTTTTCTCGATGCGCAGCAGAACCGCGTACTCTACGCGGCCAACATCCCGGAACTGAACGGCCTTCTCCTGGCAAGCGACCTCGGGCATCGCATTGGCCTGCCCGTCTTGCTCGAGCGCGACTCTGTTTTGGCGTTGATGGGAGAGTATGTCGCTGGAGTGTGCCAGGGCGCGGGCTCGGTCCTCGGGCTCTTCTTTGGTACCGGAGTCGGAGGCGCCTTTCTGCAGCAAGGTCTGCCCTTTCGAGGCTCCGGCTGGGCGCTCGAGATTGGGCATATGCCTTTCTCCGGCAGCCATCAATGGCTACGCGCCGAGAGAGGCGAATGTCTCGAAGCATACGCATCGGGAAAAGCCCTTGAGCGCATTGCGGAACATCATCAGGTCCCGATCGAAGATGTGTTTCGA
>CAZSUK010000663.1:0-16636 GCA_964609355.1 uncultured Acidobacteriaceae bacterium | reverse complement strand
GAACGATGACGGACTGGGCGAGGGTTCCACCGAAACTATCCCCTACACTGTTGTCTTTCGCACTGACGGTCTGACCCATGCGGACCACAATCGGGGTGCCCGAAGGCACGGTGATCGGCCTGGGGGCGGGCGGCGGCGCGGGAGTCATAGCCGCAGCGGGAGCCGGCGGCGGTGCAGGAGCAGGGGCGGGAGCAGCAGGCGCAGGGGCAGCGGGGGCCGGCTCCGGAGCAGCGGCTGCAGGAGCGGGAGCAGCAGGGGCGGGGGCAGCAGGCGGCGTAGATTGGGCCGTGTCCGTTGCGGGCGCCGGCCCCTTGTTGCATCCACCTAGAAGCAGCAAACCTGCCAAAGACAAAGTGCTCAGCAAAACATGGGCGGCCGGTTTGCGTGCAGGCCCCAGGTTGGTGTGGGCTGCGCTTGAAAAAGCGTGCTTGATCATAGTTCTCTCCCTCAACGCGAAGTTTATGCTGTGCGGTGCCCGACCCAGTCGTCCAGTGCCTGCAACCTTTGGTTTTGGGGACCCGGGATCTGTTTCTTTGGACCAGTCATGCAGGCTCGGCCCGGCAAGCCTCGCCAGCCAGGAAGAACCATGGCCCTGCATCCGGTGGCGGCTGCTCAAGAACGACTTAAGCTTACACCAACTCGCAACCACTCTTTAGATGCTGGAGAATCCCGAGGTGAGGCAAGCAAGGAGCAGGGCAAGCACGAACGAGCATACCGTCGGACCCCGGACCGGGCTCACACTAGCCCGGAAAGCCGGGCGCAAGAACGGCAACAGCTCATGAGTGCGTGGAATGTGCGGCTGGGAGAGGAAACCGCGGCAGACAAAATCCAGCAACGAAATTCAGTGACGAAACCGGGCAACCAGGCTGCGAGGCAGCCGCCAGGATGGATTAAGCCTGGGTTCGTTCCAGCCTGCGGCGCAGGCTGCCAGCAAGCTCGGCCACCAGTTCCAGTTTGCTAGCTAATCTAGGGGGTAACTGGGGTTCGGCGAGCGCCAGTTGGGATTGCAACAGCAAGCCGGTTACGGTCGATTTCAATTCATTTTCGAGCAGCAACGCGGCGGCGCGCAAAGCCAAAACCTGCTGCTGTTCGCCGCGAGAGATGGCGGCTTTTACCTCGCGAGTCAGTCGAGAGCCACCATGGAACGCGAAGTTGATCTGCACTGGGACCGCCATACCCAGACTTTGCCATAACACTTCCGTGGCCGCGGGATTGGCTTCCGCCATGCAGTCGTCCACCACGACCACGGAATAGTCGCGGTGGCGCAATTCTGCAACCCCGGCTCGATGGCCGGCAGCGACCTTGACCGGACACGCTAGGGCGCCGCTCAACGAGAGAGCGACCTGGGTCGCATCAGCCATGGGACTAATGATCAGGACACTGTGCTGCGCAGATGATTGCACGACTTCCTCCTTCGGTTGTTAGGTTGAAAAGTTGAGGTCTGAAGCGGCGCAGTTTAAGAAACGTCTTACAAGCTTTTCATAAACCGGGGGCGGCAGAGTCTTCGTTGCTGGCATGCTCTTCGCTGTCCGGAGCGCCGATCCCGTACTCTTTAAGTTTGCGGTAGAGCGTGGTCTTGCCGATACCCAACAGGCGGGCGGCCAGGAGTTTGTCACCGTTGAGCTTGCGCAGAGTTTCGAGGATGGCCTGTTTCTCTAACTGGGCAAGGGGCAAAACCGGGACCCGGCTGGAACCAGGCGCACCCAGCGCAGCGGCCGCCACCGGCGTGGGACGGCGATTCTGCAGATGAAAGTTTTGCAACTGGGTGGGCAGGTCACCCAGATGCAAAACCGGCCCGGAGGAGAGGGTGCAGGCACGATCGAGCGAATTTTCGAGCTCGCGCACATTCCCCGGCCATTCGTAATCGACCAAGGTACGCAAGGCATCGTCGCTCAAGGTGTGGGTGGTACCAGTTTCACGTGACATCCGCTCCAGGAAGTGGGCCGCCAGCAACGGTATGTCCTGCTTGCGCTCGCGCAGGGGTGGAATGCGGAGATTGACCACGCTGAGCCGATAGTAGAGATCCTTGCGGAAGCGTCCTTGTTCGACCGCAACGCCAGGTTGCGGTTGGTGGCGGCCAGGATGCGCACGTTGATCGGAATCCGGTGGGTTGCGCCTACCGGACGAATCTCTTTCTCCTGCAGGGCACGCAGCAGCTTGGCCTGCAAATCAAGCGGCAGTTCGCCGATCTCATCGAGAAAGACCGTTCCTCCTTCGGCCGAAGCCAGCAGCCCATCCTTGGAACGGTTGGCGCCGGTGAAGGCTCCTTTGACGTAGCCGAAGAGCTCGCTCTCCATCAAGGTGGGGACCAGGGAACCGCAATCGATGGGCACAAACGGCCGGTCGGAATGAGGCCCGTTGGAGTGGATGGAGCGGGCCACCAGTTCCTTGCCCACGCCGCTCTCACCTAAGATCAGCACCGGGTGGGAGCTTTGCGCCACCTTGGCCAGGATGCGGTAGAGCTTATCCATCTCGGGACTGCGGCCGATCATGTTGCCCAAGCCCTGGGGCGAGCGCAGGGTTTCGCGCAGGCGGCGGCTGGCACCGTCGGCCGTGCGCCGTTCCATGGCACGCTCCAGCGCCGCAGTCAGTTCGTCCAGGGCAAATGGCTTGGTCAGATAGTCCGCGGCGCCAGTGCGCATAGCCTCGACCGCCGCCGGCACAGTAGCGAACGCTGTCATGACCACTACCAGCAACCCGGGATTCAGCGCCTTGATCTCATGTAACAAACCAAGACCTTCTTCGAGTGGGGCACGCAGGTCAAGCAGCAGGACGTCGATACCTTGATCACGCAGCAGGGTGCGTGCCGCTTCAATACTGGAAACGGTTTGGGGCACAAAACCAAGGTCATTGGCTATTTCGCAGCACGCGGAACGAATTGCGGCATCCTCGTCAACCACGAGCAAATGAAGCTTGCCGGTGCGCTCCAAGGGTCGCGACATAGTTGCCACAGGAAATGTAACTGGAACAGTTATCGCCATTGTACGCAGAATCCTTTCTGGCTGGGTGAAAGAACTTCCCTGCCTGCTTTATCGACACTTATCAGGGTAACTTTCGTTTGCGGGGGCGGAAAACCGGTGGAAGGCGCCAGCCGTTGGTTGAGTGCGGCCGCCGGCAACGCAAACCTCTTTCCCGCGAGCAACCACTTTTGCATGATCGGTTCAAGAATCAATTTCATTGATCACTCCTTTTACTTGTTTCCACTTCTTCCGCACTTACTTGTTTCCATTCGGCTCTTACTCTGCTTGTTCCTAACTTGCGATACGCAATTGCTTTTACCGTCTTCCGATTTGTTGAGGATGTTGGCGGATTGTTGGTGGTGTTAGAGCACGTGGCAAGCCAAAGTGGAGCGTGGCGGGGATAAGGTGCGAAATGGCTGCAGGGCAAGCACTTGCGTGCGCGGCAGGCAAGGGGGGCCCGAGGGGGCGAGGATTGTGATTCATCCCGAAATGGAGCAGCAAAAGCCGGACGCAGTGGCAACCGCCAAGGAATGTGAGGTTTAGGAGAGGTTCCATTTTGGAACAAGTCCCAAAACGGAACAGTCGCCGACGCGGCGGGCGCCGGGTGAGGCTCCGAGCGGGGCCGGCAGCCGCTCTCATACAATCAGGAGATGAATACCTCGCCGAAAACAGCAACCCCCTTCTTTCGCCCCAATGGCCGCGCTCCCGAGGGGATGCGCCCGGTGCGCCTTACCCCGCATTACACGTCGATGGCCGAGGGCTCGGTGCTGATTGAAGTGGGCCACACCCGGGTGCTGTGCAATGCCACGATTGAAACCGGAGTGCCCGGCTGGCTGAAGAATAGCGGCAGGGGGTGGGTCACTGCCGAATATGGAATGCTGCCGCGGGCTACCCTTACCCGCACCCCGCGCGAAGCGGAGCGAGGGAAAGTAGGTGGACGGACGCATGAGATCCAACGGCTCATCGGGCGTTCCCTGCGTTCAGTGGTCGACATGCAGGCGTTGGGAGAACGCACCGTGATTCTTGATTGCGATGTGCTGGAAGCGGATGGAGGGACCCGTACGGCGGCGATTACCGGCGCTTGCGTGGCCATGGCGATCGCGTTTCGGCGTCTGGTCGAGGCGGGAACGCTCAAGAAGCTGCCGCTGACCCAATTGGTCGCCGCAACCAGCGTGGGCATCGTCGAAGGAGTGACGCTGCTCGACCTGGCTTACGAGGAAGATTCGCAGGCCGAAGTGGACATGAACGTGGTGATGACAGAGGGTGGCGGATTGGTCGAAGTACAGGCCACCGCGGAACGCAACGCATTCCCGCGAGCAAAATTAATGGAGATGATGGATCATGCGGAGCGTGGGATCATCGAACTGGTGGAGGCACAGCGTGCAGTGCTGGCCCCATCGAAGTAGCCCCTAATGCTTTAGAATGGCCGCGGGAAACAATGGCAGAAATTGAGAGGAAATGAGCAATGACAACCACCAAGCTTACGGCTGGAAAACTGGCGGGACTGAAAGCGGTCTCGGACGCTCGGGGAGTGATCGCCGCAGCGGCGATGGATCAGCGCGGTTCGCTGAAGAAATCGCTGGCCAAAGAGAAGGGCGTCTCCGACTTGCCGGATTCCGCCCTGATCGAGTTCAAGGAACTGGTAACTGAAGTGCTTACCAAGTACGCGTCGGCGATCCTGCTCGATCCCGAGTACGGGTTACCGGCGGCCAAGCTGCGTCACGGCAAGGGTCTGCTGTTGGCTTATGAGAAGACCGGCTACGATGCCGATCAGCCCGGGCGGCTGCCTGATTTGCTCGATCACTGGGCGGTGCGCCGGCTGAAGGAGGCGGGGGCGGACTGCGTGAAGGTGCTGCTGTATTACACCCCGTTCGAGAAGAGCGATATCAATGACCAGAAGCATGCGTTTATCGAGCGGATCGGGGACGAATGCCGGGCCAACGATATTGCGTTCTTTCTCGAATTTGTGGGATACGATGTGCACGGCAATAGCGAGAAGTCGCTCGAGTACGCGAAGAAAAAGCCGGACATTGTGTCCGGGTCGATGGCTGAATTTGGCAAAGAGAAATATTTGATCGACGTGCTGAAGGTTGAGGTCCCAGTACAAATGGAATTCGTCCAAGGTACTAAGGCGTTCAAGGGCGAATCTGCGTACACCCGTACCGAAGCTCTGCAGCACTTCCGCGACGCTGCTTCGATGACCCACAAACCATTCATTTATCTTTCCGCCGGGGTGAGCAATCCGGTATTCACCGAGACCCTGGAACTGGCAGTGGAGAGCGGGACATCATTCAATGGCGTGCTCTGTGGCCGGGCTACGTGGAAGGATGGAATTGCGGTGTATGCCAAGCAGGGCGCGAAGGCGTTTGAAGCCTGGCTCAATGACGAAGGGGTGAAAAACATCCAGAACGTCAACCGCAGCCTGGAGGGGGCCCACTCCTGGTTCTCCAAGGTTGGGGTGACGGCTGCGGATTTGGCTTTGGCTTAGGTTAAACAGGGGCGATTTATAAAGTCCCGTCGGGGCGGCTGAACCTCCTTGATGGGACTTTTTAGATAGCGTTTTTCGCTGTCTCTAAGTCCGTGCATCGATGGAAAACCCGCGTTTCATCGGAAACCCCTGCCCTCAGCGGATTATTGCAGTGTGTCGTCCCTCCGGGACTCGCCTCATAAACCTTATCCACCCGGCACTCCCGTGCCGGGCTACAGGTTGTTTCGTCCCTGCGGGGCTGCTTGTTTGCGGCCTCCCCAGAGAACCCTCGGTGGAAATTACTCCCACTCGATGGTTCCTGGTGGCTTGGACGTGATGTCGTAGACGACACGGTTGATGCCGTGGATCTCGTTGACGATGCGGCTGGAGATTTTCTTTAACAGGTCGTAGGGCAACGGCACCCAGTCGGCGGTCATGCCATCTTCGGAATGCACCGCGCGTATGGCGCAGGTGTAAGCATAAGTGCGTTGATCACCCATTACGCCGACGCTCTTGACCGGCAACAGCACGGCGAAGGATTGCCAAATCTGTTGGTAAAGTCCGGCGGCTTTGATTTCCTTCACGACGATGTCGTCGGCTTCCTGCAACAGGGCCACTCGCTCAGGTGTGACCTCTCCCAGGATGCGGACCGCCAATCCAGGACCGGGAAAAGGCTGCCGCTCGAGAATCTCAGCCGGCATATCCAGGTCGCGGCCGATGCGCCGAACCTCATCCTTGAACAAATCGCGTAGCGGTTCAATTAATTTCAGCTTCATGTTTGCCGGCAGGCCGCCCACATTGTGATGGCTCTTGATGGTCTGCGATGGGCCTTTGACGGAAGACGATTCGATCACATCGGGATAGAGAGTTCCCTGCACCAGCCAGGCTACGGTGGCGCTGGTCTGCTGGTTCTGCAGGATGTGGACCGCTTGCTCATCGAATACCTCGATGAATTCGTTGCCGATGATCTTGCGCTTTTGTTCCGGATCGAGCACCCCTGCCAACCGGGAGAGAAAGCGGTCGCCGGCGTCCACGGCGACCAGCCGCAGACCGAGCTTGTCACGCATATTTTGCTGCACCTGGAGGAATTCGTTCTTGCGCAGCACGCCGTTGTTGACAAAGACACAGGTGAGGCGATCGCCGATGGCGCGTTCGACCAACACCGCAGCGACCGAGGAATCGACTCCTCCGGAAAGTGCACAGATGGCTCGGCCATCTCCTACCTGTTCGCGGATCGCGGCCACTGTCGACTGAATGAAATGGGCCGGGGTCCAGTTGGGCTCGGCACGGCAGATACGGAAGAGGAAGTTGCGTAGCAGCTCGGTTCCTCGCGGGGTGTGCCGAACCTCCGGGTGGAACTGCACCGCCCATAAATTGCGCGCAGGATCGGCAATGCCGGCGACAGCATTGGGGGTTCGCGCGGTCAGGGAAAAGCCGGGCGGTAATTCCAAGGCCTCGTCGCCATGCGACATCCAGACGTCGAGCGATGTGGGCAGACCGGCAAACAACGGATTTTCAGCTTGCCCGGGAACGATGGACACCTGGGCAGGCCCGTACTCGTGCTTGGCTGCGGAGCGTACTTTTCCCCCGAGATGATGGGTGAGAAATTGCAGACCATAACAGATGCCCAGGACAGGTAGTCCGAGCGAGAGGATCGCCGGGTCCGCGACGGGCGCATCCTGGTCGTAGACCGAGCAGGGTCCTCCAGAGAGAATGAGCCCGATCGGGTGATGGGTCCGGATCTCGGCAACCGAGGCGCTACAGGGAAGCACGACAGAAAAAACGTTCTGTTCTCGTATGCGGCGGGCGATGAGTTGGGTGTATTGGCTGCCGAAATCAAGGATGACGATCGAGGATGTATCCACTGTTTAGTTTGGCAAGAGGTAAGAGAAAACGCAATCAGGGTTTTTCTGGATGGTAGAGGCGCCAAAACTCGACGAAGGCAGCCAGTCTCGCCACCTGGAAGAAATCGCTGGCGAGGAGGTAGAGCAGGGTTACGAAGGCCCACCAGAGATAAAGCGGGGTTCCGGTCATGTCGGCCGTGAAGGGCAATGGGATGGCGGAGAAGACCATCGCCAGCACGATCAATGCCAGACGGACGATGCCCAGGACCAGATTGACTTCGACAAGTTTGCTGCGCAGTGGACCCAGTTGAAGGCTGCGTGCCAGGCTGAGAAAGACTCCTCTGCCCTCAAGCATCGCGAGCAGGGGGGCGATGGAAAAGATCCAGCTCAGTAGCGCCCATAGGACGAAGATGCCCAACGAAAGGCAGATGACCCAGGCGCTCCAGGCCACCAGGTTAGGAGTGGCGGAGTTCAGGGTGGTGTCTGCTGCCCAGCCAAGGGCGCGGTACCAGCCCAGGCAAACGGCCACCAGGGCCGCCATGCGTAATAGCTGCAGCACAATCAGGGTGAACGGAGCGGGCTGCATGCGCCGGTCAATTCGCCGCAAGAGCGCGCTACGGCCGAGCCCGGACGCAATGGCCCAGGCCACCGCCAGCAAAGGTCCCAGCCACCCAAGGACTCTTACGACCTCGGGTTTGATCGCTGCGGCCGCCACAGCCAATTGCTGGCCGGCTTCGACCGGATCGCTGAGTGAAATCGCGGAAGGATTAAGAGCGACGTGGGCCGCAATCCGGGTGGCCTGGTAATAAAGAATTGCTGCCGCGGGAAGACCAAAGCCCCAACGCCAGAGCAGCTCCCTGCCCAACAGGTTTGGTTGTTTCCAACAGGCGACGCAGATGTGCAACAGAGACTGAGTTCCGCGCACGCTCAGACTACTTCACCACAATGTTAATGAGCTTGCCTGGCACGACTACCACTTTGACAACCTGCTTACCGGCGATGGCAGCCTGCACCCTTGCTTCTGCCAGCGCTGCTCGCTGCATGTCCTCGCTGCCGGCGTCGGGTGCGAGCTTCACTACAGCGCGCAGTTTGCCGTTGACCTGCACCGGGATTTCCAGCTCCTCGTCGCGAGCCAGGTCTGGATCGAATCCCGGCCACGGTTGGCGCAATACAGCTCCGGCGCCGCCGGTTTCGCTCCACAATTCCGCGGCAAGATAAGGCGCGAAGGGCGCTAACAACAGGATCAGCGAAGGAAGGATGGTGGCCATCAGCTGGGTGGAGGCCTGGGCCGGCATCTCTGCCAGACCGGGCTCGGCGGCAGTGATTTCGTTGACCAGCTCCATGACCGCGGCGATGGAGGTGTTGAAGTGCCAGCGTCCGGCAAAGTCCTGGGTGATCTTGCTGATGGTCTGGTGCAGCTTGCGCAGCAACGCTTGTGCCAGCGGAGAATCAGGCGCGGCAGGGGGCTGACCAGCCTGGCTGCGCACAGCATCGCGATAGCGCATGCCGAGGCGGTAGACCCGGCCGAGGAAGCGGCTGACCCCGGCGACTCCGTCCTCCTGCCAATCCAGGTCGCGGTCCGGCGGCGCGGCAAAGAGCGAGTACATGCGGGTGGCGTCTGAGCCATAGCGGCCGATCATGTCGTCGGGCGAGACCACATTGCCCTTGGACTTGGACATCTTGGCACCATTGCGGATGACCATGCCCTGGGTGAAGAGGCGTGTCGCCGGTTCGTCGTTGCCGATCAGGCCGAGGTCGCGCATCACTTTGGTCCAGAAGCGGGAGTAGATCAGGTGCAGGATGGCGTGTTCCACCCCGCCGATGTACTGATCGATGGGAAACCAGTAGTCGATCTTTCCCCTGCTGAAGGGAGCGGATGCATTGTGGGCATCGGGATAACGATAAAAATACCAGGACGAATCGACAAAAGTGTCCATGGTATCGGTTTCGCGACGGGCCGGTCCTCCGCAGCGGGGACAAGTGGCATTCACAAAGCTGGGAACCCGGCTTAGCGGGGAACCATCCTGCTGCGTGATCTCGATCTGATCAGGGAGCAGGACGGGCAATTGATCCTCGGGTACGGGCACGATTCCGTCTTTAGGGCAGTAGAGCACCGGGATGGGAGCACCCCAATAGCGCTGGCGGCTGACGCCCCAGTCCTTCAGGCGGTAGGTGACCGTTGGCTTGCCGAAGCCATGTTCCTGGGCAAATGCCCCCATTTTCTGGCGAGCTTCCTCGCAGCCCAGAGAGTTGTACTCCCCGGAGTTGATCAACAAGCTGTCTTCTTCGGTGTAGGGCAAAACCGGCTCGTCCGGCTGACCTGCGGCAGGCGGTTCGCTGCTGCGCCGGGGCAACACCACGATGCGTATTTCCAGGCCATATTTTTTGGCAAACTCGAAGTCGCGCTCGTCGTGCGCCGGCACCGACATGACCGCTCCGGTTCCGTACTCGAACAGTATGTAGTTGGCCACCCAGATGGGCACGCGCTCTCCGTTGAAGGGATTGATCGCGTAGTGGCCAGTGAAGCTGCCGTGCTTGTCGATAGCTCCGGGGTCGCCGGCTTCCCGTGCTTTTTTCTGCTCTTCGACCAGGGACGCTACCTGCTCGGCCAGACGTTCGTCGGCTTCCGCAAACTGCTTGACGAGCGGGTGCTGCGGCGCGAGTTGCAAGCTGGTGGCGCCGAAGATGGTGTCCAGCCGCGTGGTATAGACCGGGATGCGCGTCGCGTCTGGCGGAATGGGATCTCCAGCGACAAATCCTTCTGGCTGGGGGAGGGGAGCCTTGCCCCGGTCGCGCAAGTTTTCGGGTTCGTCCGCAGCCGTCTCGAGCACAAAATCGATGGTCGCGCCTTCGCTGCGCCCGATCCAGTTGCGCTGCATGGTGCGCACCTTCTCCGGCCAGCCGGGCAATTTGTCCAGGCCCTCGAGCAGCTCGTCGGCATAACTGGTAGTGCGCAAGAACCACTGCTCCAGATCGCGCTGTTCGACGATCGTGTCTTCGTGACGCCAGCAGCATCCATCGATAACCTGCTCGTTGGCCAGCACGGTGGCGCAAAGCGGGCACCAGTTCACCTTGCTCTTTTTCCGAAAGGCGAGTCCGCGTTCGAGCATGCGCAGGAAAAACCACTGCGTCCAGCGGTAGTAGTCGGGCAGGCAGGTGGTAATTTCGGTCTGCCAGTCGTAGCTGAGACCCAGGCGCCGCATCTGCCGCCGCATGTGGGTGATGTTTTCGAGGGTCCACTCCCGGGGCGGGGTATGGTTCTTGAGCGCGGCGTTTTCCGCCGGCAGGCCAAACGCGTCCCAGCCCATGGGATGGAGGACGTTGTAGCCCTGCATCCACATGTAGCGGGCCAGGGCGTCCCCGATGGAGTAGTTGCGTACGTGGCCGATGTGCAGCTGGCCCGACGGGTAGGGCAGCATTTCAAGAACGTAGTATTTCGGTTTGCCGCTGTTCTCGGGCTCCGCTCGATAGAGGTTCGGGTCCGCATCCCAGCGCTGCTGCCAGCGGGCCTCGATATCCGCCGGGTCGTAGCGTTCAGGCAGAGAGGCCGGGTCGGGGACGGCGGCGGCAACCGCTTCGCCGAGTCGGGCGGCGATAGTGTTCTTTACCTCTGGCATGTTCATTGTTGATTGTAACTGGGTTGAGAATGGCCGGATTTGATCACGGCCAGATGGAGTTGGGCACGGATCCGGAAGCCCATATTCTGATAAAGGTGCACAGCAGGATTTTCCGTTCTCACGTGGAGAAATGGGGTTTGTCCCCGGTTCATAATCCCAGCTATGACAGCCGACATCAAACCGTTGCTGTATCCTCGGCCGCGATAATCAGGATGAGTGCAGACTGCACTCACTTCGGTGTGACCGGTGAGTTTAAACCGCTCTCCCGCCATGGCTACCAACAAGCCGGAATCATAGATCCCGAAGTAGGCGCCCAACTCGATGGTACGAGGCAGGAAGGGGCCTGGTTCGGTGAGTTTGGTCAGGGCCAACATTTGCGGTACGTCGGCTATGGATAATCTGCGAAGTGACATGTTGGGCTGAGCGGGAGGCCGGGCTTCGAAGACCATCTGATACATTTCTCCGCTGAGCACCATCGACCAGTTCGTCGGCAGGATGGGCGGTGTGTCGAGAGCCAAGGCTGCGACTTCCCCCGCGAGTGTTTCTTCGAGCTCCCGATAGGCAGCCGTGGATTGGTCCGGCATGGCTGCGAACGGCGCCACGTCTCTCGGGAAACGTTTGGCGAGAGTGCCGCCTTGGGCAAGGTTGGCCTGGTCTGTAGTGAGGGCGGACCAGACTGGATTGTCTAGCAGCAGCAAGCCGGATGTGGTCGAAGCCTTCATAGGGATAGGGATGAGATGACGCGGTTCGGCAGCGGATTCAAGAGGGGCGAAAATCATGCGAAGAGCGGAAGAACAAAAGGCTGTCCGTGGGTCTTCCCCCGGATTTCCTGTCAACTTTATCGGCTTCGCGGAACAACATGCGGCTTTCCTTCAATGAAAGCCGCACACGTGGCTCTTGCGAGTGCCTCTAGGAGGAAATCCGGGTCGCCCGTCTTTTTCGGCCCACGTACGCCGGTGCGAACATTGGCCCCCTGTAAGCTCTCAGCTCGACAAAACGCGGCCACATGAGGAATCTTCCGAGCCGTGGTCACGGTACAGGTGTGTCGTCGGATGGGTTGTTTTTCAGGATTTTGGAGAGCACGTTCAAACTGCCGTCTACCTTGGGGGCATCCAGGCCCAGGATTTTTGCGATGAAGGGATAGACGTTCACATTTTCAAAGGGTTCGAGTTTGGAACCGGGACGAATGTCCGGGCCTAGGGCCAGGAAAAGGGCACGCATGGAGGGCATCCCGCGTGGGTCGTAGCCATGGACCCCGGACTCGGGAGGGCGATCCTCGCCCGTAGGATGTGCGCGAATGGCAAAGGGTCCGGTGGGCACAATGACCGGATCCCCCTCGCGGGCGTTGCTGTCATAGTGCAAAGCCGCAGGCACGCGCTGACGGCGGTAGACGATGAAGGCATCACTCTTGATTTTTAGTTGCTGGTAAGCCTTGGCGGCGTCCGCCTCGGAGTTCGGGTAAAGCAATGGTCCTACGGTGGTGAAGTTCTGAAGGTCTGCGTATCTGGACAGATCAACCCAATCTCCCTGCTCGCGTTCCATACCATGGTCGGAAACGACGATCAGGTCGATCGGCAACTGGAGTGCAGCGAGCTTCGCCCACAGATCGCCTACCACCTGATCGACATGCGCGACCGCAGCCCCGGTGACGGGGCTGTCAGGCCCGTTCTGATGCCCCGCGTGATCGACGTTGGAGTAATAGAGCGTGATCAGATGGGGCCGCTGCGCCGGCGGCAACTGGAGCCAGGCGATGACCCGATCGATGCGCTTTTCATCGGGAAAGTGATCGTCGAAATGCAGGTAATACGAGGGCCGCGAGCCATCTATCTCGGCCTCCGAGCCGGGCCAGAAGAAACAGGCGCTGCGCATGCCCTGCTTCTCCGCCAGGACCCATAAAGGGGTGCCTCCATACCAGCTTCCGTCGCGATCCGTGCCGGGATCGTTGTTGGCGTACGTTTGTTTGCGAGCCGGATCGTAGAATTTGTTGGCCACGATGCCGTGATGTTCGGGATAGAGGCCGGTCACCAGGGTGTAGTGGTTGGGAAAGGTCAAGGACGGGTAGGACGGAATCATCCCCTGCTCCGCAATGGCTCCCTGCGCAGCCAACTTCAATAAGTGTTTGGCGTCGTATTTCTGAGCATAGTCGTAGCGGAAGCCGTCAAGCGACACCAACACAACGTAGGGCTTGGCTTGCTGGGCGGCCGCGTTGGGCCCAT
This sequence comes from uncultured Acidobacteriaceae bacterium, assembly GCA_964609355.1. Taxonomy (GTDB): domain Bacteria; phylum Acidobacteriota; class Terriglobia; order Terriglobales; family Acidobacteriaceae; genus PALSA-350. The sequence continues at coordinate 3,532 of CAZSUK010000663.1, read as the reverse complement.
GGTCGACGGTGATTACCTGCGTCCGCGCAGGCAGCCAGACGAGAACGATGACGAGAAAAGGCAACGCCAGAAGCCGGATTCGTTGCATGGCTGTTCTATCTGACGGCGGCCGAGCGCAATTGTTGGGCGGCATTTTCGGGAGTGATGTCCCGCTGAGGCATACCCAGCATTTCAAAGCCCACCATGAACTTGCGCACAGTGGCAGAACGCAGCAAGGGGGGATAGAAGTGACCGTGGAAGTGCAACTCGGGATACTGCTCACCATCCGTAGGGCGTTGGTGAAACCCCATGGTGTAGGGGAAGCTGGTGGCGAATAAACGGTCGTAAGTGGCGGTCTGCCGCTTGAGGATATCGGCCAGGCCTTTTTGCTGGGCGATGCTGAATTCTTTGAGGCTGCCCAAATGCGCTCTGCTAAGCACCAGGGTTTCGAAGGGCCACACCGCCCAAAACGGTACTAGTGAGACAAATTCCTCGTTCTCGCACACAATGCGCTGGCGTTGCTCGAGTTCGAGCTTAAGCACGTCACAAAGCAGGCAGGTTTCATGCAGCCGGCTGTATTCGCGCTGGTTAGTTATCTCTGCCAGCGGCTCGTCGGGAATATGTTCAGTGGCCCAGATCTGGCAATGGGGGTGAGGATTGCTGGCCCCCATCATGGCGCCGCGGTTTTCGAAGATCTGTACGTGACGAACCTCGGGACGCGCGCCTAGTTCTGTGAACTCTCCGGTCCAGGCTTCGACCACGCGGACGATGTCGGCCAACTCCATGCCTGCCAGGGTGAGGCTGTGGTCGGGATGAAAGCACAACACCCGGCAAATGCCGCGTTCGGTCTGCGCCAGCAGCAACCCGGGACTGCTCTCGGTCGTAACCTCCGGCGAGTCCGGCAAGAGCGCAGCGTAGTCGTTGGTAAAGGCGAGCACCCCAGTGTAGGGAGGGTTTTGCTTGCCGCCGGCGCGAGTGTTGCCGGGGCAAAGATAACATTCCGGATCATAGTGCAGCGGAGGCTTGGCGTCGGTACGGCTGACCTCGCCTTGCCAGGGACGCTGCGTCCGGTGGGGGGAAACCAACACCCAGCGGCCGCGCAAAGGATCGAAGCGGCGATGAGGAACTTGGAGATTCACGTCCATTAGTTCGCCTTGCCCTTGATCACGCCTTTTCCTTCTTCCACGGTGAATATCTTATCCACGCCGGGGAGATTCACTTTTTCCTTTTGCCCACTGGGCCAGTGAATCTCAACCGCGTCGATCTTGTCCGTATCGCTCAAGCCGAAGTGCACCCGAGGGTCGTTGGAGGAGATGTAACTACCCCCGCTGAGCACGTCGCCGCGCTGTCGCATGCCCCCAGCGGTGAGATACACCGTAGCACCCACCGCGTCCCGCGGGCTCTTTGGTCCGCCTATCAGACTCAACTCCACCCAGTGGTGCTTGTCCGGGTTGACGTTGCGCAACAGCGCCGGCACGCTGTCCATGTTGTTGATCACGACATCGATACGGCCGTCATTGAACAGATCGCCAAAGGCCGCACCGCGCGCAGGGATGACCACGGCCAGCCCGGTGCCTTCGACCGGGGGCACCAGGTCGAACTTCTTGCCTTGTTGATTGTGGAATAACAACGGCCGCTCGGCGTAGGTGGTGCCCCAGTTGTTCTGGTCGACCAACGGGTAGACGTGGCCGTTGACAGCGAACAGGTCCTTCCATCCGTCGTTGTCGTAATCAATGAACTCGGTGGCCCAGCCGAGGAATGGCACGGTCACCTCCGCGACTCCGGCGGCATAGCTGTCGTCGGTGAAGTTGGCATCACCGTCGTTGCGGTAGAGCACGTCGTAGTCATCGGAGAAGGTGGTGTTGAACAGACCGAGCCGGCCGTTGTTCTGGTAGTCTCCGATCGCCACCCCCATGGACGCTGTTTCGCGGCCATTCTCATTCAGGGCGTAACCGGAGGCGTAACTGTCATCTTCGAAGGTGCCGTTGCCTTTGTTGATGTAAAGGTAGTTGGGAGTGGAGTCGTCGGCCACCAGCAGGTCCACCTTGCCGTCGTTGTTCAGATCGACGAATACCGAGGTGAATCCGTAGTAGCCGTTGGGGTCGGTAACCCCTGCTTTCTCGCTAACGTCGGTGAAGGTTCCGTCGCCGTTGTTGTGGAAGAGATGGTCGTGCTCGCCCTTGAGGCCGCGCGGACCGCACATCACGTTGACTCCGCGGAATTGGCAGAAATTCGAAGCGGCGCTCTTGGTTCCCTGGTCGGGATCGAAGTGCACATACCCGGAGACGAACAGATCGAGCCGGCCATCACCATCATAGTCGCCAAAGGTCGGCCCGCTCGACCAGTTGCCCAGCTGCACTCCTGCCTTCTCCGCGGTGTCGGTGAAGGTTCCATCGTGATTGTTGTGATAGAGGCGGTTTTTGCCGAAATTGGCGACGAACAAATCGGGCCAGCCATCGTTATCGTAGTCCCCTACGGCCACCCCCATACCCCAGCGCTCGTTGGTCACGCCTGCTTTGGCTGCGACGTCGGTAAAGGTGCCGTCATGGTTGTTGTGGAAGAGAGCGGCATGGGGGGCAGGCGCCTTGCCGGAGAGCGCGTCAAAGGTCGAGCCGTTCACCATGTAGATGTCGAGCCAGCCATCGTGGTCGTAGTCCAGCAGGGCGACCCCGGAGCCGGTCGCTTCGACGATGAACTGCTTGTTGGGAGAGCCCATGGTGTGGTGCCAGGTGGTGAGACCGGCTTTAACAGCGATGTCCTCAAAAATCACGGGACCGGTCTTGACGAAGCCGCCGGCGGTAATGGGCCGCTTCTCGGAGTCGAGGACCGGCGCATGCGTTCCGCCAGTGTTTACGCCCATGGCCTGCGGGGGCGCGTCTGGCGTGGATGGAGCCTGGCCCGGTACTTCCAGGGTAAGGAGCAACAGCGACAGCAAGACAAAAGTACGACGGAACAAGCGGGTGACTCCTTGGAGGCTCACGCCAAAGCATAAAGGATTTAGGAGATAGTCATCGCATCCAACGCGGATTGAGCGGAAGGCATCTGATAAGTTTGTGTTTGGGGAGTGGATCAGGCCTGTTGCAGGTAGGTCAGCAATCCCAAGATTTCGAAGAGGGATTGGAAGAGGAGAGCAAGCTTGCAGTTTTCCGGCAATACGCGAAGAAAACGCTATTGCGCTTTCTTGCTTTCGTTTGGCCTGCTGACGCTGTCCATGGCGGTTTTTGGATGGGGTCTGCAGTACAAACTCTCTCTGTACCAGGGGAAGAGTTCGATCGCGCATCTGACCCCGGAAGCCAAGCTACTCTCGCAAAAAGAACGCCCCGTGGTGGGACAGGTGCAGAGCACCCGGCCCGTTGAACCACCGGCCTTCCCTGTTTTTCCGGCTTTGCTGATGGTGACCCTGGCTGCTTGTTCGTACCGGGCAGCAGCGCGTTACACTCGCACCGGTAGCATGGAGAAGTCCCGGGCCCCGCTGCCCGCTTGCGTTCACGCCATCTTCTTCCGCCCACCGCCCGTACTGACCTAGAACCGATCTGGGGTAATTTTTCCGCCG
>CAZSUK010000662.1:0-17054 GCA_964609355.1 uncultured Acidobacteriaceae bacterium | reverse complement strand
AAGGGCATTGCCCTAAAAGCTGACTGGGATCTGCAGGCCGAACTCCGCGAAGGATCGATCGTGCCCTGCCTCAGCGATTACTGGTGCGATGAGATCAACCTGTTTGCGCTCTGCGCGAACCGCCAGCATCTTTCACCTCGTATCCGAGCATTCCTCAAGTTCATCATTGTCAGACTTCCTGAAGCCGTGACCGCAACCGATCCCGTTCTGAAAAAACTCCACGCGCGTTAACCCCGGCCTGGCTTTGCCAATAGCGCAAAGCTGCGTGCGATCAAAGGCGGCTCCCCGGTCACTGGCGGCGACTCTAATGTCGTGAGTAGGAGATGAGGACGGATTCTTCCACACTGGGACCAGATTAGGAATTGACTCAATTCGTTTTCAAAGGCGAATAAAAATCGACAAGATTTCCGTCCGGATCACGAAAATAAATAGAGCGCGTTCCCCATGGCTGGGTCGTCGGAGGTTTGACCCAGGTTTGCACGGTACTGCGGAGCCGACGGTATTCCTGATCAGCGTTCGCAACTTGAAATTCAAGAACCAGGCTATGATTTGCCGCCGCCTGGGATGAGCCTGGGATGTACTTCTCTTGCGCCGCAAAGGAGAAGATCGCCAGCACGCTAGCGCCTGTAGTGAACTCTGCATAGTCGGCGCCGGATCTCTTTGCCTTGATCCGCAGAATGTTCTCGTAGAAATTCACCAGCCGTTCTACATCGCCGGTAATCAGGCAGGTGTGTGCCAGCATTGGGGAAGTAACAGGATGAGTCATCGGTTTAGCTGCTCCCAATCCCAACCAACCGGGTAGAAATGCCGCTAAACAGAATCGAAGCGTGATGAGTGTGAATTGACTGTAGTTTGCCATGTTCTAAACCCTGGAGCCCGCGCTTCTATACCGATGAGTTTACTATCCCACGAATACGCCTAAAGCCGCGAAACACTACGAGCATCCGCGGATGCCTCTCCTTGACATTCTAGGAGGCAGGAAGATACTCTCCAAGACAATCTTGGAGAGAGGGTCGAGATGGCCAAGGATGCGGGAGTCGATCTGTTGCAGGGGACATTGGACATGCTGGTGCTGAAGGCGGTATCTCTGGGGCCATTGCATGGCTATGGAGTGCTGCTGCGCATCCAGCAAATTTCTCAGAACCGGCTGGAAATTCAGCAGGGCTCGTTGTATCCCGCGTTGTACCGGTTGGAGCACGAGGGCTGGATTGGCGGTGAGTGGGGGCATAGCGAGAACAACCGGCGGGCGCGCTACTACCGCCTGCCGCGGCGGGACGGCGCCGGCTCGAAGTTGAAACCAAGAAGTGGAACCAGTTCGCGGACGTGATTGGAGCGATTCTCAACACTATTCCGGAGCAGTTATGAATCTGTTCAGCCGCATTGCCACGTGGTGGAGAGCCGTCGCCAAACGAGACGAACTCGATCGCCAGGTCCGTGATGAGCTCGAGTTTCACATCGAGAGTCATGCCGAAGATCTGATGCGCAGCGGGGTTCCACGTGAAGAGGCGTTGCGAAGGGCGCGGGCGGAGTTGGGCAGTCTGGCCGCAGGGCGGGAAAATTGCCGGGCGGCGTCGGGCTCGCGGTTTGTGGATGAATTGTGGACAGACCTGCGCTATGCCCTACGCATGCTGGCCAGAAGTCCCGGCTTTGCTGCAATCGCTGTGGGATCGCTGGCGCTGGGAATCGGGGTGAACACGGTCCTCTTCACCGCGGCGCAACACATGCTGCTGGACCGGTTGTCGGTTCCGCATCCGCAACAACTGCGGTTGCTGGCGTGGACGGAACCGAAAGAAGGAGCCGTCGAAAGTCTCTGGGGCTGGTATGACGATTTGCCGGGCGGCGGCGAGACGTCCACTTCGTTCTCCTATCCCGTATATCAGCAACTGCGAAAACAGAACTCTGCGATGGAGAGCCTGTTTGCCTTCAAGACACTCGACCGGCAAACCGCGACGATCGATGGACATGCCGAAGCAGTCACCGCGGAAATGGTGTCCGGCAACTACTACTCATCGCTCCAAGTCTGGCCACAGTTGGGTCGCGGCATTCAAGAGTCGGACGACGGGCCGCCCGGCAGCGGTCCTGTAGTGGTGATCAGCGATCAATTCTGGACCAGGGAGTTCGCCCGCTCGCCCCATGTGATTGGCAAGACAATTTTCTTCAACATGACACCGATGACCATCGTCGGCGTGAACCCGCCCGGGTTCACCGGCGCCTACTCGGCGCAGGAAACACCGGATTTCTTCTTTCCCTTCAGCATGCAGCCAATCGCAGCGCCAATGAAATTTGGTGGGTCAACATCTTCTTCTTTGCTTAGGAATACGAACATTTGGTGGGTACTGGTGATGGGACGCGTAAAGCCTGGAGTGCCGGATCGGACGGCGGCGGCTTCGTTCAACGTCCTTCTGGACGCTGCGGTGCGCGCGACGATGGTGGTGAAGAACAATCGCCAGACTCCCAGGATGCTGACGATGGACGGGAGCCGCGGGCAGAATCCCGCGGCGGAGGGTCTTGCCAAACCGATCAGCGTGCTGCTGGGCCTGGGCGGACTTGTGCTCTTGCTGGCCTGTGCCAACTTGGCGAATCTGTTGCTGGCACGAGCCAGCGCGCGGCAGCGAGAGATGAGCGTGCGGCTCGCCCTGGGAGCCGGGCGTTGCCGCATCCTGCGGCAGATGATGACCGAGAGCCTGCTGCTGTCACTCCTCGGAGGAGCGGCCGGGCTCGCGCTGGCCTACGCCGTGCGCAATGCGATTCCTCGATTTATGTCCAATTCCTGGGGGCCGCCGGCATTTTCGGCCCGATTCGACTGGCGCATCTTCGGCTTTGCGGCCGGCATCTCGATCGTCACCGGACTGATTTTTGGGCTGGCGCCGGCATGGCAGGCCACCCGCGTGCAGGTGAGTTCGAGCCTGAAGGAAGCGGCGCAGACCGCATCCCGTCGCCAGCGCGGCCTGGCGGGCAAGACGATCGTGGCGGTGGAGCTGGCGTTGTCGATGCTGCTGGTGGTAGGAGCGGGCCTATTTGTGCAGACGCTCTTGCAACTCGGGCATTCGCGGCTAGGCTTTCAACCCGACCGCCTGCTGCTGTTTGAATTGCAACCGCCGCAGACACATTATCCAGGCCCAGCGAATATTCCCTTGTACCGGCAGCTGGACGAGAGGCTGGCCGCGATCCCCGGTATTCGCTCGGTGGCACTCACGAGTGTCCCGTTGGTTGCCGGGAATGCGATGACGCATACGTTTATTCCTGAGGGTCAGCAAAGAAAGCCGGAGGGAAATCCAAGCGTTCTCTCCAACAATGTCGGCGAGAATTTCTTCTCTACTTATGGCATTCCGATTGTGGCCGGGCGTGGATTCAACTCCGCGGATACGGAGACGTCGCGCAAAGTTGCCGTGGTCAACGAAAGTTTGGCCAGGAAGTACTTTCCAGGCCTGAATCCGATCGGCCGGACATTCGAAGCGGGTTGGAATCAACCAATCCGCATCGAGATCGTCGGTGTGTGCGGTGACGCGAAGTACGATCACCTGCGCAAGGACCCGGAACCCACCTACTACGCTCCCTACTGGCAGAACAGCAACGGCATCGAGCAGGCGACGTTTGCCCTGGCTACGAGTTTGGATGCAAAAACACTCGCGCCCACGCTGCGGCAGGTTGTCCAGTCGATCGATCGTGACTTGCCGTTGCTCGATATGCGTACTCAGGAAGAGCAGATTGCGGCCAGCATGCAGCCTGAACGAATCTTTGCCAGTCTGACAGCCTCGTTCGGAGTGCTGGCGTTGATTCTTGCCTGCATTGGGATTTACAGCATCATGGCCTGGATGGTTTCCCGGCGTACTAATGAAATCGGCATCAGGATGGCGCTGGGAGCGCGGTCGCAGCAGGTCCAAGGAATGGTTCTGCGTGAGGCGGCATGGATGACCTTGTTGGGCGTGGCGGTTGGGGTCGCCGGCGCACTGGCGCTGGGCCGGGTCGTCGCCAGCCTCCTCTACGGATTGAAGTCATGGGATCCGATGACCTTTGCAGCCTCGGCCCTGCTGCTGATCCTGGTGGCGCTGGGGGCCAGTTGGATCCCGGCACGACGGGCCGCAGGCGTGGATCCAATCCGGGCGCTGCGCCACGAGTGACCAGTGCGTCCGCGGTAGGGGCCTCGATGAGTCAAAAGCGCCAGTAACCCAGGGAAGTCCGCCAACGCGAATAGGCGTCTGCGCGTACGCTTAGCCCTGAACCTTGACGGATATAATGGGCGGGATCATGACCTTGGCCCCCGGCACAAAGCTACGAGAGTTTGAGATTCTCGCGCTTCTGGGAGCCGGTGCAATGGGCGTCGTGTATCGCGCACGCGACACTCGATTGAATCGCGAAGTTGCGATCAAGGTGCTCCCGGAACTGGTCGCCAAGCCAGACCGCATGTCCCTCTTCGAGCAGGAGGCGAAAGCGGTCGCAGCCCTCAATCATCCGAACATTCTCTCCGTGTACCAAATGGGAACTTATCTGGGTGTTCCCTACCTGGTATCAGAGTTGCTGGAAGGCAAAACCCTGGCAGAGACGCTTCGCAGTGGACCCCTGGGACCGCGCAAAGCTATCGACTACGGCGTACACATCGCGCGCGGGCTTGCCGCGGCGCACGAGAAAGGCGTCGTCCACCGCGACCTGAAACCGGACAATCTCTTTCTCTGCAAAGATGGCCGGGCAAAGATTCTGGATTTCGGCGTGGCCATCATGCTGCACCCGCAAACACCAGACACGGACGTGGTCACCGTAACGCTGCCCGAGACCACCGCAGGAACCCCGGGCTACATGTCTCCTGAACAAGTGCGAGGCTTGACCACCGACCAGCGCTCCGACATCTTTTCACTCGGTGTCGTACTGTACGAAATGGTTACCGGGAAACGTGGCTTTAAGAGAGCCACATCGGCAGACACCATGAGCGCCATTCTGCATGAGGAACCCGAGCCCATCGCACAGTCAGTTCCCGGCGTCTCTCCCGGACTGGAAAGAGTGATCAGCCACTGCCTGGAGAAAATGCCTGAGCAGCGGTTCCAGTCAGCCTCAGACCTGGCATTTGCCCTGGAGGCATTATCTGACCCCGCCGTCGCAGCGCTGGGCAGCGCACCTCAAAGCGAAAAGCGCAGCCGTCGCGGGTTTGCCGTCGCAGCAGGGGTAGTGGTTTTGCTGGCCGCGGGTGTGTTGGCCTACTTCCTGATGCGCTCCCCACCAATACCCACGGTTTCGAATTACGTTCAACTTACTCATGACGGTCAGCCAAAGTCGCTCATCGGAACCGATGGCGCGCGGCTCTATATGGTTTTGGGCGATAGCAACACGGGCACTGTCACCTCGGCCGGGATCGCCCAGATGGCGGTATCAGGCGGAGAATTGCAAAAGCTTTCGATTCTGCCGGCTCCCGGAATGGTGCCCGTTAACCTGGCGCCCGATGGATCGGCATTCCTGGTCATCGAAGGGCAAGGCTCGCCTCCCCGGGGACCTCTGTTTGCCATTCCTCTTCTGGGAGGATCTCCGCGAAGGCTCGGCGAGACGGCCGGAGAAGCTGCGGCCTGGTCGCCCAACGGAAAGATGCTGGTCTACAGCGATCTGAGCAATTTGTTCGTAGCTAAGGCGGACGGGACGGAATCCCGTAAGGTGCTAAACGCCAGCGGAGACATCAAGAATGTCAGCTGGTCTGCCGACAGCAACCGGCTGCAATTTGACGTCACCGAGAGCGTCGGAAGCCGGGATCATCAATTGCTTTGGGAAGCCTCAGCGAACGGTACAGGGCTGCATCTCATGACCCCGGGTTGGCACGAATCCGAGGATGAATGCTGCGGCGACTGGACAGCCGATGGGAAGTATTTTGTCTTTCAATCGAGCGGGCAGATCTGGGCTCTGCCGCGATCCGGCGTGCTCTTTCATTCCCATCCCGAGCCTATCCCGTTGACGTCCAGCCCGCTCTCGTTGTCTTCACCCCTCCCGTCCAAGGATGGCAAGAAGCTCTTCGTTGTCGGTCAAAGTTACCGCGGCGAGTCGACACAGTATGACGCGAAGTCCCGTCAGTTCTCACCGTTTCTCGGGGGTATCTCGGCGGAGTTTGTCGCTTTCTCCAGGGATGGCCAGTGGGTGGCTTATGTTTCTTATCCAGAGGGGACTCTGTGGCGAAGCAGGTTAGATGGCAGCAGCCGGCAGCAATTGACCTACCCGCCCATGTATCCCGTGCTGCCGCGCTGGTCGCCCGACGGGAAGAAGATTCTGTTCTTCGAGTTTGCGGTCAGTCCTGAAAAGCCGGCCAGGATCTACGAAGTTGCCGTCGAGGGTGGAAGTCCACACCAACTGATGCCGAACGATGGCCGGCAACAGCTGGACCCGTACTGGTCTCCGGACGGGAGCAAGATCGTTTTTGGGAGCCAATCGAACGATCCTTCCTCAACCATTCGCATACTGGATCTGGCAAGTCACCAGGTTTCGAATCTGCCGGGCTCAGAAGGTCTGTTCTCGCCGCGCTGGTCCCCTGATGGCCGCTATGTGACCGCGTTCTCTGGTGACTCGACGAGAATTTTGTTGTTCCGCTTCGACACAGGAAAATGGACTGAGTTGGCCCAGGGAACCTTCGGCTGGCTGAACCTGTCCCACGACGGAAACTACGTGTACGTCCTCGACAACAAAAACGAGAATGCGGTGGTGCGAATACGGATCAGCGACCACAAGGCAGAGCCAGTCCTAGACCTGAAAAACTTCGCCACTGCCGGACGGTATGGCGGAAGCGTGGCTCTCACCCCGGACGACTCGGTGCTGCTGCTGCGCAACACAGGCAGTCAGGACGTCTATTCGGTGGACTGGGAGAAGCGCTGACCAAGAGGGGGCGCGAGAATTACTCAACGCTTCTTCGGTCGCGCATTTTTTCGTTTAGATTTTGAAGCTTTTGCCCCCGGCCGCAACCCCTCGGCCGTGCTGCGCAGGGCTTCGGTGAGATCTTTTGCTGAGAGGGCGCTCCCGGGATCGATAAGCCACTGCAAGATCAGCCCGGAAAGAAGCACATGAAGGAATGTGCCGATCGTCTTTGACGTGTGCTCGCTTATGCTGCTCTCTTCCTGATTCAGAAACATCGCCGCCAGCCCGGTACGTGCGGTGGGCAGGTTGCCGGCGAGAAACTCCCGGGTCGCTTGCTGGCTCACCATCTGCGTGAATATCTCGAAGTTCGCGATCCACAGCGAACGGTGGGTTTCAAAGGTGGCGATCACCTTTGCCCAGGTCGCTTCAAAGCGCTCTTTGGGTGTGACCGCAGCCGATACGCTTGTCCGCAATGCCTGTTGCAGGTCCCGGTCCCACTCACCAAACGCCAGCAAAAGTGCTTCGGTAAGCAGTGCGTCCTTCGAAGAAAAGTGATAGCCAATTGCGGCCAGGCTCACCCCTGCCGCTGAGGCAATGTCGCGGGCTGTGGTCCGGTTATAACCCTTTTCGAGCAGGCACTGCTTGGCTGCCGTCAGCAGAGCTTCACGATTGCCCATAAACGCAGTTTAAGGCACAGGTAGACATCTGTGCCAGACGATCGTATAGTACAAACGTGTAAGACATATGTACAAATCTGGACCAGGAGAATCTGCGATGGAAAACAAAAGTGTCCTCATCTCCGGAGCGAGCGTGGCCGGACCGGCCCTGGCGTTCTGGCTGCACCGCTATGGGTTTCGCCCCACGGTCGTGGAACGTGCTCCGGCTGTCCGTCCGGGTGGGTATGCGGTCGATTTCCGGGGAGCCTCTGTTCGCGTTCTCGAACGCATGGGGCTACTGGCACAGGTGGAGGCGGTACAGACGCGCATCGGCGCCATTACCATCGTCGATCGGAACAACAAGAAGGTGGCCAGCATGCCCGATGGGTTTACCAGCGGCGAGCTTGAGATCCTGCGCGGGGACCTGGCGGACATCTTCCACCGCGCCACCCGGGAGAGCACCGAGTATATTTTCGACGACAGCATCGCTGCTATGGAGCCGAGCGACGGCGGCGTGGACGTACTGTTTCAGCGAGGGGAGCGGCGCCGGTTTGACCTCGTGGTTGGAGCCGACGGGTTGCACTCCAGGGTGCGCTCGCTCGCGTTTGGCGACGAGGCCAACTTTGTACGCTATCTCGGCTATTACGTCTCCATCTTCACCGTTCCCAACTATCTGCATCTTGACCACAGAGGGCTGTATTACGGCACACTGGGCAAGAAGGTCGGCATCTTTAGTGGAGGCGATCCACGGGAAGCGAAGGCCTCATTCTTTTTCGCGACCGGCCCGCTCGATTATGACCGCCGTGATACGGAGCAGCAAAAGAGCATCCTGCGCGATCATTTTCAGCAGGAAGATTGGGAGGTACCGCGTCTGTTGGAGATCATGGCCGCCGCTCCTGACTTCTATTTCGACTCGGTCAGCCAGGTGAAGATGAAGAAATGGTCCGCCGGGCGCTCCGTTCTGCTGGGAGATGCGGCGTATTGCGCCTCCCCCCTCTCGGGCATGGGGACAGGCATGGCCGTCGTGGGAGCGTACATTCTGGCCGGCGAGCTGGCGCAGGCGGGTGGGGACTACGTCCTGGCCTTTGAGAGATATGAGAGCCTGATGCGAAGTTTTGTGGACCAATGTCAGAAAATCGCCGATGGCGGAACCGACTGGTTTGTCCCCCGAACCCCCTTCCGGCTCTGGTTGAGCAACCAGATGTGGAAGATCCTTCCTTATACGCCATGGAAGAACATGATGATCGAGGTACCCCTGAAAATCGGAAACTCGATCCATCTCAAGGACTACTCCGGCACCGCGGAAAATTTAGGGGAATGTCTGGGAACCTCCGTTCGCCCGGTAGCGTAACCATCAGGATGAAGCGTCTCTCTACCGCCGTCGGGGCGGCTCTGCTTGCCTGCAGTCTGGCTGGCTTTGCCCAAACTGAGACCGCATGTGACCAGGCATTGGATGCTCGGCTGCGTTCGAGAGCCGTGCTGGCGATCGATTCGCTGCCGGCAGGTCTTGAAATTGTGGGAACCGACCAGGAAGCGATTCATCTTACCTGCACCGCCGGCGATGTTGAGGACGCCCGCGACATCCACATCCGATTCTCTGGGAACCAGGATGATGGCAAGCTGACCATCAGCGGCGTCTCTCTGAAGCATAACAACGTTCAGGTCCGCATTGAAGTGCCGCGAAAGACCAGTCTGAGGGTGCAGATGCCGGCGGGACAAGTGAAGGTGGAAGAGATTGCGGGCGATAAGGACATCGATCTCTATGCAGGACAGATTACGATTTCTTCGGCTCGCCCCTGGGATTACCGGAGTGTTCACCTGTCAGTGGATATCGGGCAGGTGAGCGCTCCAGTGTACGGCGAAGAGAAAGGCGGCTTCTTTCGCACCCTGAGCAAACAAAACGCGAACGGCGAGTATTGGCTGCACGCGCACGTGTTGACGGGACAGATCGAATTACTGGGCGACCATGCGCGCACCGCTGCCGAATGAGGAGGGGCCGGCAATGAAAAAGAACTTTGTCTCAGACACAAAGCAGTCTCGCGAAACACCAGCCGAAGGGTTTGCATCCACTTGCGGCGTCCTGGCGGTCGGACTTTTTGTGCTTACCTTTGTGTTTCAGAATTTTGTGATTCCATCCTCGTCGATGGCAAGCACACTTCTGGTTGGCGATCATGTGCTGGTGGAACGCGAGACACTTGCGCCGGCTTCCAGGGTGGGGTTTCTGCACTACCGCGAAGTGCAACGTGGAGATGTTGTCGTCTTTTACAAACCGGTTGAGGAAGCCAACGGCGAACATATCATTCTTGTCAAACGCGTCGTTGGGATTCCCGGCGACCGCATTCACCTGCGCAACGGTATCGTTTACCTGAATGGGATCGCCCAGGACGAGCCTCAGGCAGCCAAACCGACCGCTTCGAACTACGACCCCTATGTAAACGACTTTCCGTCGGTCGAACCTTCTGCCGAACCCGACGTAACGCAAGCATGGTCTGAAGGATTACATAGCTACATCCAGAATGGGGATCTGGTCGTTCCTCGCGACAGTTATTTTGTGCTGGGCGATAACCGCACGAATAGTATGGACAGCCGCTACTGGGGTTTTGTGCCACGACAGAACATCCTGGGGCGGCCTCTTTTTGTCTACTGGTCGATTGTGATGCCCGAATCCGGGATCGAAGAGGTCCCATTGGCTCAGCGCGCGGACTCTACCCTTCACGAGTTCATTCACTTTTTTGATGAGACCCGCTGGAGCAGGACATTCCATCGAATCAAATAATCGGCCGTTTGTGCCAGCCCCAGACTTTAGTCTGGGGGAGCGGGTTTTCAAACCCGCGAGAACGCTCTGTCGAAAAAAACACTCCCAAGGAGGAGCTCTCCCTGGAAGCACCGCCCTCCCCTTTGTCATCTCGACCGAAGCGCAGCGCAGTGGAGAGATCTCTGTGTGGATGCTCTTTCCTGGAAATGTTTTTCTTTCCAGGGAATGAACCCATTGTTTGCGGGAATCACTGCCCCCGTCGATAATCGACCCAAAAGTCTTTGCGCCTCTCACGACGCATGAAAGAAGGGTTTGGTGATTCGCAGGCTTCTTACAGTCTTTCTGTTTTGCATTCCTTGTACCGCTCAGGTGGTTGCTGTCCGTGCCGGCCATCTGGTCGATCCCGCTAAGGCGACGGTCGCCGACAACCAGGTCATTTTGATCCGCGAAGGGAAGATCGCCGAGGTGGGTACGAGCGTGAACATTCCGCCGGGCGCGACCACGGTGGATCTTTCCAGCCAGTGGGTGCTACCTGGCCTCGTCGATGCGCATACACACATCACCATGAATCTGCCGGTCAATCCTCCGGGCGGCTCACTATGGGAGAACAAGCTTGTCCACGAGAGCACAGCCTTCCGCACAGCTCGCGGTCTGCATAACGCGCAGATCCTTCTGAACGCAGGTTTTCTCGCACTGCGCGATGTCGGCAACAACGGCGACTATGGAGACATCGCTGTTCGCCAGGCCATCGAGCAAGGCTGGTTCCAGGGCCCCACCATCATCGGCAGCGGAAAAATTATTGCCGAGTTCGGCGGCCAGTCTCATGGATTTGCTCCCGAGACCGGTGAGTTCTGGAAAAACGAATATCTCGACGCCGATAACCCGGCGGAGATCCGCAAGGCTGTCCACGAGAACATCTACTACGGGGCCGGTGTCATTAAACTGGTCACCGACAATAACACCTACGTCTACACAGCCGAAGACATTCGCGCAGCCGTGGACGAGGCCCACAACGCCGGCCTGAAGGTGGCAGTGCATGTCTTTGGCGGAAAAGCCGCCGATAACGTGATCGAAGGCGGCGCTGACTCGATCGAACATGGCTTTGGCCTGACCGACGATCAGCTACTCCGGATGAAAGAAAAGAACATCTACCTCGTGGGCACGGACTTCCCGCTGGAGCACATGATAGCCTTCGGCTCGATGACAAGTCTGAACGCGAATACAGCCGCAGACATGGACATCCGCCGCCTGGCGGCCGCGCACCGCATAGGCGTGAAGATGGCATTTGGATCGGATGTAGTCGTCGAGCTACCCGGGGAGAACCGGGCAGATATGTGTTTCGACTTTCTCAAAACGTGGGAGAAAGCTGGTGTTCCGCCTGCCGATATTCTGCGGGCGTGGACGACGGATGCCTACGAGTTGCTGGGGATCGCAAAACAGCAGGGATCGATCGCGTCAGGCATGGCAGGAGACATGATCGCCGTACCAGAAAATCCGCTCAACAACATCTATGCCCTGCGCAAAGTAGACTTCGTCATGAAAGACGGCCAGATCGTCCGCAGGCCGTAAGAGCCAGGTTCGACTGCGCCGGGTAGGAGAGCAAACTTAGAGCGTGGCAGGTGTCTTCTTCCCAACACCGATGACCAACCACATGCGCCCAAACAGAATGAGCATCAAGGGCGCGCAACCAAAGAATAATGGTAAATGACCGCGATGAAAATCAGCAGATTGAAAACGGTTGTCGTGAACGCGGAGATGCGCAATTGGGTCTTCGTGAAAGTGGAAACTGATGTCCCTGGGTTATATGGGTGGGGCGAGGCCTCCCTCGAATGGAAGACGCGAAGCGTGGTTGGCGCGGTGGAGGATTTCGAACCGATGATTGTGGGAGAAGACCCCACTCGTATCGAGCACCTGTATCAAAAAATGTACAGGCAATCCTTTTGGCGCACCGGGGTCATCGGGCTTTCGGCCATATCGGCCATTGAGCAGGCCTGCTGGGATATTCTGGGCAAGTCGCTCGGGCAGCCGGTATATAAGCTGTTGGGCGGGGCGGTGCGCGATAAGGTGCGGATGTACACCCACCTTGGCGGCGGCGATATGCGCGCTGTTTACGAATCGCAGCAAAGCTCCGATCCCAGTATCTTTGTCGATCGAGCCCTTGAGGTTGTCGCCAGGGGCTATACCGCCGTCAAGGTACTGATCACCCCACCCACAGAATCGCTGAACAGTCTCGCTGCCTACAAATATGCGGAACGCATGATGGAAGCTCTACGCCTGGCTGTGAAGGATGATGTCGACATCATGGTCGACTGCCACGGGCGACATTCGCTCGGCAACGCTGTTGAATTCTGCCGCGTGTTGGCGCCGTATCGTCCTTATTTCATCGAAGAGCCGGTGCCGCCGGAGAATGCGGACGTGTTAGCAGAGGTGCGCAGGTTAAGCCCTGTCCCCATAGCGACTGGGGAGCGCCTGGTCACACGGTATCAGTTTCGCGAAATCTTTGAGAAGCTCGCTTGTCACGTGATTCAACCTGATTTGTGCCATTGCGGCGGCCTCTGGGAGGCGAAGAAGATAGCCGCTATGGCGGAGGTCTACACCATGGGGGTTGCCCCCCACAATCCGCTGGGACCTGTTGCGAACGCTGTGGCCTTGCACTTCGATCTAAGCACACCCAATTTCCTCATCCAGGAAGACATGACTACGGACGTGCCCTGGCGGTGGGAAGTCGTGGAGCATTCGCTGCAAGCAAAAAATGGCTACTGGCTTCCCACTGAGGTGCCTGGGCTGGGAATTGAGGTCAACGAGACAGCGGCGGGGAAACACCCTTTCCAGCAGGAAGTGCTGCATGCAACAACGGTTCGCGCGCATGACGGCTCAGTCCTTGACTGGTAGACGAGGGAGCGGACAGTCTGCACTTCCGGAACTTTCTTAGACAACTGGTTGAGGGGAAGCCACAGTCCCGACAGTCCCGGTGTGTCCACGAATTCCCGTAAGCGCTGAAGCAACAATTCGCCTTCAATCGTCGTACCAGAGAAATCTGGCGAATCCTCCCATGGGTCTGTAGGTACACTTACTCCAAAAGATTGGTTTCTGAGTATCCCGCTCCCAGTAGTCATTGGGTTTTCCACTAAAGGGGAGGCAATAGTGCGTGATGCGATTCTCCAGGGAATTAGATCGGTAATCTGAGGCGCCGACCTCAGAGGCCGTCCTTCTCCACGATGTCCGGTGATTGCTCGAATCCAATTGACTCATTTCTCAACGTTGCTTTGCCTAGATCGGGTTGACCCAACGGATGACTGGTTCGTCCACGCCGGGTGGCACTCTTGGTGAGCAACTTTAAGGGAAAATGCGCTTCTGTTGAATGAAACCGGTGTCGGTGCGAAGAGAATTCCTACTAAGTTGCACGTGTGGGTCGGGCATTGTGGTACATTTCCGCCGTTATCTTTGGAGGCAAGACATGAGGGCTTCTCTGTTTTATCGAATCGCCGCTGTTCTTCTCTTGCTTTTCTCTATCGGACATACACTCGGTTTTCGCCAGTCCGATCCCACATGGGGAGTTGATGCGCTTCTAGGCTCAATGCGGTCAATTCACTTTGATGTACAGGGGTTCAGCCGGACGTATTGGGACCTCTTTGTCGCGGCTGGATTCTCGGTCGGTGTTTTTTATTTATTCGCGGCGGTATTGGCGTGGCAGCTAGCTGGCCTTCCTGCGGAGACTCTGGCGGCCATGCGCGTCACAGTGTGGGCTCTCGCTCTTTGCTTTGCCGCCATCACGGCTGTGAGCTGGAGATACCTCTTTACCCTCCCTATCGTTTTTTCAATCGCGATTACAGTGTTTTTGACTGCGGCGGCATGGGTTTCAGCAAAGTCTATCTGAAGCCGTTCGTTCGCGTTGTTCCAGCCTGCCTGGTTGCTGGATCAGATAAAGAAGAAGGTCCCCGCATAGGAGTGAGCAAACCCCACCACCCCGGCCGGCATCCATATCTATTGGATTTTGCGAGGAAACTGCATGAGAAAGATGTACAGGATTCTAGCCGTCACCACGCTAAGCGCAAGCCTCATCGGCCCTATATCGTTTGCCCAGGATCATCACGACGATCGTGACGATCATCATGACGCCTATGTTCGCCATGATGAATGGAAGAAGGGCTACCACATGAAACCCGAAGACTGGCAAAGGGCGCATCCGGTTGATTATCGGCAGTATCACTTAAACCCACCACCACGCGGCTATGAGTGGCGGTCGGTCGATGGCAACTATGTTCTTGCTGCTGTTGCTACCGGCGTTATCGCCTCTGCCATCGTTGCCTCGACGGTTCACTAGACTACAGAAAAATTCAATGTGTGGGCTCCCAAGCTGCGGAGAGCCTCTGTACGTTTACACGGCTTTCAGCCGTGTAAGCGTATAAGCTGTCCGTGGCTTTAGGAACCCTGCCGCGGGAAGCTGTCCCCAAACATCGGACGCTTGCTCTTGGATTCCTCCCTGGTTGCTTCGGGTTGAATCACGTCCCAATGCTCCTCGAACACACCGTCCTTGATACGCAGAATGTCGACGACAACAATGGCGGAGCCGTCTGGGCTGGAGTAGCGGCTATGAATCATCACATAGTCGCCTTCAGCCATCATGATGCCGTGCTCCCATTTGGATCCAGTGGGCAGTGATTTGACTAGATTGAACAATCCCTCTCTGCCCGGTTCGATATGTGAACTGTGTTGGATATAGTTCGGAGACCAGTACTTCTCCGCACCGGCGAAATCGCGCTTGTTAAAGAGAACATCGAAGCCTTCGAGCACAAGCGCCTTCTTCTTTTCTTGCAGGGTCTGGGACATTTATTTTCTCCTTGAGTGATCCATGGGGAAGTCCCGCTCCGAAGACTCGCCGATGCTACGCCGATCTTCGGAGCGATTCAAAAAATCGGGCTCTTTGAAAATCTCATCTCAGGTCATCACCGATCGAGACCGCTGCATCATCTCCTGACTTGCCATAGATGGAAGGTACTCTGGCTCCTAAAGGCCGCAGGTAGGTTGTGAGCTGGCCACGATGATGAATCATATCGAAGTGAAACATCCAGAGGATGTCGCGAACGGGCCAGTCCAATGCGACCCTCCCATTCATCCGGAACTGCGCCTTGGTGGTCCAGCGTTTCTCATCGACAGCAGCCAGCTCTTCGGCGATCCGTTGCGTCAGATCGAGATATGAGGCCAGCATCTCCGGATAAGAGGGACGAGGTTCGACGGGAGGCCCATCCGATTCATAGGTTTTCACGATGTCCAGGCGTATCTGCAGCCCCCGAACAATCGTCCACAATAGCTCATCAGCTGATGGTGCCTTTGGGTGCGGACGAAAATCCAGACGATGGGGCGGTAGCTGTTCAAGGACGGACTGGGTAAATCCGGCTTCTTCCTGAAAGCGGTTCCGATAGAAACTTAGATCGTCCATATGGTTACACCTTGCTCATCGCTGGAACCAGGCTCGGCACCTGCTAAGTAAGGAACGGATAATCCGAATATCCGATGGGAGAGGATCCGTAGTATCCCTCTGGCCGTCCCTGGTTGAGCGGTGCGCCTGAGGCAATGCGTTCCGCCAGGTCGGGATTGGCGATGTAGGCTCGTCCGAACGCTACCAGGTCTCCTGCTCCCTCACTGATCAGACGTGCTCCATGTTCCGCGTTGATTCCCACATTCAAAATGAGAGAGCCGTCATAACGCTTCCGCAAGTGATGAATCACAGCATCCCCGGACAGCGCTTCCATTGGGGTACCGGTCAAATCTGCGTTTTGCCGCATGAGCAGGACGTGCGAAAGGTTGTAGGGACCCAGCCTTTCATAGACGTATTCGCTGGCGGCGAGTGTTGAATCTACAGCCTTGAAGGCACCCACTTCGTTCATCATCGGGCCAGCCTTCACCCCTACCCGTGGGCTCGGCCATACTTCGAGAACCGCATGCAGCACTTCAAACAGAAAGCGTGAGCGATTTTCGATGCTTCCACCGTATTCATCTGTGCGGTGATTTGTTGTCTCGTGCAGGAACTGGTTGATGAGGTACACGTATCCCGCCTGCAACTGGATTCCGTCGAATCCTGCCTGGCGTGCAATGAGCGAAGCATTTTTGTAATCGGAAATTGTTCTCTTGATATCTGCTCTTGACATCGCGCGCGGAAGATCGCTCATGACAGAGCCGCCGCGCATATGAATAAGCTGCTCCGGGTTGATCGCGGAGGGGGCCAGCGGTTGGTGCCCATCTGGATAGAAGCTGTGATGTGAGACACCACCCTGGTGCCAAAGTTGAGCGAAGATACGGCCACCGCGTTCGTGAACCGCATCGGTGACCTTCCTCCACGCCCGTCCTTGCTCTTCGTTGTAGATGCCCGGCACTCCATACCAGCCCTGTGCTTCCTCACTCACCCAGGTTCCTTCCGTGATGATCAGTCCAGCGCTGGCACGCTGCGAGTAGTACTCAACCATGAGGTCGTTTGGAATGTGCCGGGGATTTTCGGCTCGTGTGCGTGTGAGAGGAGCCATCACGACACGGTTCTTCAATGGCAGGTCTCCGAGTCGATACGGAGTCAGAAGAGGATTTTGAGTGTTGTCAGACATATTCATCTCCGTGGGTAAGCTGCGAGTCCGGTACTATCCCTGTAAAAACCGATCGTTCAACTGCTGGAAGAAGGCTGCTTCGTTTACTCCAGGATTCGCCCGGAAAGGTTTGGCGATTTCCACCAGTACTTCGCTGTCACTGGTTACGAGCGCCGCAATCGTCTGCTCGATGAAGGGCTTCAAAGGCATCGCACGGGGTTCTTCACTGCTGTTCAGCATGTCCGTCTG
>CAZSUK010000661.1:0-5144 GCA_964609355.1 uncultured Acidobacteriaceae bacterium | reverse complement strand
CCCTTCCTGGGTTATGACTGTGCTGGTCATTCCCCTCCTCCTGTTCCCCCTGACGCTGACCTACGTCATTGTGGTGCAAAAGGCGATGGGTGTCGGTGTTGCTATTCGCCAGGGCTTGCAGTACACCCTTGCGCGAGGCGGGATACGCCTGCTGCAGATCGCGGCCATTGCGGCCGTAGTGATCTCCGCAACAACCCTCGCAGCCAATGTCAACCACGATAGCGTGCAAAAAACCATCGTGATCCTGGTTGGCATCGCCGCCTACTTCACCATCCGCAAGACCGGCGATGGCCTGCGCACCTGGGTGGATCGCCGTTTCTTCCGTGAGAACTACAACGCAGAAAATGTGTTGTCGGAATTGAGCGAGCAGGTGCGATCGATCGTCGAGACCAAGCCGCTGCTGGAGACGGTTGCGGCACGGATTTCAGAAACCCTGCACGTACCCCAGGTGGCGGTGCTTTTGGGCGGGGGCGGATTTTACCGCCCAGCCTTCGCGATGGGGTATGCCACCGTCCCCACAGTTGCGTTTCCGACAAAAACCGGCACCGCCATGGTTTTGAAAAGCCAGAAGGAACCGGCGCGAGTTTTCCTGAACGATCGCGACTCCTGGGTTTACCGGGAGGACAGCATCAACGAGGAAGAGCGCGGCAAGCTGGCGTCACTGCGGTCGGAACTGCTGCTACCGCTCGCGGTACGAGACAAGCTTCTGGGTTTTATTTCCCTCGGCCCGAAGCGATCAGAGGAACCCTACACCGGCTCTGACGTGCGGCTGCTAAAGTCTGTCGCCGCGCAGACGGGGCTGGCTCTGGAGAATGCCGACCTGATGCAGACAATCGCGGATGAGGTAGCCCATCGGGAGCGTTTGAACCGCGAAGTTGAGATTGCCCGCGAAGTACAGGAGCGGCTCTTCCCGCAAAAGCTGCCGCCCATCCGCGGGCTCGATTATGCCGGTCATTGCCGGCCTGCGCTGGGGGTGGGCGGCGATTACTACGACTTTCTTGCCTTGCCCCATGGCCAGTTGGGCATCGCCATTGGCGACGTGTCGGGCAAAGGAATTGCGGCTGCGCTGATGATGGCCAGCCTGCAGGCTTCGCTTCGCAGCGAGGCTACCCGGGCTCCTGAAAACCTGGCGGCCGCGGTGGGGAACATCAATCGACTGGTGTTCGAAGCCTCATCGTCCAATCGATACGCAACCTTTTTCTACGGCCAATATAGTCCCGCCGAGGGCAAGTTCGACTTTGTCAACGCGGGTCACAACGCTCCCATGCTCTTTCACCGCAGCGATAGCGATTCTACGGTCGTTCGCCTGGAACCCGGAGGTACGGTGGTTGGTCTTCTGGAGGATGCCCAGTACGTGCAGGGTTCGGTTCGGCTGAGTCCCGGCGACGTCGTGGTGTTGTTTACCGACGGCATCAGCGAGGCCATGAACC
The DNA here is from genome assembly GCA_964609355.1 of uncultured Acidobacteriaceae bacterium. Classification (GTDB taxonomy): domain Bacteria; phylum Acidobacteriota; class Terriglobia; order Terriglobales; family Acidobacteriaceae; genus PALSA-350. The sequence goes on along the minus strand of CAZSUK010000661.1, from coordinate 3,714 downwards.
TGGATGACGAAGAGTGGGGTGAGGAACGATTGCTGGAGGCGATCCAGACCAGCAGGGGCGCCTCGGCAGACGAATTGCTGAAGCACCTGTTCGAGGCTGCTACCCGCTTTGCCGGCGCCGCCCCGCAGCATGATGACATGACCCTGGTGGTGCTGCGTGCCTTTGAGGCTTAGACCCTGCAACCAACTCGGGGCCCCATCTTTCGCGTTCTTTGCGAAGGGTGGGATACACAGCCCTGCAACCCGAAGCCCTTCCCCGGATATTCTGCTTATCCCGCCCTTCGCTAAGAACGCGAAGGATGGGGCGGATACCGCGGGAAAGAACAGATGCTTTTACCCGCGGCAGCCGCATTGGGGTAACCGATCATCGGTTCTCGGGGAAGAGAAAAGACCTGTCGACTGGGGGCAGAGACATAATCAGCGCACCCAGGTCGCGCTTGAGGTAAGAGATCCTCGCTCGTACATCCCGCAGCATCGCTTCACGGTCTTCGAAGTCGTCGATCGTCAGTTTGAAGCTTTCGGATGGCTGGCTCGTCAGGCGGTTAATTTTATCGGTGCTGGACAGCGAATCGATCCGCTTCACCTGGACCCAGGTCTGGAGCAATTGTTCCTTACGCGTGAGGCCCGATGGACCGTAAGGGCTGGTCTCGTTGAGGAAGATCCAAATGGTCGACGGATACTGACTGTTGGGAAGAGTGGGCCGGTCAAAGAACTCTGCCAGCATATTTGAGTCGAAGTCGAATGGACTGGTCCCGCCTTTTTCCTGGTGGATTCCAGCCAATGCTAACCCGGCGGAAAGGGTTCCAGCGGCGATGCCCACACCGGCGGCGGGCTTGGTCAGGCTAGAGGAGAGTTGCAGCCCGGAACTGGTGGCTCCCACCGTTCCACCCACAAGAACGCCGAGCAGATTGGTCCGGCTTACGGCATGATCGCGGCGATCGGCAAGATATCCACGTATCTCGTTGGCGCGTGCAATCTCGTTGTCGATCTGGGCGGTGGTGGCATCGACCTGGAGTGATGCCGCCATTACTTGTTCTGTAATGTGCTGGTGTAGCCAGAGGATTTGCCACCTGTCCGTCGACGTCGTGGCGGCCGAAAGTTCTTTGAGCTGTCGTATTTCAGAGGAGACCTTGATTAACTCGGCAATGCTTTCCGGTGGCGGCGGGGAGGTCCTCGATGCGACAGTTTGTGCGGAAGCGGCCACTGCGATCGTTGCCAACGCCACAATGTGCAGACTGCGAACGAGGCTCATACGGAGTATGTTATCGTCTCTCGCAGTTCCTTCAGAACATATCCCGGATGAACGAGGTGAGCCATGCCGTGTGACCCAGGAGAGTTGAAACACGTCCCGCTTTTTGCGTTGCTGGACCAGGAAGAGATTGCCGTTCTGGCCGCCCAGGTAGAGCTGAAAACGTTTGCCCCGCGACAACGTATCTATAAGATGGGCGATCCCGGCATGCACGCCTACATCCTGATGTCCGGTAGTGTGCAGGTTAGCACCGTGGACGAAGATCACCAGGAGGTTGTGGTCGATCAGCCCGGCCATGGGCAGTTCTTCGGCTTCGCCTCGATGCTGGAGCAAACGCCGCACCAGACCAGCGCGTTGGCCATGGAAAAGACGGTATGCGTGGAGATCAGCCGCGACGACATCGCGATTCTTCTGCAACGCAAGCCGATGGCCGGTATGGATATGCTGACAGTACTGGGCGCGCAATTTCACGCATCGCAAAAACTGGTACGGATTCGGGCCAGCCGCAACGCCAACGAGGTCATAGAAGAGAAGTATACGTTCGGCGAACGGATCGCCGATGACGTTGCCAGCTTCGGCGGTTCATGGCCGTTTATTATTCTGGTCGGCGTTGCATTTGTGATCTATACGGGCATCAACGTGGTCCTCAGAAACAAGGCATGGGACCCTTACCCATTCATCCTGCTTAACCTTTTTCTCTCTATGCTGGCGGCGATTCAGGCGCCGGTGATTATGATGAGCCAGAACCGGCAGGACAAGAAGGATCGGCTGCGCAGCGAACTGGACTTCGAGGTGAACCGGCGGGCGGAGGCGGAGATCCAAAACCTTTCTCGTAAGCTGAACCTGGTCACGGATAAGATCTGCGACCTGGATGATATGTTGCGCACGAGGATTGGGTCAGCTGCGGAGGCAGAGCCGAAGTAGAATCCTGGACGAGACAGGCCGCGGAGTAAAATGGGCGGGAGGTTGAGACCATATGGCTACTAGTGTTTCCTCAGAAGTGAAGATTGCCAAAACGCCGCCGATGCCCACCTTCACGACGGTTGCGGAAGAGCGGTTGCATCGCAAGCAGCGGCTGGCGTCTGCGTTTCGGCTGTTCGCGAAGTTTGGTTTCAGCGAGGGTGTGGCCGGACATATCACGGTGCGCGATCCTGAATGGACAGACCATTTCTGGGTGAATCCATTTGGTATGCACTTCGCGCACATCCGTGTGTCTGATCTGGTTATGGTGAACGAGAAGGGCGAAGTAGTGGAAGGTAATCGGATGGTGAACGAGTCCGCGTTCGCGATCCACTCGCGGGTTCACAAGGCGAGGCCGGACGTAGTGGCGGCGGCTCATGCGCACTCCCTCTACGGAAAGACGTGGTCCTCACTCGGACGTCTACTGGATCCGCTTACCCAGGATGCATGCGCCTTTTATGAAGATCACAGCCTGTTCGCCGACTACACCGGTGTGGTCTATGACATGTCAGAAGGCGATCGGATTGCCCAAGCGCTGGGCAATCGCAAAGCCGTCATCATGCAGAACCACGGCAATCTGACGGTGGGAAGTACGGTGGATGAGGCAGCGTGGTTTTATATCGCCATGGATCGTAGCTGCCAATCGCAATTGATGGCGGAGGCTGCCGGCAAACCGATCCCGATCTCGCATGAAGCAGCGATTGTGGCGCGCAAGCAGGTGGGCAACCCGCGGGTGGCCTGGTTCCATTATCAGCCGCTTTGGGATCTGATTGTCCGCGAGCAGCCCGATCTGCTCGACTAGAGCATTTTTCCTATTATTGCGTCCTATTGAGGATCGCTAAGCGCCGTTTTTCTTGACGGAAAAGCGGCGTAGGACGTCCTCTCTCCCATCTACACCTATAGGAAAATGATCTAGCCCAGCCACTGCGGGTTGTTGAAGGTGCCGTCGTAAATGTGCGACGACTTGTACGCCTCAAACTTCCCTGCATCCCCAACGGGTGCGGTCTTTTGCAGAATAGCCATCTTCTGCTGCTGATCGAGCGGCTTGAAGTTTCGCGCCACCCCCAGCGCTTGTTGCAGCACAGACATCGAGTCGCAGCCGGTAATTGTTACCGTGACCGGCACACTCATGGCATAGTGCAACGCTTCGACCGCAGTGACAGTGTTCGTTTTGGGAATGGCGCCGTTAGCCAATGGCTTCATGCCCAGCACGGCCATCCCATGTTTTTGCGCTACGGGAATAACTTTCTGGCCGAAGCTGTCGTAGTGCTCGTCGAGCGCGTTCACCGGCATCTGCACCGTGTCGAAGGTGAACCCGTTCTTGTCAGCCGTCTCAATCATGTGGAGATGGATCTCAGGGCTCTTGTGTCCGGTAAATCCGATGAAACGAATCTTGCCTTCCTGCCGTGCCTGCTTCAGCACTTCGATCACATTTCCAGGCTGAAATGCCTGTTCGGGATCCCCCGGTCGAATGACTTCATGAATCTGCAGCAGATCGATGTGATC
>CAZSUK010000660.1:0-8746 GCA_964609355.1 uncultured Acidobacteriaceae bacterium | reverse complement strand
ACAAAACTGCAGGGAAAGACGATCCTTATCGAGATTGCTGATACCGGCCAGGGAATTCCTGCGGAGTGTGCGGATCGTGTGTTCGAGCCCTTCTTTACCACAAAACCGTTTGGTAAAGGTTTGGGACTGGGGCTCGATACTGTGCAACGAGTGATTCAGAAGCATTTTGGCGCTGTCGCTTTCGACTCGGTCCCGACGAAGACGACCTTTCATGTCCGATTACCTCTCGATCGAGCTGAGGTGTATTGAAAATAGAAACGGTCCCGTACCTCCTAGCGTAGCGAGGAAACTAGCCGGGCTCGGGCGGTCCGGATCAATTGCATGCAACCAGGGCGCTCCGCGCGAAAACCATAGAGGGCTGCGAAGCCTAGAAGGGTCTGTGCCGAGGCGAAGATGGCGAGCGCAGTGTTGAAGCTCAACGCGAGCAATCGCTGGAAGCAGAACGCCCCTACACCCATGCCAACGAAATTGGTGAAGGTTGCGAGCCCTGTAATCTGGCCTCTGTGCCTGGGATCCATTGATGTTGTGATACTGGACATGAGTGGATGCGTCGCGTCGAATCCCGCTGACAACGCTGTAATCATAAGTGCAGCGACAAGGCGCGGACTGGGAAGAAGCAGGAGAAATGCACATCCGGCAGCCCACAAGAATCCGGCGGGGACGACGTAGCTCCTTCCGTAACGATCTCCCCATCTCCCAATCACGGCCCCGAAGAAGATTCCTGGCAGTCCGTATCCCGCTAGCGCCAGACCGATGCCCGTGTCATGAAGATGATATCGGCTAATAAGCAAAAGACTGAGCCAGGCGAAAATTCCGCCATGGAAGGCTCCGTTGCAGAAGATAAACGCCAAGGTTCGTCCACCGCGCGGAGTGTCGAGGACAACGAGGTATTCGCGAATGACCTGCTCAAAGGAACTGAGTCTGCTGGTCACTTCGGTAGCGGATTTGCTGCTCCTCATGATGAACATAGCCGCTAAGAAGCACCCGCAGGCAAGCGCTCGAAATTCGTTCCTCCAGCCTACAAGCGGATTCAGAATGGGCCCGAGGGTCGAGCCGAATCCGATGCCCGCCGCTATAGCGCCGAACATTCTTCCCATGGGGCGTCCCTGAACTTCGTAGGGATAGCGGTCCCCGACAGCGGCCAGAGAGATGGTGACGATTCCGCCACATCCCACGCCCGATAGAATCCGCGCGGCAAGGAGTGTCCGCCACGATCCTGCGAATGAGACCATCATCATGGTCGTCGTTGCGAAGCAGAGAAGCGCCACGAGCATGGTGGCTCGCCCCCAACGATCGGATAACGCTCCGTATACGAGCGTCGAAATGCCGTAGGGGATCAGGAAGCCCGGAATCAACCAGCCCAGCTGATAAGGAGAGACTGAAAACTCGCGTGAGAGTGCTGGGATTAGCGGCGGCACCATGTAGTTGCTGTAGACGATGGCGAACGCGATGGCTGCCATCACCCACAGCTGGGATTCTTCGTTCGCTGTAGCACCTTCCGCCATGAGGATTCCTATTGTCGCGATCCTACCGCATGAACGTGACGATAGGACTGAAGGCTTCCGTCAGAGAGTGGCAGCCAGGCAAGGCTTGTAGCAATCTCATTGGTAGATTGCGCAGACCTCGAGAGATGCTGTTCAGGCAACCCAGTTCTACTCAGTTCCGGCCATTGTCTCGCCAGTTCTTGCAGTAGCTGAACCGTTAACCGGTCAAGCTGTGGCCGTATCGCGGTCCGTAGATCCTGAACTTCTGGAAATGGTTTTTGTCCCGCAGCGGTCCATTGGGCGAAGAGGCAATATTGGACTTCTTTGGCGGCCTCGATCTGCAATCGGAAAAAATGTTGCGCCCACTCCGCAGACAAACCGAGGGCTTGCGCCTTCACCCCAACATCCGTAAGCAGTTGTTGTTCGCGGACGGGATCTTCTATGGCCGACCCATTGTTCCATTTACCTCTCGCGACGCCGGTCATCAGACTTAACCGTTCCTCGATAAGGCCAGTCAGTAAGTTTCTGACCGAGTTCCCTTCCAGGCCCTTCGACTCTGTGTGAGCCACAGAGCAAGTTATTTGTGCCGAAGCACAGGTCCCGCCATGCAACACGATCAACAATGTCCCTATAGCCAGAAGTCTTATCAATTCCATCCTTTCTTTTTACTTTTAGTAGATGTTTGTGTACATCAACCCCTCGCCGAAACGATCGGCGAGTCAGGAGGCAGGCCGTCGTTGCGCTTTGCTTTCTGTGGCGGCCCGGTTAGGGTTATTTGCGACGAGGAAGTCTTCCATTGCCGAAGCAATCTCGACGACATGCGTCTCGGTCGCAAAATGTCCGGTGTCAAGGAACTGAATCCTGGCGTCAGGCAGGTCCTTGCGAAACGCCTCTGCTCCCGCGGGGATGAAGAAGGGATCGTTCTTGCCCCAGATCGCAAGCAAGGACGGCCTCGATTTGCGGAAATATTCCTGGAACTTCGGATAGAGCTTCACGTTCGATGCATAATCGAGAAACAAATCGAGCTGAATTTCCTTGTTCCCGGGACGTTCCAGCAGAGCCACATCCAACGTATACGACTCAGGCGCGATGCTTTCTGGATTTGCTACGCCGTGAGTGTATTGCCAGCGCGTCCCTTCCAGATTCAAAATGGCTTTTCGAATCACTTCGCGGTTTTCGGCTGTCGGTTCCGCCCAATATTTTCGAATCGGGCCCCACGCGTCCCCGAGTCCGTCTTCATAGGCATTGCCATTCTGGGAAACAATCGCTGACACTCGTTCGGGGTGAGCCATTGCCAGACGAAGGCCGGTTGGAGCACCGTAATCGAACACGTAAATCGCATAACGGTCGAGGCCGAGCGCGCCTGTAAAAGCGTCGATGGTGCGCGCCAAGGCGTCGAACGAATAGGTATATCTTCGTTGCTCGGGTACTTCCGTAAATCCAAAACCGGGCAAGTCTGGTGCGATCACTCGAAATCGGTTTGCCAGGCGCGGAATGAGTTCGCGGAACATGAACGATGATGTGGGAAATCCATGCAGCAAGAGCACCACGGGAGCACTCGGATCGCCTGCCGCACGGTAGAAAACTTTGACTCCGTCTGCTTCGACCTTATGAAGGGATGTCACAGGTACAGCGAACTCGGAAAGAACGGGGCTCATAAAACTTCTCCTTAGTCTGTAGTTGGTTTGCTTGTGGCAAAACCTTAGCGCGCCGCTGATTGCATTTGGTGTTGATTGAATAACCGTAATCGGGCTGAAACAACCTGCTTGACCGATTCTTCGGCAATAGGCAGGAGCTTGTAGGGAACAACCTCCCGCGGCTTTTTGGCAAAGGCGTCCTCCAGGCCGCGGCGCCATGCAACCCGCAGCTCGGTGTTGATGTGAATGATATTTATTCCGGCGGCGATCGCTTCCTGGAGGTCATGGTCTTCTGTTCCGGAGCCGCCATGCAGGGTTAACAAGCTTTTGGACGCTCGCTTAATCTCTCCGATGCGTTTTAAGTCGAGCCGCTTCCTCAAGTCCCCTTGCACCATACTTTGTACCATTCCGTGCGAATTACCTACCGCTGGGGCGAGAATATCGACTCCCGTGTTTTCTACGAACTGTTTCGCCTGCTCCGGAGTCGTTAGGTCCTTGGAGTGATCTGGCACCGATTCATGTATCTCGGAGCCAGTTCCGATATTTCCGATCTCCCCTTCCACCAGGATCGCCGGATTGATTGACTTCAATGCCACCACCGCTTGCCTGGTCTGCTTGACATTCTCGTCAAATGGCAATGCGGATAAGTCGAAGACGATTGAATCGAATCCGGCTTTGGCCGCCGTAATTGCGCTGTCCAGGGAATGCGTGTGATCGGCATTGAGGAAGATCGGTGCGCCTTGTTCCTCGCGCAGACTTCTCACCAGAGCTGCGATTTGAGATACGCCCATAAATGCACGTTCGCCTTCGGACGCGCCGACGATCACCGGGACCTTCATTTCCTGAGCAGACACGAATACGGCTTTTAACAAAATCCAGTCGGATATGTTGAAGTGACCGACGGCCACCCCGTTGCTTTGCGCTTCGTCCAATACTTCCCGCAGCTGGTGCATATTTATCCTCCGTTCACCGATTCAATAGTCGCCAGGTCAATCGGGCGCCGTCCCTGACAATACAATCGCGCCCTGCTCCTGACTGTTGAATCGATGCTGCCGACGCAACTCTGGACGCATCCCGTTTCAAGGGACCGAACGCTGAAGGCGGTCGGCCTGGTGCGCATCGGGAGTTACCGGTAGCGAAGGCACGGACGAAAACAATGGACTGAGCCCTTCGACGAGAGTCGGATGGGCCCAAATAACCTCGCGGAGGGCAGTGTAAGGCAATCCAGCCATCATGGCAGTCTGAACCGAGGCCATGATCTCTCCAGCATCGACAGCAAAGGCCGTGAAACCAAGAATACGGTCGCCGTTTACTGCGACGAGGGCCTTTAAGAATCCACGTGTTTCAGACAGAGTTCGAGCCCGAAGCACTTGTTCCATCGGGATCTTGAACAAGCGGTAGTTGATTCCTCTCGCCCTGGCTTCTTTCTCATTCAGGCCTATGCGCGCAAGTTCCGGGTCGGTGAAGAGGGTATAGGGGATTTCCCTGCCTGTTGTTACGTGGTTGCCCCCCTCGAGGTTGTCCCGGACCACACGGAAGTCGTCAACGCTGACGTGTGTGAACTGGGGGCTACCGGCCACTTCGCCGATGGCCCAAACACCGGGCGCGGTTGTCTCGAGCCGTTCATTGACCTTGATGTAGCCGCGATTAGTCAGTTCTATCCCGGCTAATTCCAGTCCGATGTTCTCTGTGTTTGGCCATCGCCCCGAGGCGATCAGCAAATGAGTGCCCGAGAGAGTCTTTTCTGCCCCGCCTTGTTCGACAACAACGGTCACGGAGTCGCCCGATTTCCCAGAAACTCGTGCCACACGTGCGTTCAAGATCGCATCGATGCCCTCGTCCCTAAACAAATTCGCGATAGTTTTCGTCACGTCCTCGTCTTCCCGATGGAGTAAACGGTCGTTTCGATCAATAACGGTAACCTTGCTGCCAAACCGGCGCATCGCTTGGGAGAGTTCCAGGCCGACGTAGCCGCCGCCGATCACGATAAGGTGCCCAGGGACCTGAGCCAGTTCGAGTGCCTCGACGTGGGTGAGTGGCTGCGCCTCGGCCAGCCCCGGAACCGGTTCCATCGCAGCCCGCGTACCCGTGCTCACGATTACGTTGGCTCCACGGAGGCGACGTGTTGTTCCGTCCGGGAGAACGACCTCCAGAGTCTTCGGGGCTACGAAGCGTCCTGATCCGAGAATGAATTCCGCGCCAGTCTGCTTGTACTGCTCGAGATAGATTTCGTTCAGACCCGATACCATCTTGCGCTTTCGAGCCAGTACTGCCGGCATCTCAACGCGAAAGCCTTGCGCGTACATGCCGAACTCTTCGCCGCGACGAAAATACGAAGCTACCCTCGCACTCTGGAGAATGTTCTTGCTTGGCAGACAGGCAATGTTGGGACATGATCCACCTATGTACTTACGCTCAATCACCGCAACGCGCTGTCCTTTGCTGGCAAAGGTCCAGGCGGCAATGGTCGATCCTGTACCCCCGCCGAGGATTACCAGATCGTAGACTTCTAAAGCGCGCGCCTGAGTGGCAGGGGATGATGGAAGTGTTTGGCTGCCGTTCGTGTCCATATCGACACTCAAGTGCAACCGACGGGCCATCGCGAAAAAGCTCCGTTGGAGTAAACAGGTTTTGAGTTAAGTGTTTCCGGCGCTGAACGTTCGGTCATGTTGACAGGCTGGATAACGTTAAACTTGCGTGACGAACCTGCGACTAAGGTCCGACACCGGCGGGATTTCGACTCGCAGGCCGTCGCTAGGGGCAAGGGCTGGAAAAACAAGATCAAGGGCTTTGAAGTGCTTCGCACGTCGTTTTCGGCCCAGGTACGCTGGAGCGAACCTGGGGCACCCCTAAAAAGCTGTGAGGCCTGCAGCAGGCTTGGGGGGAGACCTGCGGTATCCCACATCTCGCAAAAAACGAGCGAGACGCCCCGAATTTCCTGTACGCAGCTCAGGACAGTACCGCGTGTGCGCCTTTCCTTCAGGGAAAGGCGCATAAAGTTCAGGGAACCCACGAAACTACACAGGAAATCGGGGGGTGGGGCACCCGGCGACTGGTTAGGGGATAGATCCCAAAAGCCCGTTCATTCCTCCGACCTGCATTCGAAGGATGGTTCTAATTTTGTCAAGCGCGCTCGACTCCCGGAAGACGATGCCTCCGGGTACAACCACAGTGATCTCTGTTCCGGAACCCGTGGAACTGACAACCGTTAGTTTGCCTCCGATTCGCGCAACGCGCTCGCGCATTCCATGGAGGCCGAAGCGTCCTTCTTTGCGGTGATCCAGGATTGCCGGGTCGATGCCAACACCATTGTCTTTGATGAGTACGGTGAGGTCGTGTCCATATTTCAACCCGACTTCCAGTCGACTCCCCCTTGAGTGGGAGCAGGCATTGCGGATGGCCTCGTAGCCAACCCGATAGAGCTCGTCGCGGATAAGGGGATGCATCTCCTTTGGGTGTCCGGTCAGGTAAAAGGACACCTCCATCGGACTAACCAATTGACGCTCTTCCGTTGCCCTTTTGAAGGCTTCCGCAAGGTCGTCGTTCTGCGTGGTTGAGGTACGGAGAGAGATCTGCGCAGCTCGCCCCTCCTGGACTGCCTGTCCCAGCCAATCAGACAAGTGTTCCATTGCTCGTCGCATTTGAACAGGGTCGGATGACCTTTCTAGCGCGTCGTCGGCAACCAGCTTGCTGCCTTGAAGAGTTTGGAGAAAGGTGTCATGAAGTTCTCGGGCCACCTGGGTGCGTTCTGCTAACCGCTCTTCAAAACTGGCGCTGAGGAATTTCTGAATCTGATTAACCCGTAGGCGGAAGAGAACAAAGATCAGGAAAGCGCTGCACAAGAAGCACAGACCCAAGAGCGACCTGGTCTGGAACCACACCAGCGCAGTACACCGCATTCCTGAATTTACTGCGTTTGTGGCTTTCGCGGTACGACCAGGATCGACAGACCACATCCCGTAGTTTTCTACAGGTCACGACGATCAGATTTGGAGTAGCCCACGCCGAATGGCTATGGTGACCGCGTGGGTGCGATCATTGGCTCGCAGCTTGTATACCAGGTTTTTGATATGGAAGTTGACTGTAGTCTCGGCGATGGTCAATTGATCTGCGATCTGCTTGTTACGATAGCCATCTCGAATCAGCCGGAGCACATCCAGTTCTCGCGTTGTCAGATCGTCGTCTGCCAGATGCTCGGCAAGTCGAACCGCCACCTCCGGCGGGACGTGCCGTTTTCCAGCGTGCACCGATCGGATCACTCCCAGCAATTCGTTTTTCGGCATGCTTTTGAGGATGTAGCCAGAAGCGCCCGCTCGCAGCGCGCGGTGGATCTCGCCATCACTGTCTGAGGTTGTGAGAATAATGACGCGGGCCTGCGGGTATTCGCCGCGAATGGCAATGAGCGCGTCCGTACCATTGATGCCAGGAAGGCGGAGATCCATCAACGTGACGTCCGGCTGATGATGGCGAAACTCCGCCAAGGCTTCAGCACCGTTCGATGCTTGCGCAACCAGCTCCATGTCTGGCTGAGATGCAATGATCGTGCTCAGTCCTTCGCGGAAGACCGGATGGTCCTCAACACTCAAGATGCGAATCAGGGTAGAAGGGACCACGCAATTGCCTCGTTTGACATTTTAAATAGATGCCCGGGTCTTGACGTTCTGCCCTATAGAAAAATGCAGTGCAAGAACGGATGGATGGGGGGTGGGCACAAACAAGTATCTCATTCATGCTGAAGAAGCTTGAATGGAGGCTGTTTTGGAAGGCACAAACGCACTTCAGTCGTGTGAGCAGGCTCATACTGAAAACATATTCGAGTTTGAAGAGATCGTGGGAGGGAGCCCCGCGTTAAGAAATGCGTTGAGCCTGGTGTCGGTCGTGGCACCCACCACTTCGAGCGTGCTTATCCTGGGCGAGACGGGAACCGGTAAAGAACTTATCGCGCGTGCCATCCATAACCTGAGCGGCCGAAGAGAACAGGCCTTTGTGAAATTGAATTGCTGTGCGATCCCGGCTGGGCTTCTGGAGAGCGAGTTGTTCGGTCACGAGAAAGGCGCATTCACCGGGGCAATCGCGCAAAAAGCAGGACGCTTTGAAGCTGCCAACAAGGGCACGCTCTTCCTAGACGAGATCGGCGACATCCCTCTGGAACTGCAAGCGAAATTGCTGCGGATACTGCAAGAGCAGGAATTCGAGAGACTCGGTGGCAACCGGACTCACAAAGTTGACGTCCGCCTGGTCGCGGCTACGCATCGTGATTTAGCTGCCATGATCAAGCAAGGAACATTTCGCGAGGATCTTTACTACCGGCTGAAGGTATTTCCTATCAGTGTTCCGGCCTTGCGGCAACGTAGTGAAGACATTCCAAAACTGGTCTGGTACTTCACGGCGGCCCATGCGCGGCCAATGAACAAGAGAATCGACAGCATCCCCTCGGAGACGATGGATGCGCTAATGCGATACCGCTGGCCTGGAAACGTCCGGGAACTCGAAAACTTTATCGAGCGGGCGGTGATTCTTTCCCCTCACACAGTCTTGCGCGCCCCGGTTTGGGAGCTGGAACAGCTCAGAACTCACAATGAATCATTTATGCCGATGACGGGACTTGACGAGGTGAAACGAGAT
>CAZSUK010000659.1:0-3851 GCA_964609355.1 uncultured Acidobacteriaceae bacterium | reverse complement strand
TTAGAGGGCAAATGGAACGGCTGTTTGGTGCTGCGATCTCCACCCGATGGAGACGGGATCAAGGCGGTCAAGGCCACGTGGAAGGGGCCAATCTCGTGTTGGCGGAGGAGTTCGACCTCTGGTGGACTCCGCAGAAACTGCCGCAAGCAGGTCTTGCGCAGTCGAGCGTCACGCTCTCACAGAGATTCTTTGAACAGCTTATCGAGGCTCCGGTTCCACTCGACCTGAGGGCGATCAAAGCTCTAAAGAGGTCGCCCTTGTCACTCGATCTGTACGCGTGGGCCACCCGGCGTGTCAGCTATTTGAAAAGGCCATTGAGTATTTCATGGGCATCTTTCCAGTTCAGTTTCGGGGCCGATTATGCTGATACACCCCAAGGAAGATCTCGGTTCCGGCGAAAGGCAATTGAAGCACTAGGTAGAGTGAAAGTCGTCTATCCGCACTTGAAAATCCAGATTCAGCGAGATGGAGTCTTACTGTATCCGTCCTTGACTCACGTTCCTAAAGCACCCCTCGCGTAGGCATAGCCGGTTTACCTTTCCCATCATGGGCGGAGGTTCTCGGAATCTTGTGGTATTCGCAGAGCCCTTTGACACCGAAGAGGGAATTCCACTGTTGGCCCCTAACCTACTAGAGGCTAGTAACTATAGGAGTCAATACAGGGATATAGGAGACGACGTAAGGCTTTGATCAGTAAGGAATTATGGGTATTTTCTACCCCAATTATGCGTAAATGATACCCCCTTTATGCGTAAATGATCGGCCTCGATACCCCGCTTATGCGTGAATCCATACCCCCGTTATGCGTGGAAATCCACCAAATTCCACGGGCTACGGGGCTGTGGATGACTTTCGTCTTTTATTCGCCTATCCTGGTCTCCATGTTCCCGGGACCAGAAAGCTCGAAGCGCGTCGTGGTCCAGTGCAAGGGCTGTCGAGAGAACATCCCGGCGCCGGTGGAGTCTGTGCCAGCCCAGCCCATCGCAGCCAAGTGTCCGCTTTGTGGTGCGCATAGACGCTACCTGCCATCCGAGGTGTTCCTGGGCCGCCTCTCCCACCTCATGATCCGAAAGCCAGTGCGCACGGCAGATGGGCGGGTGGGTTGATGACACCTAGGTTTAAGGGGAAACCCGAGTTCGACCTCTCTCTGCCCTGCCCAATGTGCGGCTACAAGATTCAGCCGAACGAACTGGTGCGCCTCGGGTCGCATGTAATCAAGTGCCCAAAGTGTGGCGATGTATTCAACGAGATGGGCAATAGGAAGCCACTGAGCACGTCCTGAGAAGCACGCCAGAGGTGCAGAGAGGATTAAAGCTGAGGTAAACGCGGTGAAGCCGTGCGGGCAGGAAGGTTAGCCCCATTTTGACGGCGCCCGCGCTCTTGAGACAGACCTCACACGCTACCTTCACAGTGCAAGCTGTCCTGTGAATCGCGACAAGACTGAAAGAACTCGGAGCAGCCGTTCGGGTTGGAGGGGCCATTTTGAAAGCCTGATCCGTTCGGCTAACTTCTCCGCAAAATTCGGCAGAGCGAGAAGAATGCGAACCTTCGCAAGGGTGTGAGGACTGCAAAGCTGGCGGGCATCGAAGCCGAGCAGCGCTGCTCCGCCTAGCTCGATGTCGTATTCTGCCTGCTCCAAGAGTTGAGTCGCCTCGTCGTAGAGCCGGTCGAAATTTCCCGCGTCAGCATAGGTCGAAATCACACGGTACAGATCCAGCGCATCTTTGTCGGTGGTGTAACGATCCTGCCAAGCAAATAGCTTCAATACGGCGATCCCGGCGAGCGACACCACAGGAACAGTGAGATCAGCACTTACCTGCACCTGGACTGCGGCCGCGATCGCATCCTCAAATCCGGCGACTGTCATTATCGTCTCCCGGTTCGGAGGCCAACGGATCACATCGTCCTGAGCTACCCCGCCGAAAGGAATCAGGTCGACGGGAATCTCTTCTCTCGCCGAAGGTGCCTTCAGGTAGATGCGATGTTCGATCTTTCCTTCGTCAAAGTGACCACTCGCAAGCAATGCCGTCCGTAGCCCTCGAAACCTTTCCCACGAATCCACCGCGATAGCAAAGTCGACGTCCGCAGTCGCACGGGTCACCGGAATTCCAAAGACATGGAAGAGGAGTAAGTCACGAGCGGTTGCGCCCACAACGATGTAAGGGAGCTCCAGATCGCCGGCCAGGCGATTCACGACCGAGAGAATGTGGAGCGTCGCTTGATCGAGAGGCCTGCTCTCATTCACCGTATATTGGTTTAAGAAACTGGTCATAGATCAGCTGTGCCGTTTCGAGATTGCGCCCGTCGTTGGTGGCCATCAAATCGGCATAAACTAACATAGGTGGAACAACGTCCGGATATTTTGTATCGGTGGGAAGGTTCCAGAACGCCTGGAGCAGCTCAGTATTTCCGTTGGGGTCGAGGCGCATTCTGGCCTGAGTGAGAAGAGCTTTCTCCTCGTCCTCAAGGTAAAGCGTAAAGCGTTCGGGTTTGAGATAGCCAGTCAGGCGCTGCCCAGCCACCTCTCCACCCCAGAAGCCACGATGAACCGGCAAGTTGAGAGCGAGCAAACGATCGGCATCGGCCTGGTAGCGGCGGCGAAATAACTTCGGACGGAGGATGTCAGGAAAGCGTGTGACCCATTCCTCTGCGAGCTTTCGCGTGTTCGTCAGTGTTCTGTTCTCTCGTTGTACAAGAAAGCCGCGAGTTTCGAGATCCCGCACGACAGGCCCTACAGCGCCGAGCGCAACGCCGGCGGCCCGGGCGATATCACGATAGGTTCCTTCGGCCAGCTGTGGTCGGCAAAGGACCACGAAAAGAATCTTCATGCCGGCGGCAGTGAACGCCCGATAGCGTGTCTCGTTTTGGACGTCCGCCGGGCGCGGCTCACCGGTCACATAGACCATTAGCCCGGGAACTTCTAGGTATGCATTTCCCGCAGTGTCGACGAATGGGAGGTGCAATGCTCTGCAATGCTCTGCGAGGGCCCGAGTGACGTAAGGGGCTATAAGAAGAGGCTGGGCACCCCGTTCTGCGCAGGCAATCTGTTCCTTGACTAAGGCGAGGGTAGCGAAGTGGCGTACGTTCTTGACCTCAACGACGAACGGGTATGCCCGGTGAGCTGTTGTGATCTCGATGAGAGCGTCGCCACAGTCAGCCGGACGAGGTTTCGTGTGCGCAATCTTTCCGTGGAGACCAGTGGTGCGAGGGAGGGCAGCAAGAGCTTTCTCCATCACCTCGGTTTCGCGAATAGCAAGAGGCGTGCGCATGAATCACCCTACCCATGTACACAAAATAACATTGTTCATGATGCATGAACAGATCTATTTAGTGAACAGAACTAATCGACGCCTCGCTACAAACTCGGCTGAGGATGGACCGGCGAATAAAGCGCGAAAATCGCCGAAAATACTGCATATCGGGGCAGCCGAAACTGGGAATAGCAACCGACTTTCGCCCCCACATTAAGCGTTCCGAGTACTTTTTCGCGGGCCTTATGGCGCCAACCACTCCCGTTCACTATCCTCAGCGCAGTTGCGGAAGCCGAACGTGATCGGATTTGTGTGTGCATCCGGGATGTGAAGAAGGATCAGCGCAGCCGCAATCGCTACCTCGGCGGGACAGTGCCGTTTGGCTGGACGCGCGGAGAAGTCGAAGAGTTGGTCGAAGATCGCCGGTAGCAAGCAGCCATCAAACGCATGCGCAAATGCGCGGCGGCGGCGAGTCGGTCGAAGGCCTCAGGTGCGGGCTTGCTAAAATGGTTTTGGCCCGAAATCTTGGGGTCAGTTAAGGGTCAACTTGCAGAAACTTTGGATTCTGGCCAGTCTTTTGGGTGCCGCCCGATGACGCTA
>CAZSUK010000658.1:0-3015 GCA_964609355.1 uncultured Acidobacteriaceae bacterium | reverse complement strand
GACGCGGACCTGTTCGACTTCGCCACCGATGCGGACAATACCCAACGCGCAGAAATAATAATTATGCAGAACATGCTTAAGGAGAAACTTTGATCCAGGTGAAGAGCGTTGCGGCCGTCGCAGCCGCTGTTGTTTTCTGTTATGGCGTGGTCTTGATGCAGGCGCAGACACCGCAGACTGGTGCCCCTGCACCGCAAGCGTCTCAGAAACCCGCCCAGGCGGCCGACGATGAAGACGATGGGTTTGCAGTCCAGCCGGCTCCGCCGTTGCCGCCAGGGATGACAGGATCCAACACTAACGATCCCCGCTACACCCTGAAGCCAGGGATGTATGACGCGGGAGAAGCAGCCTTCGGCATGAAGCACCTCGCGTTTGTGAAGAAGCCCGACGTGTTTCAGTTTACGGCCACCTCTCCCGACGATCCGGCGGTCGGAGCCATGCTGGGCAAGATGGCGATGCATGTCACCCCTAAGATGACCAAGCCGGTACAGTTGATGATCGCGCAGCTTGCGTTTGCCAACTCTGACTTTGCGTTCCAGGGCAACCACCTGTTTCAGGGCAACTTCTACGGTATCGATATCTTCGACATCGCCAATCCCGCCAAGCCGGCTTTGTTGACCTCGCTGGTGTGCCCGGGTGGTCAGGGCGATGTATCGGTGTACAAGAACCTGCTCTTCATGTCAGTCGAGATGCCCAATGGACGCCTGGATTGTGGTGTCCAGGCATTTCCGCCGGAGCCTCCGGAGCCCTCTCAGCCTGCTCCTGCAGGGGGCGAAAAAAAGGAACGTCCGGCTCCGGTCGCACAGAAAGACCGTTTCCGCGGCGTGAGAATTTTTGATATCTCCGACATCAGGAACCCCAAACAGGTGGCGGCGGTGCAGACCTGTCGCGGTTCGCACACCCACACCCTGGTGTTGGACCCGAACGACAAGCAGAACGTGTATATCTACGTGTCGGGCACTTCGTTTGTGCGCCGGCCGGAAGAGCTGGCCGGATGCTCGGGCGAGGCTCCGGACAAAGATCCAAACACCGCGCTGTTTCGCATCGAGGTGATCAAAGTGCCTCTGGCCGCTCCGCAGGATGCGAAGATTGTCTCCAGTCCTCGGCTATTTATCGACCCCAAAACCGGCGCGATGAACGGCCTGAACAACGGCGGCAGCCACGATAAGGGCAAGGAGAAGCCGGCGGATACCAACCAGTGCCACGACATTTCGGTGTACTCCGCGCTCGGCCTGGCGGCCGGAGCCTGCTCGGGCAACGGCATTCTGCTGGATATCGAGGACCCGGTGCACCCCAAGCGTGTTGACGCTGTGAACGACCCCAACTACGCCTACTGGCACTCAGCATCATTCTCTAACGACGGCTCGAAAGTGGTGTTTACGGACGAGTGGGGCGGGGGACTGGGAGCGCGTTGCCGTCCAACCGATCCCAACACCTGGGGGGCCGATGCGATCTTCAGACTGAAAGACGACCAGCTGAAATTGGCGGGCTACTACAAGCTGCCGGCGGCGCAGGGCGACACCGAGAATTGCGTAGCGCATAACGGCACGTTGATCCCGGTTCCAGGGCGCGACATCGAGGTGCAGGCCTGGTATCAGGGTGGCGTTTCGGTGATGGACTTTACCGATCCCGCGCATCCGTTTGAGATTGCCTACTTCGATCGTGGACCCATTGACGCCAAAATGCTGGTGTTGGGTGGTGACTGGTCGGCGTATTGGTACAACGGCTCGATCTACGCTTCAGAAATTGCGCGCGGGCTGGATGTCTTTGAGCTGACGCCAACCAAATTCCTGACTCAGAACGAAATTGACGCCGCCAAGACGATTCGCGTGGCGGAACTGAACGTGCAGAACCAACAGAAGTTCGAGTGGCCCCCGCAGTTCGTCGTGGCCAAGGCATATGTAGATCAGTTAGCGCGGTCGCAGGCGTTACCAGAAAAACAAATCGCGGCGCTCCAGAAAGCGATCCAGGCAGCCGAGAGCGCGCCCAAGAGCCAAGGGAGGCTAGCAAAGCTACAGGCGATGGCGCCCGGCCTCGAAAAAAACGCTGGCACAGCCAGCAATCCATCTGACTCGAAACGCCTGCAAGCTTTGGCAGATATCCTCAAGCATCCGGCAGCATGACCGCGTCGTGCTTCATTCACCTGGGAGGATTGAGTCAATGGGGCTACTAATTAAAGGATGCGTTCTGGGACTTCTGTTGGGATTAGCCAGCACGATGAGAGCTGATCCGCTCGTGGTCAAAACAAAACAAGGCAAAGTCCAGGGCAAGGCAATTAATAACTGGAAGGTTCTCGCCTGGCTCGGGCTACCGTATGCGGCGCCTCCGACGGGCGACCTGCGCTGGAAGGCGCCTCAGCCGCCTGCGAAATGGAGCGGCCTGCGCGATGCCACGAAATTCGGTGCCCATTGCGCGCAAAACCACGTCTTCGACGACATGGTTTTTGAGGATGATGGACCGAGCGAAGATTGCCTCTTCTTGAATGTGTACGCGCCGGCGACGGCAACCGGCAAATCCCGCCTGCCCGTCATGTTTTGGATTCACGGTGGTGGCTATTACGGTGGGGCCAGCAATGAGCCGCGCCACAATGGCGACTTCCTTCCTTTGAAGAATGTGATTCTGGTCACCATTAACTATCGCCTCGGCGTGTTCGGATTTCTTGCCACGGCTGACTTGGCGAAGGAGGCAAACGGAGCCGCGGGAAACTACGGTCTCATGGACATGATCGCCGCGCTCGAGTGGGTCAACAAGAGCATCGAGAAGTTTGGCGGTAACCCGAACAACGTAACCATCTTCGGTGAGAGCGCCGGATCGTTCGCGGTCAGCACATTGATGGCGTCCCCCTTGGCCAAGGGACTTTTCCATAAGGCCATTGGAGAAAGCGGTGCGGCTCTCGGTCGTTCTGCTCTGGCGTATGGCACGCTGAGCGAACGCGAGGCGAAAGATGCCGGGTGGGTTGCCGGACTCAACGTAAGCTCGATTGCCGAACTACGCAAACTTCCCACGCAGGCCATT
>CAZSUK010000657.1:0-14934 GCA_964609355.1 uncultured Acidobacteriaceae bacterium | reverse complement strand
AGGAGAGCGACAAGGACTGGTTTCATTGGCACATACTAACAAGTGATATAGATTACGAACACATGAGTGCTGAGAAACGGCTGCTGGAACTCGGGATTGTTCTACCGCCGGCACCCACGCCCGGTGGCAATTATCAATCCGCAAAAGCTGTGGGAAACCTGCTCTATCTCGCCGGTGCGATCTCTACCGGCGACAGCGGGGTGATCACCGGTACGGCGGGTGCCGATCGCAGCGTGGCCGAGGGCTATGCCGCTGCTCGCGCCTGCGCCTTGACCCAACTCTCCGTCCTCAAGCATGCGCTGGGATCGCTCGATAAGATACAGCAGATTGTCAGCGTGAATGGCTACGTCAACGCGGTTGCGGGATTTCCCGATTCTCCCGCAGTCATCAACGGGGCTTCCGATTTGCTGCTGGAAGTGTTCGGCGAGTTGGGCCGCCACGTGCGCGCCGCCGTTGGCGTGAGCGCCTTGCCGCGCAATGCCCTGGTTGAGCTGCAGATGACCGTAGCGATATAAGGAACCCATGGCCGAACACCGGTTGACTGCTGAACCCACTCATTCGCGCTGGAACCGTGCACTCGAACCACGGCTGACGATCTCTTCTGGAGACACCGTGCACATGAGCTGCCTCGACGCCAGCGGCGGCCAGGTCACACCGAGCTCCAGCGTAGAAGACTTTCTGGCCATCGACCGGAGCCGAATCCATGCCCTGACCGGCCCCATCCGCATCGACGGCGCCCACCCCGGCGATGTACTGGAGATCGAAATCCTGCAAGTGGAGCACCTGGGCTGGGGCTGGACGAGCGTGATGCCCGGGCTCGGTTTCCTCAAGGATCAGTTTCGCGATCCGTATCTGTTCCACTGGGCACTGGATCCCGAGGTAAGCCGTTCGCTGGGAACGGCCGTGGTGCCGCTGCGTCCGTTTTGTGGAGTGATGGGCGTTGCTCCGGCAGAAGATGGCGAGTTCCGAACCCGGCCCCCGGGTCCCTTCGGAGGCAACATGGACGTGCGCGAGCTATGTGCCGGCGCCACGCTTTATCTTCCTGTGCTGAACTCCGGAGCGCTGTTTTCTGCTGGAGACGCGCACGCCGCGCAAGGCGATGGCGAGGTCTGCATTAACGGCATCGAGTGCCCGGCAGAAGTGACTCTGCGTTTTCGGGTGCACCGGCACCAATCACTATCCGGGCCTTTTCTTGAGTCCGCCGAATCACGCAACCCGGATGCACCCCAGGACGCGTGGATCGTGGTCGAGTCTGCTCCCGACGCAATGCAGGCTGCCCGTGCAGCGACCGAGCGCATGGTGGAACTGTTGGTCGCCAAGTGGTCGTTTGCACCCGTCCACGCTTACTTGCTATGCAGCGTCGCGATGAAGCTGCGCATGAGCCAGGTGGTGAACGAACCGATGATCACGGTCTGTGCCGCCATGCCCAAATGCGTGCTGCCCACGCGGAAGATATTTTGAGCGCGATGCCTATCAATGACCCCGCCACCGTAGCTGAGCTGCGCGAACTCTATCCGCGTTACGAACAAGCCCTCGTTTCGAACGACGTGGAGACCCTCATCGGCATGTTCTGGGCTTCACCGTATGTAGCGCGCTTCGGCCCCAGCGAAAGCCTCTACGGGATCGAAGAGATCGAAGCGTTTCGCAAAGGGCGTTCTCCGGCCAACCTGGCGCGCACCATCACACGGCTCGAGATTGTCACGTTCAGCAAGGACTTTGCCAGCATCACGGTAGCCTTCGAACGCGATGTCGCGGGCCAAGTCACGCGCGGCCGGCAAAGCCAGACATGGGCCCGTCTTCCCGAGGGATGGCGCATTGTTTTCGCACATGTTTCCATGCTTGTTTGAGTGCACCATGCCCGGCACAGAAGTTATGGTTACGTCTAAGCGCATTTTTGCTTGGCTCCGCCATCCACTTTGGGCTATCCTCTAACAACGCAGATCCTCTTTCCCGGTTGTGTTTTTTGGGCTGTCACCCTGTCGTGACCTTTCTGGTTGCACCGACCGCGTCGTCGCTTAAAGAAAAAACTTAGTGTCCGGTCCCAGCTTCTCTCTTCATGCGAGGCACATCCGAGATGTATCTGAATTCAAAAAAGCTTCTTTCGTCATTCGTGTTTCTGTTCTCACTTTTCCTGTTGCAGCCATTGGCAATGCAGGCTCAACAGACTTTGGGTGGGATCACGGGAACAGTCGTTGACCCGGCTGGCAGCGCCGTTCCCGGTGTCAATGTGAAGGCCACCTCGGAAGATACGGGGCTAGAGCGCAGCGCGAAGACCAATGCCCAGGGCAGCTACCAACTGAACGATCTCCCCATCGGCAAATACACCGTCTCGTTCACCCTGGAGGGTTTCTCCAACGCGCGCTATCCGGGCATCCTGGTGCAAGCGGACCGCACCGTCTCGCTCCCGGCGCAGCTGGCCGTAGGCACGGTAGCGGACTCGGTGGAGGTCGATGTCAATCCACTCCTCAACGCAGTCGATACCACCAACGGCTATATCCTCGACAGGTCGCAGATTGAGTCGATCCCGCTGCCCACCGGCAGCTTCACTGGGTTGGCTATCCTCACGCCAGGGGTCAATGCTGAGTTGCCAGGTGGCACGGGTGTCAACTCGGGCCTGGGCAACGCCCCTATCTGGGCCAACGGTGAGCGCGACACCAGCAACAGCTTTCTGCTGAACGGCGTCGATGCCAGCAATTTGTTCAATGGCAAAAGCACCAGCCAGGTGGCCTCGGACCGCGTGACGCCAAGCACCGGCGTGGGAAATACGGGTGGCGGCGGCGTGATTCAGTCGAGCGCCTCGGTCTATCTATCCATCGGCAACTCGCTTCCCTCGCCTGCTCCGGAGACTATCCAGGAGGCACGGGTCAACGCCTCCATGTATGACGCCCAACAGGGGGCAACCAGCGGTGCACACATCGATCTCAGCACCACTTCGGGAACGAATAATTATCACGGAAACCTTTACCTGCACCGTGCGACAAACTGGCTCAACGCCGCTCCCTTCTTCTTCAACCAGGACCAGGCGGTTCCGGCGGAAGATAAGAACCCACAGCTCCACCGCTATACCCTTGGCGGGACCGTGGGCGGTCCCATCATCAAAGACAAGCTCTTTGGTTTTCTGGCTTATCAGCATCTCCACGTCAGCGATGCCGAGATCGGCGACTCATTCCTCGATGTACCGGTTGGTCTGACGGACGATCGCAGCCCACAAGCTCTGGCCTCGATCGCGAATAGTTCCTTCGGCTCTGGCTCGGTGCCTGGCGCTATCGATCCGGTCGCGCTTGCCTTATTCAATTCCCCTGCAATCAAGGGAGAACCCGGCAAGTGGCTCATCCCGAATGCAATACCCGGCATCACGCTGGATCCAGCGCATATTTTCAACGCCTTCATCCCGGGAACGGCTTACTTTACCGGCGACCAGGCAGTCGCGAATCTGGACTATAACGCGACTGCAAAGGACACACTCGCGCTCAAGTATTACTACCAGCACGATCCTACCGTCGCACCTTACGCCTACTCCAATGTGCCCGGTTTCACGCAGAAGCTGGACGCTGGCTCTCAGGTCTTTTCTATCAACAACACCTATCTGCTCAAATCCAATCTCAGCACCCAGGAAACCCTGGGCTTCCTACGGGAAAAGATCTACAACACCAATGACCAGGCCTTTGGGCCGTCGAGCATCCCGGGGGGAAGTTATCCCAGTGCCTCGATCGACACCTTCGGATCGAGTTACTTTCCCGGGATTTCCATCATTCATGTGCTGGGCGACAGCAAAGTGTCAGGGATTGGTGACACTCTGAATATCGGTCCTGGGGCCGGCGCACAGGGATCACTAACCGGCGTTTTCCAAAACCGGCTGCAGCCTTCCGGCAACGCATTATGGACCAAGGGAAAACACACCATCGGGTTCGGCGGCAGTTACAGCTTCACCCAGCTCAACACGGCGGATCGCCGGGCGGGAATTGGCAGTGTCGCAAGCGCTGATTTTGGACAGTTTTTGCAGGGAGCTGTCACTCCCAACGATGACTACAACGTCACCACTTTTCTGCAAGGCGACGCCAACCGCTATTTCAGAGCCAATCAGCTTGGGCTGTTTCTGCAGGACAAGTTCCAGATTAAGCCCAATCTCACACTGACCGGCGGCATCCGCTACGATTGGGACGGCGGCCTCTCTGAGAAGTACGGACGCCTCTTCAATTTTGATCCGTCGCAGTACTCTTACATTTCGGCAACTGGTCCGCTTCCGGCCGGCGAGACACCAGGAACACTCGGCCCTGACCAAAGCGGCTTCATCATCGCCGGAAACAATAAGAATGGAACCGCAGGGGTTAGCAAAACCACCCTCACCGGGCGCCAGTGGGGTTTTGCTCCGCGATTGGGCGCAGCATGGGAACCCACAAGATTTAACAACAAGGTGGTGGTCCGGGCCGGGATGGGTATGTACTACGACCGCGGAGAACTGTTCAGCTACTTCTCCCCTGGCTATGCCATCGGGCTGGTCACTGGAGGACCGTTCGGCGCCAATCAACAGGTTCCTTTCGTTACCGCTCAGAGCTGCGCCACCACAAGCTACTACCAGGGCTACATTCCTACTTGCGCCGGAGGCACAGCAGGCTCCCTCGAGTTCCCTTACAGCAATGTACAAAGCGCTGCCCCCAGCAATCCGAAGGCGTCGGATTTCTCGAAGTATCTGCCGAACGCGGCGGCTATCGCTAACGGCGTCCAACCCGTTTCGCTTGGGGTTTACAACCGGGCGAATAAGCTGCCCTACTCCATCAATTACACCCTGGATATTCAGTGGCAGCCGCGCAACGACTTAGCCTTTGATTTCGGCTATGTCGGCAACCTGGGCCGTCATGAGGTGATCCCCGTACCGTTCAATCAGCCCCACATCGCTGCGCCGGGCAGCCCTGTCCACTCCCAGAATTACTCCTACGGCTACACCCCTGAGAATGCCGACGGCAGCTTTATTACCCTGGGAGATGGGACGACTGCGCAGCTTAACTTTGAGGGCGGCAACATCGACCTTCGTGTTCCCTATATAGGCTACGCGGCTGAGTCCATCACGTATAAAGCGGCCGGCGTTGGCGCTTACAATGCCCTGCAGGCTCACGTCGAGAAGCGCATGAGCCATGGCTTTCAGGTGGGTGCGTCTTACACCTACTCACATTCGCTCGATGAGCAGAGTGGAATCGGCCTGTTCTATAACGGCAACAACCCGCTCGACCTCCGCGATGGCTATGCCTCTTCTGACTTCGATCGCACCCATGTTTTGAACTTTAACTACGTCTACCGTGCGCCGGACTTCTTCGGCAAAGACACGTTCAAGGGCCGCGTGACGGATGGTTGGTCGCTGGTCGGCCTGACGGTCCTGCAGAGCGGGCAGCCATATAGCGTCGTCGATTTTAGCGGCGCCGTCGGCAGTCTCTACTACAGCGTCTACGATGGAATCACCAACCCCATCGTGCCTTTGAACTACGCCGCTTGTTCGCCGAAAAAAGCTGAGACCGGGCACTCCGGAGCTTTCGGAGTGAACTACGCCCCCGCTCTCAACCCGCAATGCTTCACAGTTCCCCTGGTCACTTCGTCCAGCCCTCTGGCTTCCGCAATCCCCGCAGGCGATACTGTCGAAACCAGCTTTACCACCGGCCAGCGGAATATCTTCCGCCAGGCCTCGCAAAAACGCGCGGATATCTCGCTGGTGAAGATGACCAATATCACCGAACGCTACAACCTCAAGTACACCTTTGACGTGTACAACCTGACCAACACCACCAGCTTCGATATCCCGGGCAATGAGGTTTTTCAGAATCAATATTTCGACCAGTTCCCAAGCGCCGGCCAAACCGCCTTACCGACCGGATGCAACTCCTCAGGAGAGCAGACCAACAGCAGCTTCTATAATTGCCCCGCAGGCCTTGGCTATGTCACCCACGCCATCGGCAGCCCACGGCAGATACAGATGTCGCTGCAGTTGACGTTCTAGCCGGGTGCGATGTTAAGTAAGAGCCGGATGGCGTAGTCAGCCATCCGGCTCTTTGTTCTTCAGGGTCTCTCCGCCAGACTTTGGGTGCGTAGCCTAGGTACGCTGTGGCGAAGCTTGGGCACCCGCGCGCCCTGTGGGGACCGCAACAAGCTTGAGGGATAGGCCTGTGGTATCCCACATCTCGCAAAAAACGAGCGAGATATGGGGCACCCGGCTGTTGGTGGCGGGATAGAGCCAAAGCGCAGGGTCTACGGCTTGCCTTCAACTGAACTGGCGGGGTCGTAGTATTCGCGCCAGGAAGCGATCTTTCCTCCGACCAGGTCGACGATGATGGCGTCATGCGAAGTCCCGCGTTTCCCGTCTTTTTTCCGGGTTACGGCCCAATCCCACTCGATCGCCACCTTTCTCCCATCAGGGGATGCAAAGACATTCTTGATGTTGACGTGGAGGTCGCTAAAGTCTTTGAAGTAGTCCTTCATCGAAGCCGGTATTTCGCCGGCAGGCGTGTTTCCTTCCGGTGAGATCAATACCGCGGTGGGGAACCAGTCGGACGCCGCAAGGTTGAAATCCTGCTTCTCCCATGCTCGGGCCTGACGCTCCACCAATTGCTTGACGGAAGTTTGCTGCGCCAAGCCGAGCGCGGAAAACAGCAGGGTGGCAATTAAGAACAAGCTCTTGCTTCGATTCAATTTCCCCCCTCATTAGCGCGTGATCGTAACCGCCAACAATGCCGGAGCGGCCTGGTGAAACTTCGACTGAAGTTCTTCCGCACGGGTGAATAGCTTGCCGTCTACATGACGCGCGGGCAGGTGAAACACCAGGGGAGAAGCGACAAAGGGATAGGGAGCGAGGCGAAAGTGGCGCTCTCCTAAAGGCTCAACCGCAACCTCGGTTGCACCACCGTCGCGCAGAGATAGCCGGTGCAACAAACTTGCAGGTTTTTGAAAGTCGACACAACTCAACAACGACAGGTTGTCCATGGCCTGCAGCAATCGAAAATGACCTTCCACCACTGCGGTTGACGTTCCTTCCGTCGCGAGCCGATCCTGCAATTGTTGCTGGAACTCCAACTGGCGAGTGAGGAAGGCATCGAGTAGCGGAAGCTGCTGCGGTTGAATCGTGCTGCGATCCGCACGAGCCGTGAGCAGGTTGTAGGTGTGCATGGATACCAGCAGAGCGGAGTACGCATCCGCTTCGGCCACCATGCGGACCGCTCGCTCGCGTACCGCCAGATAATCGGCGAGGTCTATCTCTTCAAATGCCGAATATTTCCCCACCAGTTCCACAGAAAACGCGCTTGGTTTCCCCTGCCGGGTAATCTGGGGCTGTTGATCGCGTACAGCCCAGCCGTCGTCATGGGCGTTGATGCCGCGCATCACACGCTCCCGCGGCTCAGGCAGCGGAAACAGCTCGTTCCCCCATTTTTCTGCGAAAGCTCCCGCTAGGTGTGCATGGTCAACATGGGTCACCAACCACCAGCCGGTTTCAGTTTCCAAACGAAGCATGGCTTAAGTCTCCTACTCTTCCGTCATTGTGCGCGCCGATTCATGCCAGTTGTGCAGGAAATACCACTCCAAAAACATGACCCCGAAGAAGAAGGCAAAACCCAGCACAGTAGCGGCGAGCACCAGTGCAAAGAGATAGTCGGTTTGCAGCTGCGAGCTGGCGTACAAAATGGAGTAGCCCAGACCACCTTCGCCCACCCGGCTGGAACCGGCAAACAGCTCGCCTGTGATCGCGCCGATGACCGAGATACCCGCCGCAATGCGGATACCGACGAACAACGAAGGCACGGCATGCGGCAAACGAAGCCGGGTAAGGATCTGCAGCTTCGAAGCATTGTGCATGAGGAAGAGATGAACCAGATTCGGCTCCACACTGATCAGTCCCTGGGTGGCATTGGCAATAATCGGCGCCAGGCAGATGATGAAGGCGACAAGCGTAACGGACAATGTTCCTGGACCCACCCACATTAGAATCAACGGGGCCACGGCAAGAATGGGCACAGTCTGCAGCAGGATGGTGTAGGGATAGAACATCCGCCGTATCCAGCGGAATTGCGCAAAGACCAAGGCAATGAGCAAACCTACAACGATACTCGCCGCCAGCCCGCCTGCCGCCTCCTCTGCTGTGATGGCCAGCGATGCCACCAGCGAGGGGAAGCGGGTGACCACGGCTGCGCCCACCGCGAGCGGCGTGGGGAGCATGTAAGGAGGCAGATGCAACAACAGGTCAAGCCCCTGCCACAACAGCAGTAGCCCGGCGAAAACAGCGAGCGCATTCAGCAGAGTGATGGAATACTTCTTCATGCGCTATGCACTCCGCGAAGAGCTCTCGAAACCTCAGTCACGAACGACTCGAACTGCGAGCTTCCGCGGGTTACGCTGGTTCGCGGAAAAGGCAGAGAGATCGTGATTTCCTGCGCGATACGGCCCGGCGATGGGGCCAGAACAACAATGCGCGTGGAAAGGAAGACCGCTTCAGCGACAGAATGGGTGACGAAGACGGCAGTCCAGTTTTGTTCCGCACGCAGCCGGAGCAATTCCTCGTTGAGCCGATCGCGGGTCATCTCGTCCAGCGCGCCGAAAGGTTCATCCATCAGCAACAAGCGCGGTGTCGTGGCCAGCGCCCGCGCCACCGAGACACGCATCTTCATCCCGCCCGAGAGCTGACGTGGATACGCCCGCGCCACGTGGGAAAGGCCAACCAACTCGATCAGCGATTCTACTTTCTGTTTCCTGCTTTCACGGCTTACGTTCTCCAACTCCAGGCCCAGTCCGACATTCCTGCTGACCGTGCGCCAGGGTAGAAGCGTCGCGTCCTGGAAGATGTAGGAGACGGCCTTGCGCGCCTGCACCGGCGTCATGCCGTCAACTAGAATGCTGCCGGAGCCAGGGCTGGTAAGACCGGAGATGAGTTTGAGCAGAGTGGATTTGCCACAACCGGAAGGACCAATCAGGCTGACAAACTCGCCCTGGTCGATGACCAGATCGATTTGTTGGAGCACGGGTGGGCTGCTGCCATAACTCTTGCTTACGTTCGAAAGCGTCAGCATACGGGCAGTCCCAGGCGCGAGGGATGCTGCGCATCATGCAACACCATCTGGGTCGAGCGCTGCCAGTTCCAGGAGTCCGCAAGCCAGGGCTGCACCTCGGTCGATGGATTCCGGTCGTACAACGGGAAGGCGCCGCTGGCCACTTCCAACCGAATCGCATCACCTGCGGCAAAGACAAATGAGGTGGGCTCAAGCGAAAACTCCCAGCGGTGGATGACATCCGCGCGGTACCCGGAGTCGCGAAAGAGATAGGAAGAACGCGCGATGCCGATACAAACAAACTCGGCTTGCCCGCTGGGGCGCAGTCTAACCAACTTACCGGTGAAATCCGCGTGCGCAGCGGATGTGACACAGTAAAGCGTAAGGTGCGGCGATCCCAGCACATGCACCGGTTCCCGCAATGGATCGCTGGTATAGACCAGTAAATTGTTGCCCAATTCGAGCTGGGCCTGATTGGCCGGGCCGATACCGGGAGCAGCCACCGGAACTTCTGGATCATAGACAAATACATCGCGCCGGTTTTCGGAATCAGGGGAGGCAGGAACCGCAGTCGAAAGTGCGCCATCACCTTTGCGCGAATCAGCGCGGCCTCCGCTATGCAGATAGAGAGCCAGCGTCTCCTGGGGAAAGCTCTCAGTCTCGAACCAGCGATTGACGCCCAACGCAAAGTGACGGATGCGCGGCTCCCGGTCGAACTCGCCACTCTGCTTGAGCCAATGATTGAACCAACGCAGCAGCAGCGAATCAGTATCGAGCAGTGCTTCGGGGCCGAGGTTCTGTTCCCCGATCAGGTCGCCCCAGGGGGTGTGGACCCACGGACCGGCAACCAGGTATTGGTTTTTCGCCTGCGCAGCTAAGGCAAGAAAACCGGCCACACTCCCCGACAGATAGGTATCGAACCAGCCGGAGAGGTGCAGTGCGGGGACTTTAATCTGCTTGAGAGATTGGCTTACATCAAGGGCCGACCAGTAGGGTCCCGGCAAAGGATGCGTAAACCAGTCCTGCACGTAGCCCGGCATCCCTCGATGCTGCAACTGGGGATGCAATCCGTAGGGCGTAACCAGCGGCTGGCTGCGCAGATCGGCCCATGCCTTCTCCAGGCCATCGCTGGCCTCACGCAGTTTGCGACGCCGGGCGTCCGCCTTCATCATCTGCAAACCCCAACCAAGGCTTGAGCCCAGCCGAAGCGCGCCCTGGTGATAGAACCAACCGTGATAGAGATCGCAGGCAGTCTGTGCGGGCGCGATACAGACGAGTCCTTCCGGCTGTTCGGCCGCCGCGAGCAACTGTGTCATTCCCTGATAAGAAAACCCATACATTCCCACGCTGCCGTTCGACTCACTACGCGTCCGCAGCCAGCGAATGGTTTCTGCGCCATCGCGCCCTTCGTTGCGGAAGGGATAAAACTCGCCTTCAGAATCGCCCCGTCCGCGCACATCCTGGATCACGACGTTGTAACCGTGGGCGGCAAACCAGACCGGGTGTGCGTAGACAACGGTCGAGGCAATGTCCCTTCCATAGGGTTGACGCATCAGCAAGGTAGGGTGCGGCCCCGGCCCGGGCGGGTAGTAATGATCGGACACCAGCATGATGCCGTCCGAGAGAGTGAACTGCTGTGCGCGTTCCAGACGAACGCCCGAGCCGCAATCAATCATCGTTCAGGCCTATGCCAGTTCTCATACGCGGCCATTGCGGTCAGTGCAGCCGCGAGTTTGTTCGCCGCTTCTTCAATCCAGCGCGTTCCCTTCTCCGCACTGGCCGGGATGGGATCGCCCATCACTCCGCTGGGCGCTATATCCCGAGTGAGCCAGGCAAACGTTGCCGGGGCATTTTCCGGGCGCAACAGCTCTGGCTTCGTCACCTCAGCGATGTAGTTCACCGTGTACTCGCTGGTGTGGACCAGTTCCGGAACTGCGCTCAGCAGGAATGAGGTCTCGACTTCACCTGCGTGAAAGCCGTAGGTACGCTCTTGCTCCCCCAAGCCGGTGAATGCAGCACCCCCGGAGCCAAACAGCGAAAAAACGCGCAGCCCAAACTCCGCTCGCAGATCGCGCGCCATCACGTCCACCAGCGAGGAGTTACCCCCATGGGTGTTGTAGAGCACGAGCTTCTTGAAGCCGGCAGCGGCAATGCTCGAACCAAGGTCGCGTAGCACCGCCATGAACGTGGAGGCTGATACCGAAAGCGTTCCCGGGAACCCAATATGCTCATTGCTCTTGCCGTAGCACACCGCGGGCAGCGCATAGACTGATACGTCTTGCGGCAGGCGCGCCATCGCAGCGCCCAGAAGGATGCTATTGATGAGAGTATCGGTGGCCAGCGGAAGATGTGGCCCATGCTGCTCAATGGCTGCCGTGGGCAGCACCAGCACCGTCGTGTCTCGAGGAAGTGCGTCTACCTGCTTCCAGGTGAGATACGCGAAATTACGAGCATCGGGAATCCAGCTCTTCACGATAGGGGCGCTCCGACGGAGTGCCGCTCGAAGGTGACCATCTTTCCCGGATTCAGCAGCCCCTTGCCGTCGTACTTGTATTTGGCCAGCAGTTGCACGTTGTCGCTGCGGTATCGGCCTCCCCCCTCGACGTTATTCACGTGCGGGTTGGCCACGCTGACGCCAATTTCGCGGCAGTAGTCGATCATCTCGTTCAACCGTTCTTCGGTGCTGAAGCGGACGACGGGAATCGACCCCGGAACCACCACACCCTGCGCATTCTTCATGAACTCAATATGAAACAAGAACTCGTCGCCGAAGCGCTGCTTGAGACGAGCAAACTGGCTGCGCGCAGACACTGCATCGAAGCCGCACTGCAGATAGGTGTACTCAGGATCAAACTTCATCGCCCACAACGTGGTGTGATTCCAGGTGTAGTCAGACAGCAGGGGCACTGTACGCAAGCCCGCGTAGGGGGCGGAAAAGGTTACGACACCGCCGGCTTCGCGAGCCGCTTGCTCGAAGCGTGGCCGCTGGTCCTCAGCGATCATGAAAAATATCAGCGCCTTACCCTCAGGGGCGAGCGTGTGCACAGGGGTGAAGAAGGAGGGTATCGGCCATTCGAACGTTGTCACCAACCGCTTGTTCCATTCCTCTGACTTTGCAATGCGCTCGCTGAAATCAAAAGCCTGATCGAAGGAATCGAAGGCAACGGCACACTGTGCCCACTCCACACTGGCCGCCAGCGCCAGCCAGATACGAGTGATGATGCCATTGGTGCCCCAGGCATGCAGGATCTCGTGAACCGCCTCGCCTTCATGATGGACCACCCGGGGTGACTCTTCCATGGTGACCACATCCAGCGCGCGCACTGTCGCAAAGTCGCGCAGGCCGCCATGCGACACGGAGCCAATGCCTCCTGAGCCACCGCCCAGAAAGCCTCCGACCGAGGCTTTGACCACGGTTGAGGGATAGCAGCGCAGTTCCCAACCCACCTTGCGTGCTTCGCCTTCGAGCACGCCCAGGCGCACGCCTGGCTGGACTACGGCAACTCCCTCGTCAGCGATGGATTCAATCTGATCCATGCGCGAGAGATCGAGAAGCACACCTCCATGGAGGGGCACCGCCTGCCCGTAATTCCCTGTCCCGGCACCGCGCGGCGTGACCGGAATGTCGTTGGCATAGCAATAGCGCAGGACATCCTGAATTTCCTTAACCGTCAATGGATGAACCACCACATCAGCCGTCTTGCCATCAAGCTGCTTGCGCAGCACCGGCGAGTACCAATAGAAGTCCCGCGACAACCGATTCACGACCTGGCCCACAGTAGATACGCGCGCAGGATCACCCAGGATGGAGGCCAAAGACACTTCGAGCGGCGTGGTCATGCAGTCTCCTTACGGGTACCCCAGGTGGCAAATGCCGCGAGCATCCGCGGGTCGGTAAAAAGGGTGTAGCAGAGTTCACGCAGGACCGGCCCGGTTACGATGCATTGCATGTCGCTGCGCCGGGCCAGTTCTTCCGCCGGTATCTGAATCTGGCGGCAATGCCGGTTCGCATCTTCGATCGTGGCCCCATAGACCACCCGGTCGAGACCCGCCCATAAGGCGTTGGCCATGCACATAGGGCAAGGTTCGCAGGTTGAATAAAGTGTATATCCCTGGAGCGAGTAACTCTTGCGTTTTTTACATGCCAGGCGCACGGTGCGCAGCTCAGCGTGCGAGGACGGGTCGTTTTCGACCGCCACCGCGTTGCGCGCCCGCATGAGCGTCTCTCCGCTTTGACTGTCGACAATCAGGGCGCCGAAGGGTACGGGCCGAGGTGTGCGGAAGCTGAGGGCGGTGAATCTGACCAGCGATTTAAGGTGGGCTTCGTCCGATTGCTCAACGTTCATGCGGCAGTGTAAATCATTTTCGCTGCGCCCTTCCTGTCTGATATAGCTGCGTGATATAGCTGCGTGGTATAGCCGCGTGGTATACGTGAACCCAGGATGTCCTCTTTGACCCCACTCCAAACGCCCTTGTCTGCGCGTGATCCTGTGGCATTCGCCAAGGAAGCGTTCGCCCGCGCCAACAGTAATGCGGGCCGAAACGTGTATCTGGCCATGAACCAGCAACGCACGCTCGAAGAAGCAGAAGCGCTTAAGGCTCGTTTTCCAAAACGTCCGCTGCTGTTCGGAGTGCCGATCGCGATCAAGGACTGTTTCGACGTCGCGGGCTATCCCACGACCTGCGGCTCGCGCTTTTATGCGGCTCAAAACGGATTCGCACCAACCGACTCAGCGGTGGTTGCGCGGCTGCGCCAGGCCGGCGCCGTGATCATGGGCAAGACTCATTTGCATCAGCTGGCGTACGGCATCACCGGCGAGAACAGCGAATATGGCAATTGCGTTCAGCCCCGCGATCCGCCATTGCTCACCGGAGGCTCCTCCAGCGGCAGCGCCGCCAGCGTACAGGAGGGCTCTGCTGTGGCCGCGATCGGAACCGATACCGGAGGATCCATCCGTGTCCCGGCGGCTCTCTGCGGGTTGGCCGGCTATCGCTCTACGCTAGGCCTCAGTGGTGCTCAGATGTGGGACGGCGGGACCCATCTGGCGGTCTCCTTCGACACCATAGGCTGGCTGTTTCGCGACCTGCGCGATGGACCGGCTCTAGCCGCTGCATTGTTTGGGTTAGAGCCGGTCGCACCTGCACGGAGCGTGAGCATCGCGGCTGTGGGCGATTCCTTTCTGCACGACTGCGAACCAGCGGTGCTCGAGGTCTACAAGAATTGGCGGACGGAGTTGCGGCGGAGCGGCGCGCACATCCATGACTTCGAGCCTGATTTCTGGAACGACTCGCGAGAGA
Organism: uncultured Acidobacteriaceae bacterium; assembly: GCA_964609355.1. GTDB lineage: Bacteria > Acidobacteriota > Terriglobia > Terriglobales > Acidobacteriaceae > PALSA-350. The sequence goes on along the minus strand of CAZSUK010000657.1, from coordinate 616 downwards.
TTTTCTTCGGCATCCAGGCACACGAAGCCTCCGCACTGCACCGTGGAAACTTTGACCACTTTGAGCGCCCGATCGCAGAACGGCTTGCCCAGGGAGCCTTGCTCTCCGATGCCACGATTGCGGATTTGCGCCAGCGTCATGCCGCATTTCGCCAACGGATGGATGAGTTACTGCAACAGCATGATTTTCTTATGCTGCCCTGTGCGCCGATGAGCGCACTGCCGGATGGCGCGGATCACTCGATCACCCGGCCAAAAATTTTGCGCTATACAACACCGGCCAGCCTGGCCGGTACGCCCGCGGTGGTGCTGGCAAAGCCCGGAGGCGGAGTGCAGTTGATTGCCGCACGAGGCAGCGACGCGCGGCTGCTCGCATTCACCGCCAGCCTGGGGGAGAGATGAGTCTCTTGCGAGCAATGGCCGCTTGTTCCCTCGGCATCTGCCTACTGCTCGGGGGCTGCCGAAAGCAGCAAGCAGCGAGCGGGCTGACGGCGGTGACTCTGCAAACCGATTGGTATCCCCAACCAGAACACGGTGGCTTTTATGACGCGCTCCTTCGTGGCTACTACAAAGACGAAGGCCTGGACGTAACCATTCTCCCTGGAGGTCCTTACGTC
>CAZSUK010000656.1:0-13043 GCA_964609355.1 uncultured Acidobacteriaceae bacterium | reverse complement strand
GAAGTGCCCTTGATATCGCCACCCACCGAAACGGGCCGGTAAATCGGGATCGGAATCGTGATGTTGCCCAGAGTGTAGTTGTTCGGATTGATAGGGACGGGCGTGCCGTCGGGGTTGGTGAGCGTGATGTTTTGCCGTACGGGGATGAACCCATAGGGCGTCGCTGCGCGTACATCGAAACCGCGCAGTTCGTTGTCGCCGCCGGAATAGAAACGGGCGAAAGGCGGTGCGACGTCTCCGCTGAAACCCTGAATGTAAGAAAGCTGCACGCGATAGCCAAGTGTGTTGCGCCCATCCTTTCTGGGACGCAGACCCTTCATCCCGATGTAGTGCTTGTATTGCACAACCGGGGTGAAATACCGCACATTGCCGAACAGGCCGGCCAGCTGGAAAGCAGCAGAGATATCGGTTCCGTAGTGCGGCCTGAAAATGGTGGGGCCCACCGTGTTGTAGATGTAGCTTAGTGAGACTGAGCTGGTGTAAATGCCTTCCAGTGCATTCGGGCCCTGAATCTGGCCACTGCGGAAAGCGAGCGTTTGAAAGAGGTTTGCGGAAGCCTGGCTGAACGTCGTAATGCTCGACTTATCCCAGCTGTAGGTTATGCCCACGCGCTTGAACGAGCGGCGAATCGGATATTGCAGTGAAAAGTTCAACCCGGTTGAGGACTGATTGTAGTTTTGGGTCAGCGATTGCTGGGCGGCGGTCAAGTTAGAGGACTGGCCGGACACGGCGGCGAAGTTGCGCGCCGAATTGAAATCCGACTTCCTGGAAAAGAGCTGGAAGCCGACGCTGATCGGTCGATTGCGTAAGTAGGGCTCGTTGAACGCGAACACGGCACTGCGTGCCAGGTTGCCGATATTGCCCTGCAGACTCAAGGTTTCGCCCAGGCCCAGAAAGTTGTTGGTGGAGTAGTTAAGGCCGAGGAAAGTTCCGGAAAGTCCGCTGACGCCGCCATTCAAGCCGATCGAGTTCTTGCCCTTCTCGTGGACTTTTAGCAGCAGAGAAACCGTGCCGTTCTCGGCATCGATGTGCTGTTCGGAGTCGGTATCGATCTTGAGCGGGTCGAAATAATCCAATTGGTTCAGACGAAGCAAACTCTGTTCCCACAGGTTGCTGTTGTATAGCGAGCCTTCTTCGAGCAGCAGTTCGCGGCGGATGACGCGGTCACGGGTAATGGTGTTGCCCTGAAACTCGATGCGTGACACGGTGAAGGGCTTGCCTTCATCGATATCGATGTCCAGGAAGACCTCGTGCTTGGCGTCGTCCACGCGCGGGGTAGGCACCGCGGTGAAGTTGATGTAACCCAGCGAGTTATAGGCCTTGCGCAGATTCTCCAGACCCTTACCGATGGCGGTGGCGTTGAACCATTCACCATCCTTCGTGGGAAACTGAGCGCGTAGCGCCTTGACATTCTGCACGTGGGTGTTGCCGGTGAAGGTGACGCCACCAAGCCTATAGCGCTGCTCTTCTTCGACTGGGATCTTTATGTCGATGCGCTTGCCTTTACGGGGGCGGAAGGTCAGGAACGAAAGCCCGCCTTCGTTGCGGATATGGGTAATGGGATCGGCGACCGCGGCCTTGAAATAGCCCCGGTCCTGCATCGCGCGGCGAACCCGCTCCGTATCTTCCTCCAGCTTGCTGGCATCGTAGGTTCGAGCAAAGAGGTTCTCGAAGAAGATAGAGTGCGGAATACCAACCGGGCGCAGATTCTTCATGGCCGCGCGCAGTTCGCGGGAAGACACTGCGTGGTTTCCGGTGAAGGTGATATTCCCCACTTTCACCGTCGGCCCTTCCTTGATGTTGAAATTAACCGCGACGGAGGAGGGCGGGATGTTCTTGATCTCTGGCTTCACGGTGGCAAACTGATGCCCGTGTTCGGCCAGAAGGGCGCGGATAATATCGACCGCCCGGGCCAGTTTGGTCGGATCGTAGGGACTTTCCTGGGAAAAGCCGGTGAGATGCTCTTTCTTGAAACGGTCGAGAACGTCGGAGGTCGAGACCGAGTTCAGGCCCTTGTAGTTGATCTCACGGATGGTGGGTTTTTCCTTCACGATCACGTCGAGAATGATGCCCTTGGGGGTATCTTCTCGGGCGATCTGCAGGTTCTCGAAGTATCCCGTATTCCAGAGCGAGTTGAAGTCGCGCTCGATGGTCGCCGGGTCGTAGGCATCTCCCTGATGCGTGAACAGCCGCGCCAGCACCGTTTCCTTAGGAATGCGGCGATTGCCGAGCACCCGAATCGCCACGATGGTGTTGGGCTGAGCGGTGTCCTGCTGAGACCAGGCAATCAGACTGGAACCGCAAAAGAGAAGCAGCGCGACGATCCTGCACAGACTCAAAAAGAACCACGCAGGTTGGTTCTGAGGAAACCGGGAGCGAAGGCTCCCTGACACGACGCGAAGAATAGGCACACCCTCACTGCTGAAAATCGGATCCGGCTCAGGGAAAAGGCGATTATATGTGACGGATGGGGTACTCCCCAACTCCGGGGTCTGTTTGCTCACGCTACCTACCATCCCGGAGATCCGCTCAGCTGAGACACCACAACCCCATTAGCTCTCCAATTCGCTCGATGCAAAATACTCGCCCAGCGAGGAATCCCACGACACTGAGAGAAGATTGGGCTTGCAACAGATCTGGCAGTCTTCCACGTAATGCTGCCGGCCCCCGGCCGACTCGTCCACCACGATCTCATTCCACTCTCCACAGCCCGCGCACTGGAAACCCGCCGGAAACGGCATTGTCTTCTCTCGTTTGAGCAGGTGCTCTTAGTCTATCGGAGGGAAGAGGTTTTGCGCTTCTTCGACTGAGAGCTTTCGTACTTCCACCAGGGTTGAGTAAAATGTGGGTCCCCGGCCCAGGTCGGTGAGCCGCTCAGAAGTAAGCGCGTTGACGTTGTTGCCCCCGGTCGAGAGCTTGTTCCAGTTGAGGGTGGCCGCAACCACCCCGGCCGGCACGCTGCCATCGATGCGCGCGCGCAAGCGGATTTTTCCCCGCGCGTTGAAGATCTCCACCCAATCCGCATCGCTGATCTGCCTGGCGCAAGCGTCGCTGCCATGCATCATGGCAAAACCGGGCGATTCCATCTTCTGATGGCTGGGAAGATTGGCAAAAGTTGAATTCATATAGTTGTCGGCCTTGCGGGGCAGGAATTCCAGAGGAAAGGTGTGAGCATCCGCGCCCCGGCGCGATTCGTCGGGAGGCCGATACGAAGGCAACGGATCCAGCCCCTGCGCGGCCAGGGCGCTTGAATAGAATTCGATCTTGCCGCTGGGGGTGGCAAAAATGCCATTGCCCAGAGATTCCGCTTCGGTTTGCTGGTGTATGCGCCTTTTGGCCACCAGTTCGTCCGAATTTCCTCCCAGCGCCTGCGCGATCAGGTCGTCGACGCTGTCGCGGAAGCAGGCCTCAGGGAATTCCATTCGCTGCGCCAATTGGCTGAACAGGGCGACGTTCGAACGTGCTTCCCCCAGGGGGGCAATGGCCTGCTCGGAGAGCTGGAGATAGTAATGACCATAACTTCCCTGGAAGTCTTTGTGCTCGAGGAAGGTGGTGGCGGGCAGCACGATATCCGCGTAGTCGGTGGTGTCGGTAAAGAATTGCTCATGTACTACGGTGTAGAGGTCGTCGCGCAGCAGTCCACGGACTACGGCGTTTTGATTGGGAGCAATTGCCGCGGGATTGGAGTTGTAGACGAAAAGCGCTTTCACCGGCGGTGAGTCGAGTTCGGAGAGCGCGTGCCCGAGGCACGACATGTTCACGATGCGCGTTGGACGCTCGAGCGGGCTGGCCAGCATCAGTTCGGGCCTCTCCAGGGCCGTGCTATCGAAGGAAAAGGCTCCGCCGAGAGAGAGCTGCACTCCTCCTCCCAAATGCTTCCAGGAGCCGACGAGAGCGGGAAGCATGGAAACCGCGCGAACGGCCGCACCACCGAACTGCGAGCGCTGGATACCATAGTTCAAGCGAATGACAGAGGGAGAATGGGTCGCGTATTCGCGTGCCAGAAGCTGAATGTCGGCAGCCGCAATGCCTGTCAGACCGGCTACATGCTCTGGCGTGTAGGGCTGAACATGTGCGCGCAGAGCTTCGAATCCGTGAGTGTGCCGGGCGACGTACTCGCGGTCATAAAGCCCTTCCTCGATAATGAGACGCATCATGCCAAGGGCCAAAGCAGTATCGGTACCGGGCTGAATGGGGATGTGCCAATCAGCGGCGCGGGCGGTGCGGGTACGATAGGGATCGATCACTACCAGTCGGGCGCCATGACGGCGTGCTTCTTCGACGAACGGCCAGAGGTGAACGTTATTGCCGTGGATGTTTGCCGCCCAGGCAATGATGTATTTCGCGTGGCGGAAGTGTTCCGGGTCGGTGCCCAGTTTTTTTCCGTAGACCGAAATCAGGGCGTCGGCGCCGGCGGTGGCGCAGATGGTGCGATCGAGGCGGGAGGCGCCGAGGCGATGAAAGAAGCGGCGATCCATGGATCCGTAGCCCAGCACCCCCATATTTCCTGCGTAGGAATAAGGGAGGATAGATTCCGGACCATGCTCTTCGGCTATGGTTCGCAGCCGCTTTGCGATCAGGTCCAGTGCTTCATCCCAGCTGATGCGTTCGAAGGCGTCCGCTTCGTGGCCGGGGAGCTTTCTGCCTTTGGGTGCTCCGGGTTTACGCCGCATGGGATAGAGCAGGCGGTCAGGAGAATAAACGCGGTCCAGATATTTGGCCACTTTGGCGCAGAGAAAGCCGCGGGTCACGGGATGCGTCGGATCACCCTGTACTCGGGTCGCTTTCCCCGACTCGTCAATGGTTACGAGAACAGCGCAGGAGTCCGGGCAGTCATGGGAACAGACAGTCTGAACAGTTCGCGAAGGGGGCATTCCTCATTGTAGGGGTTGGCGGGAAAAGAGACTGCAGATCTCTCCGCTGCGCTCTCTCAAAAACATTTCCATGGGAGGACCGCTGAACCGCAGATCTCTCCACTGCGCTGCGCTCCGGTCGAGATGACAAAGGGTAGGGCGGTTGTGGTCCGGAGTAGAGTCCAGGGAACGGACACCGCAGATCTTTCCTTGCCTCGCTCTGTCGAAATAAAGCGGCAGCCGGCTCCTGTTCAGCGACTACTCTCCCTGGAAGCGCCTCCCTCCCCTTCGTCATCTCGACCGGAGCGCACCCGGATTTCCTACTTCGCGCTGCTGGCAACGACCACGTGTGCGGCTCTCCGTAGAGAGAGCCGCATGCAGACCCCCAACGCCACGGGTCTCCACAGGAAATCCGGGGGAGCGCAGTTTAGAGATCCGCGGTTCAGCGGTCCTCCCATGGAAATGTTTTTGAGAGAGCGCAGCGGAGATCCAGGATTTCTTTTTCTTTCCCTCAGGCCGTATCGTGAGGTATGTACCGATTGTCTTATTTGCTCGTTCTGGTGCTCACAGTTGCATCATCATCTTCGGCACAAATGGCTCCGGAGGCTGCCATTCGCCACTTGCTGGAGCAACAGGCGGTGGATTGGAACCGGGGCGATGTGGATGCTTTCATGAAGGCCTATGAAGACTCACCCGATACCACGTTTGTCGGCCAAACGGTGCAGTATGGCTATGCCACGATTCGCGATCGCTACCAGAAGCTCTATAGCTCGCCCGCGGCCATGGGCAAGTTGACCTTCACCCATCTGGCGATTCGGGTGCTGGACTCCGGCTACGCGATCGCTACCGGGAATTTCCATCTGGAGCGGACCGCGGCGGGCGGCGGCAATGCCAACGGTATCTTCTCCCTGCTGTTAAAACAGGACTCCCAGGGCTGGAAGATTATTCTGGACCACAGCAACCGCACCAACTGACAGAGCTCAGATCTGCAGCACTTCTCGTTCCTTGTTGCGGCACATCTCTTCCATCCGCCTGATTTCGTCGTCCGTCAGTTTTTGTATTTCCTCGAGCGAGCGCTTCTCTTCATCCTCGGAGATCTTCTTCTCTTTGGCGGATTTCTTGATCAGGTCGTTGCCGTCACGGCGGATATTGCGCACGGCAGTGCGATGGTCCTCGAGAGTCTTGTTCAGGTGCTTGACCACTTCGCGGCGGCGCTCCTCGGTCATGGGAGGCACTGGGATGCGAATGATCTTGCCGTCATTCTGTGGATTGAACCCCAGGTCAGAAGCGCGCAGCGCTTTCTCAATATCGCCCAGGATGCTCGGATCCCAGGGCTGAACCGTAATCATGTTGGCATCGGGAGCAGTGACCTGGGCCACCTGGTTCAGCGGCATATCACTGCCGTAGTAGGGAACCTTGATCTGGTCCAGCATGTGCACGGAGGCACGGCCGGTGCGGGTGGAGGCGAGATTGGCGCGGAAATCATCAACTGCCTTCTCCATCCGCGTCTTGAGTTGTTGCTGGATATCTTTGAGGGCGGGAATATTGCCCATAACGGAGACTGCCATTTTCTTCTTCCCCCGAAATTAAATAGACATTGCCTGCTCACGCGCATGGTACGACGAGCGCACGAGCGGTCCCGACTCCACGTGGCGGAATCCCATGCTCAGCGCCTCTTCACGCATGTAGGCGAACTCTTCCGGCGTGTAATAGCGCGCCATCGGCAGGTGGTCTCTGGATGGACGCAGGTACTGGCCAATGGTCAACACGTCGGTTCCCACCTCGGCCAGGTCGCGATAGACCTGCAGCAGCTCGTGCATTTCTTCTCCCAGGCCGACCATGACCCCGGACTTGGTGATCATGCGCGGATCGACGGCCTTGGCATACTCCAACAAGCGCAGCGTCCGTTCATAGCGCGCTCCTGAGCGTACCGCGCGGTAGAGCCGTGGAACCGATTCGGTGTTGTGGTTCAACATCTCCGGCTTGGCCTCGACCACAATCCTGATGGCTTCTTCCTGGCCTTGAAAGTCCGGGATAAGGACTTCTATCTGGCAACCCGGGGCCTGGCGGCGGATTTCCTCGATCACCATGGCAAAAGCACGCGCCCCACCCAGAATGTCGTCGTCACGATTCACGCTGGTGATCACGGCATGTTTGAGCTCGAGAACGGCGACCGCTTCGGCCACGCGACGCGGTTCATCGAAGTCGATCGGATCGGGGCGTCCCTTGGGCACGGCGCAGAAACCGCAGCGCCGGGTACAGGTATTGCCCAGCATCATGAAAGTAGCGGTGCGCTGGTTCCAGCACTCGCCTATGTTCGGGCAATGAGCGGATTCACAGACCGTATGCAGGTTGAGCGATCGAGCAAGGCTCTTGAGCTCGTGATAATTGTCGCCCACTGGCGCGCGCGCCTTGAGCCAGGCGGGCTTGGGAGCGGGACGGCGTGGGCTCTGGTCGATCTGAACAAGGTCAATCACGCTGGTCTCATTGTACCGTGGCTAACGAAGACGCCCGATTACCTCGGATCGCACCAGATAAAGGAAGAAAACCAGGTTGATGACAGCCATGAACGCTCCTGGTGGCTGATGAAAGCGGAACAGCATGTAGCAACCGAAGCACATGGAGCAAAAGACCGCGCCTAACGTAAGCGCCCAACCCCAGCGGCGCAGGCGGATCATTCCCAGGCCAGCAGCGGCAAACACAGTACACAGGGCCAGAACGGGTGTGGGATAGCGGTGGGTCAGCACTCCAACCACGCCCAACACCGACAGGGCCAGCATCCACAAGGCGATAGCAGCCATTCCGGGCAAGGGTAGTTTGGAGTCGCTCATAAGGTATGCAAGTAGGCCAGCAAATCGTTGAGCTGCTGGTCTGACAGTGTATTGCCCAGCGGCGGCATCATGCCTCTCCCCCTGAGAATCACCGAAGTCACACGCGCGTCATTCGCGGCTCCTCCGCTGGGCAAATAGGGTTTGCGAAAGAGGCCCTGTAGACCCGGACCCATGAGGCCTTCTTCGCTGTCGGCGTAGTGGCAGTTGGAGCATCGAGCCACGAAGACCTGGCGGCCATAGGCCTCTTGCGGCGTGAGCGCGGTGAGAGGTTTCGACGGCGCGGAAGGATGGCATCCGAGCGCGGGCAGCAGAGCAAGCGAAAGCAGCCTCTTCAATTCGACTCCGCGATTGCGGCCACGATCTTGTCCATCGCTGTTCGGTCGGCGGGCGCGGACGGACTGTGATCGGTGCACATGATGGAGAAAGCAACCGTCTGGCCGCTGGCCGCCACCAGGTAGCCACTCAGGGCTCGGGCTTCGCCCAGCGTGCCTGTTTTAGCGAAGACTTTGCCATCCAGCAACGATTGTTTGAAACGTGCGGAGAGGGAGCCGTCGACTCCCCCCACGGGCAATGAAGCGCGATACGCTTCTCCCCAGCTCTGGCGTGCGGCGTAGGCCAGCAAGGTCGTGAAGGCACGTGGAGTTACCAGATCCTGAACCGACAACCCGCAACCGTCAAAGAGCACAAAGTCGGTCGGAGCCACACCGGCGGAGATGAGGAATTGCCGCACTACCCGGGTGCCTTCGAGCAGCGATCCATCCGAGCTTTCGAACTTGCCCAGAGTCCTGAGCGTGATCTCGGCATGGAGGTTCTGGCTAACCTTGTTGGTCACCACCAGATCGTCGCCCAGGGGCGGCGAAACATGCGAGGCGAGCACGTTCTTTCCTGCACCGGCTGACTGGACGGTTTGGATAGTAATGGGATGAAGGGTGACGGGGGCCTGTTGTGCGGAGAGAAAGTCGCCTGTATCCACAGACTGGCGATGTTGTGCCCGGGCTTTGCCGCTGACCTGGACCCCACGCGCCAACAACATTGCGCGCAGTGAACGGGCGGCATACTCCGCTGGATCCTCGATGGACATGGCGGTATGAAGGCCCTGTTGACCCACGGGCGTGGCACCAAAAATCCGCACCGTCATGGAGCCCGGGGAGCGCTCCACGCCAGGCTTGGTGGGGTCTCCTGCGGTGCTGGTGAGGAGTGAATTCTCCACCGCATAGTAGGGCGTCGATGGGACCCACGAAACCAGCGCGTTCTGTCCGGCTTGCGCCGCGGGCATGGCACTGAGATAGACCTCGTTGTCGTTCACGGTCAAGGCGGAAACAGGCGCGCCGTATCCCCATTGCAAGTCGTCCCAACTCCAGCCTGAGCCGTACCGTTCGTAAACAAACCAGGTGTCGTCGCCAACAATATCTCCCGACACCGAGTGCACGCCGTGGCGGACGATCTGGTCGGCCATGTCTTCCAGCGCGGCCAAGGGTGGACCGGTGCGTTCGGTCTTCATGCCATAGGGCATGGTGCGGGCAGAGATGTTGGGATCGCCCACGCCGAAGATGGTGATATCGCCGCGAACGTCTCCCGCACTGCCGACCGGAGCATCACTCGAAACCAGGGTGGTCAACGTGAGGCCGCTGGGCAGCAGGGCGTAGGCAGCAGCAGTGGTCAACAGCTTGGCGTTGGAAGCTGGGTTGAAGTACTGGCCTTCATTGAGCTTGTAAATCGAAGTGCCGTTGAGGCCGACCACGGAAATTCCCCAGTGCGCCTGGCTCACCCCGGGATCCGCAAGAATGTGGCCGACCGCCTGGGGTAAAGGCACTTTGTGCCGCGGCCGGGCCGGCGGAGAAAGAAGAGCACCTAATAGCAACAAACTGACGTAGGGAAGGAACGGATGCATACCTTCGCGGAGTGTACCTCAATAGAATGGCAGAGATGCCCTTTGGCTTGCGCTCCCGTTGCAACTGGAAGCTGCGCACCCGGTCCCTCCCGCTTGGCGAGCGGACTGTAGTCATGGGAGTGCTGAATACCACACCTGACTCTTTCTCGGATGGTGGCGCTTTCAGTACGCCTGCGGCCGGGATCGAGTACGCCCTGGCTATGTTCGAGGAGGGGGCAGATATCGTCGACATCGGCGGGGAATCCACACGGCCAGGAAAACGAAGACCGGTGACCGTTCAGGAAGAGATCGACCGGGTCATTCCAGTGGTGGAAGGCGTGCTGCGACATCGTCCGGATGCCATTCTTTCTATCGACACTTATAAGGGGCAGACAGCAGCGTCCGTGTTACAGGCAGGGGTGGAGATTGTCAACGACGTCAGTGGCTTCTTGTGGGATCAGGAGATGCCTGGCGTCTGTGTGGCTGCGGGTTGTGGTGTGGTCTTGATGCACACGCGCGGCCGGCCGGAAGAGTGGCGGACGCTGCCTCCGTTGCAACAGAAAGACGTTGTACCCCTGGTCAGGCGGGGGCTGCAGGGGAGGTTGCAAGGGGCACTGGAAGCCGGAATCGAGCGGGAGCGGATTGTTCTCGACCCGGGATTCGGCTTTGGGATTCTCCTCGAGCAAAATTACGCATTATTGGCGGGTCTTGGAGAGTTGAGCGGCCTGGGACAGCCGCTGCTTGCAGGTGTTTCCCGTAAGACGTTTCTGGGCAGGACTCTGTCGCCGCTCTATCAGGGGGTAGACGCGCCTGTTGGCCGCCGGGGAAATGCCTCTTTGGCGGCCGTTACTGCTGCCATCCTGGCCGGTGCGCAACTGGTGCGGGTCCACGATGTGCGTCCGAGCCGTGAGGCAGCAACCATCGCGGATGCCATCCTGGCCGCGTCTGTACACTGACCACCCTTTGTGCAAGAACCAAAGTTCGGGTGCCCCATCCTTCGCGCTCTTTGCGAAGGGTGGGATAAGCAGAATGTGCGGGGAAGGGCCTCGGGTAAAGAGCAGTGGCATCCCACCCTTCGCAAAGAGCGCGAAGGATGGGGCACCCGAACTTTGGTTGCCGGGAGGAGAAACCCAGGTCTCAAAAGCGAGACCTGGGCCACCCACTTAACTTCTGGAGCCTGCAGTTTGATTTCGACAGAGCCAAGCGTAGCGGAGGGTTCTTTCTACTTCTTGCCTTCTTCGGGGCCGGAGACGCGGCTGGCTTCGAAACTTACGATTCGCCATTGACCATCGCGGTTGCTGTAGACCCGGGTGTAACGATACCGCCCGCTGATGTCACGATCGCCGTTTTTGCCGATCAGGTCCGCCTTGGATGTGACCACCGCGGTATCGCCGTAAATCCTAACTTTGATGTCACTTAGATCGAGCTGTGTGATGTGCAAAGCGCCGGTGCGACGGCGGGTGAGTTCGTCCGCTTTAGTTTCCAATGTGCCATTCGCGCTGATGCCAAGATAATCGTCCGCTAACAGCCGCTCGACGGTGGAGATGTTATTGGTTAGCTGCGCCTGCCGCCAGTCCAGTTCCAGGCCTTCAATTTCTTTGTGGGCGTTTTCATGGTGGGGAAAAACGGCATGAGCCTGGGTGGCAAAGACGGAAACCAGTACAAAAACGAGGGACAGTCTGCCGACCGTGGGAAACAGCCACCGATGCTCGGAAAGAGCGCGCATAAGCGTATCGGATGTTATTCCGCGTCCGAAGGCGAGTCAAAATTGAAACTTCAGAGTGACAGTTTTCGTGGTTGAACGCAATGCCCCGCGGGGTGGACTGCAACCCGTTTAGACGAGCGCGGTCAAATTCTCGACCTCTCGCTCGCGCATAAGCTGATAAAGCCCACCGACGGCAAACTTCTTGAAATGAGGGGTGCTGCGATGGAACTCGCTTGCTCCCCGGTCCAGATATTGCTCATAGATAACAACCCTGTTGGGGTCGTCCTCGACGGTGTGTGGGATGTAGCTAACGCAACCCGGCTCCTGGCGTGAGGCGAGGGCCAGCTGACGCAGAATGTCGCCTACATGTTCGCGGTCTTCCGGGGCGAACCGCATACGCACGATAAAGCTGACCATTGTGCCTCTAATCTATCCGATCAACTGGAGTGCATCCAGTCCAGCGCTGCTTGAAATCCGGGAAGAATCATCGTCTGCTCACGATCCGGCCCGGTCGAGACCATACCGATGCGGGCGCCGGACTCAGCCTCAAGGAAACGGAGGTATTTCTGAGCCGCCGCTGGCAGCTGGTCAAACTCGGTGATGCCTTCGGTGGACATCTGCCAGCCTTCCAGGTTGGTATAAACGGGCTCGATCGCTTCAAACCCACTCACGTCCGCGGGGATGAGGTCGGTGACGCGGCCGTTTATCCGGTAGCCGGTGCAGATCGGGATCTCAGCAAGGCTGTCCAGCACGTCCAATTTGGTGACCACCAGCCACTCCGTGCCGTTGACCTCGTTGGAGTAACGCAACAAAGGCAGATCGAGCCAGCCGCAGCGGCGAGGCCTGCCGGTCACGGCTCCATATTCCTGTCCGCGGGCACGCAGCAGATCGCTGGTCTCACCGAAGATCTCGGTGGGGAACGGGCCCTCGCCCACCCGGGTGACATAAGCCTTGGTCACCCCAACCACGGTGCCGATCATCGTCGGCCCCACCCCGGTTCCGGTGACCGCGCCCCCGGCAGTGGCGGAGGAGGAGGTGACAAAGGGATAAGTGCCATGGTCGATATCCAGCATGGTGCCCTGTGCGCCCTCAAACATCACGCTTTGTCCCTGCCGGATGGCGTCGTTCAACAGTCTTGCCGTGTCCGTGACAAAGGGGCGAATGCGCTCTGCCGCCTCGGCATATTCGTCGTACATCTTGATCGGGTCCAGAGGATCGGTCCCGAACAGTGCATGGGCGACGGCGTTTTTCTCATTGCAGGCGTTTTCAATATGCGTCTTCAACAGGCTGCGGTTCAGTAAATCAATGACGCGCAGGCCGCTGCGATGCATCTTGTCTTCATATGCGGGACCGATTCCGCGGCTGGTGGTGCCGATCTTCTGCCGGCCGGGAGCATTTTCCGAAGCGAGTTCGATCATGCGATGGTAAGGCAGGATCACCTGGGCACGGTTAGACACAAAAAGCTGTTCGTCGACGTTGACCCCGAGCTCGCGAAGCTTGCCGACTTCTTTCAGAAAGGCCAGTGGGTCGAGCACCACACCGTTACCGATGACGGCGCGGCAATCCGGACGCAAAACGCCACACGGGACCAATTGCAGAATAAATTTCTTGCCCCGGATGATGACCGTATGACCTGCGTTGTGGCCGCCGGCATACCGGGTGACCACCGCAAACCTGTCGGAAAGAACGTCAACGATCTTTCCCTTCCCCTCGTCGCCCCATTGGGCGCCCACTACTACTGCAGTCTTGGCTCGCATGAACGATCCTGATGATATACGACAATG
>CAZSUK010000655.1:0-17089 GCA_964609355.1 uncultured Acidobacteriaceae bacterium | reverse complement strand
TCGTTAACCGTGTTATTTGTCATCTCTGACCTCCTCTTTTTTCATTTGCTTCACAACCTCTTCCAGCTTGTCGAAACTCTCTTCCCAGAACCGGCGATAGCTAAACGCCCAGTCGCTGACCGTCTTAATCGCCTCTGGCCTAAGCGTGCACACACTCTCCCGTCCACGCTTCGTCTTGATCACAATCCGCGCCCGCACCAGGTACGCAATATGTTTTGAAATCATCTGCTGCGAGAGTGCAAACGGCTCCGTCAACCTATGGACAGAGGCAGGCCCATGGGAGAGCCGTTCGACCATTGCCCGCCGCGTCGGATCAGACAAAGCTGCAAATGTCGTACCTAACCTATCCACAACCATATGGTAGTGGATTTCTGTTGAATGTCAATTGATATTGTCGCGAGCCGGATTTCCATTCCCTGGTCTCTGAACGCTTACACCGACGCGTGATAGACCGCCAATGCACTCACTGAACAGGATTGCTACCCTTCAGTGTCCGGCGACCTTTCCCAGGCGTGATCCTCGGTTGACGCCAACAGGCTAATGCGCTCATCGGCAAGCTCAAACCACTCGCCGCGCGGCTCTAAAACGAAGTTCTTCCACATTCAGTTCTCCGATCTCCATGTCTCGAAAGAAGACCTTGTAGAAATCTGGTGTGACCAACTCAAAAGCCAACTCTTCAAAGCGAAATACTTCGCTAATGAATATCCGAGTTTTGTGCCAGCTGATGTCGCCGCTGTTGTTCACCCTTCGGAGAAGAACACCCTTCGGGTACTGGTTGTCTCCGGTCTGTTTTGTAACGGTAGTGCTAAGTACGCTCAATTACCGCGCGCCAACAAACTAGCCACCGGGAATCCCCATTTCGTGAAAGTGCCAGCTCCGTCTGCCCTTTCGTTAAGGCAAAATTTAACGAAGTACTGTCCGGGGATTTGCAATGACATATCCTTTTCGGTGGCAGATAAACAGGCGGTGAAAGAGGCTGGTGGGGAGCAGTCCATCGGTATCGGTTGCGTCGCGGGTCATTCCCTCGCAGGTTGCCAACACGATCTCGCGGTACCTGTCGCTGCCAATGTCGAAAGCGGTGTGCTCAACTCGACATTGTTGGTCGCTGCTCAGGGAGTGAATGGAGCCATAATGCGCCCGCCCCTTCACGACTGGGAGCTCATTCTTGAGCGGGTAGAGCATAGCTGCGTTTGCGGCACTATCCAACAAGAAGAGCACCGGCCTCGTGAGCACGTCAGGCAGCTTAAGCGGGACAAAAATCCTGTGCGCGGTGTCGGAAGCGTTGGAAATCCCTGAGCGCGAAATCGGCAAGTGCTCTCCGGTAAGCGAATTTTCGAGCTGTGGTGTCTGATCCAGCACAAGCAGCTGCTTGTCGTTGTCAATAAGAAGGTCGAACTGCTCGAGGAAGTTTTCCCCCAAGATCCCCTGTACCTGTTCCTGGATGCTACCCAGTTCGGGACCCTCCAGCGTGCTTACCTCAACATCCTGGACAGAGAGGCCAGCAAGGCTCACACTGTGCAGCTCCGCGCGCTCGTGCAGGCTTTCACCCAAAGAAGCTACGAGGACCATAGCACCAGCGACAGGCACCTTCAATTCCCGCAGAAGGCTACGCTTCACCATGGAAACGTTCGCGCCGGTGTCCAGTACGAAGGGATAGGGGCCGGTTCCATTCACGGAAACCTGCACGATCTCTACGCCACTCGATGGTCTCATTGAGGTGGTAATGGGGCTTGTCTGAGCTTTTGAGTTGAGCGCGAAGGCGAAACAAAGGCACGCAGCGACTGGCCATTGCAAGGCGGACCTCCTGCATCCGCCTCACAATGATTTCAGTTGTCCGGAATTTCAATGCCCGGCAGCGGATTTCCTCGTTACAATCAGATCCGCGCTATCTGCTTGATACGGCGGCAGATCCGGCAGAACATCCGCGCCAGCTATCGCCACCAGACCGCTTAGTAGCTCACTTATCAACGGCGTTCGACCAAGCCAGAAACTGCAAGTGGTAGAGTGGTGCGCCAAGGAGAATCCAGGGGTGCTGGCCAGGATCCGTTTCGGAAGCTACGAACTTGATAGCGAAGCCAGGGAGCTTCGCAGGAATGGCCGGGTCATCGCATTGCCGGATCAACCTTTCCAGGTTTTGATGATGTTGGCCGAGAGGCCAGGGGAAGTTGTTACTCGAGAGGAGCTTCAGCATCGTATTTGGCCCGATACGTTCGTCGATTTCGACCAATCGCTCAATAGAGCAGTCAGTCGCCTGCGGGAAGTACTAAACGACCGGGCAAGTAAGCCACTTTATATCGAGACAGTTCCACGCCGAGGCTACCGGTTCATTGCACCGGCAGCAGAAGCGCCGACCCAGGCTCTGGCGCCGGTCTTATCGTCCGTTGCAGAAGCCAACCCTACTGGCCCCACAGACTCCGGGACCAAAAAGTCTCCATGGAGATTCATCTTCGCTGGGCTACTGGGCGTGGCGGCCATAGGCGCCGTGGTGTTCGTGTGGCTGAGGCAGACGAGGAAGATTCCCCTGCCAGAACCACGCTTGATCGCTTCGGCTGGATTTGATGCTGCGCTGTCGCGCGACGGTAAAGTGTTTGCCTACTCATCCATTGTCGGACCTGGCGGGCCCCAACTGCTCGTCCAACAGACGGCGGCAGAAGAGGCCTTTCCGCTGACGACGGCCCCCGGAACGAACTTTGGGCCAGAGTTTTCGCCCGATGGCTCGCATATCGTTTTCTGGCGAGAAAACACCGGCATCTATATCACTTCGACTTTGCGTGGCGAACCCAGATTGCTTGTGCGCGACCCCATGGCGTCGTTCCCTCAGTTCTCTCCAAACGGTGCCAGCATTCTTTACCTTGAAGGTGAAAGAGCGCTTGTGGTGTCGAGCAACGGCGGGCCCCCCGCCGATTTGCCTTTGAATCGCAATTTCCGCGTATACGGCCCCCCTCTCTGGAGCCCAAGCGGCAACGAAATTCTGTTTTATGGATGTCACAGCGACCGGCAAGACGAGCCTGCCCATTGGTGGGTCGTTCCGTTGGCATCCACCTACGCTCGCGTGGTCACGCTGCCCGGACTCGAGAACAATTACCTTCGAGCGATTGCGATTCGCGCCTGGGTGCGGACTTCGGACCACCGGGAGTGGATCGTGTACTCCACCTCCGACCTTGAAAATTGGAAACTCTGGCGCGCAAGTGTAGGTGCCGACGCGATGATTGGTCAGAGCGTTGAACTGCTGGCCTCCGGCACTGGCAGGCTAAATTACGGAACCTCCGTATCAGAAGACGGGAAACTCCTGTACAGCACCGCGAACCTTAGAGCAGCGATTTTTCAGATCCCGATCACAGGAGGCGGTCAGAAACTCGGTCCCAGTGCACAAATACCATTGCCCGACGGAGGAACGTACATCTCTCCCGCAATCGCCCGCGACGGCAAGCGAATGGCCTACATTGCAGCAAGCCACGGCAAGCGCAACGCCGTCATGCTGAGAGATCTGACCACCGGAGTGGATCAACTAGTGGACGACAGAGGCCGATCCGTGCAGAGAACAGACTACGTGGTCACCATCACGCCGGACGGATCGAAAGTGATCTTTGAACGGGACTGTGAACACGGGGTCTTTCCGCGAGACCATCAGAGCCCGCTTCCTTGTACTTTTATCGCTTCACCTTCAGACGGAGATCCTGAACAGATCTGTGACCGTTGTCGGCCGCGCGGGATTTCCTCCAACGGCTCTGTGATTCTCGCCGATAACTTCGATCAGGCTGATGGCACTAAAGACCAAATCGTTGCCGTCAATTTGGGCACAAGAACTGTCGAGCCCTTTCTCAGCGATCCAAGCGGTCCAATACGCAACGGTCACTTTTCGCCGGATGATCAGTGGGTCGTGTTCGAAAAGGCCGCAGCGGGGGACATACCCCCATTCCAAATTTTTATCGCACGCGTGCGCCATGGACTGCCTGCTCCTAAAGGTGAGTGGATTATGATTACGGACGCAACCTTCAGTGACGACAAGGCCCAATTTTCTGCAGACGGAAATACGCTTTTTTTTACCTCTATCCGGGATGGGTATCTTTGTGTTTGGGCTCAACGGCTGGACCAGGAGTCGAAACATCCCATCGGTGCGCCATTCGCCGTCGAACACTTTCACAACTCAGAGGGCCACCACGGAACCGGCGTCCAAATGAATTTGGAGCTGAGCGTGGCACAGAATCTCATCCTGATGAACCTGCCACAGGTTCAAAGTGGTGTCTGGATGACCAGTATGCCGTAGTTTTAGGGGAGATACTCCCAGGAACCAGGTCTTCAGATGCCTCCATGGACCCAGGTGCTCGCGCCCTCAAAACCTCTCGCTGTCCGGCAATTTTTCCGGGCGAAGGTCGATGGTTCGCATCATCTCCTGGTAGTGTTCTTCATCTTTGCCCTTAATCTCGTCGAAGCGCTTCGATTGTTGCTCGCGACGTGGATCCCCGGTTCGCGCATAGAGCTGCAGCAAGCCGAAGTTGGCTCCGTAATTCTCAGGATCGTGAGAGACGGCTCGGTCAAGAAAGACCTCCGCCTGGCCGTAATCGTGATTGGCAATAAAGACCTGCCCCAGTTCTCCAAGAACATCCGGCCGATCCGGAGCAAGCGCGTTCGCCTGCTCCAGTTCACGTCTTGCGTCCTCGAGATGGCCCTCAACCCGCGCGATGCGGCCGAGGTAATAATGCGCGTCCGCCGCGGTCGATTCGTGACCCAACGCCTTCTTCAGCCACAGACTCGCGGATTCGTAGTCCTTCGCTCGGAAGTAGGTGGTTCCGATGGCCAGTAGCGCGGCCGGATCGGATGGACGTAAAGCATGGTACTTCTCGAGATAAGGCAGGCCCTGGGTCGAATCCTGCGCAAAGGAGGAGACAATCCCCATACCATAGTTGAATTCAGGATTATCGGGCGCCAACTTGACCGCTTCGGCCATGGCCCTTCGCGATTCACCCAGCAGCCCCAGGCGGAGAGACAACACACCGAACTCATAGGCAAAGCCGGCATCGTTGGGCTGCAGATCTCGAGCGTGGGCCAGGTATCCGAGTGCTCCCTGATAATCCTTGCCGGCCTTGGCGACACGGGTCAGGTCCACAAGTATCGGAACAGAAGAACTGTTCTGCGTGTAAGCAAGTTCCAGTGTCTTACGCGCGCTCTCCAGCTTCCCGTCTCCTTCCTGGGCAAGCCCAAGTATCCGTAGACCGTCAGCCGAAAGAGGATTCTTTTCATTGGCTGCGACAAATAGCCGCTCGATCAGGTCGGCGCGATGCGCGGACCGGAGCGCAGGCAGCAACTGCATTGCATCCTGCTCGCCATAGTCGGGAGCGGCGATGATCGCGGCCGCTGCCTGGTCTGCCGCAGACGTATGATGGAGAGCGGCTTCATCCGCGCAAAGCACGATCTGGGCGCCGATACGGCTGCGGTCGTCCGGACTCAACCGCGCAAGATGTTCCAGAGAACGCTGGTAATTTTGCTCCCACATCAGCAGCACGGCCGCCTGGTAGTTCGCCTCGCCATTCCCGGGCTCGACCAGCAACAGCTTTTCATAAATGCGAAGAGCAGCGGTTCGCGCGGCCTTGTCGCTTTCCGCCTTTTGCATATAGATCCGGCCCAGGTTCAGATACGCACCTGTAAGCTTCGGGTCGTGCAAAATGGCTGCAGAGAACTGCTGGATGGCACGATCGGTATGTCCTTGTTGAATCTCGATAACGCCTGACAGATTTTCCAGGCCGCCGTTTGCCGGAAACTTTGTCCTCGCGCCCGTAATCAGTGCCCGAGCCCCTTCCAGATCGTTTCCTTCGATATGCTGCTGAATCTCAAGCACCAGCTCGCGATATTGTTCAGCCGGCGGCTGCGCAGCTCCCGCGCCCGCGGGATAGAGGGAGACGAGCACAAGTAGGAAGATTGGCCCGGGATGGAAGCAGACCCTCACTGTTTCTTTCTGACTCCTGTCCGCTAAACTAATGCCCATGCCTTGCAGGGTGAGAGCGATTGGCGCGGTTACGCTGGCCCTGCTTCTCTGGGACGCCGGCGTTGCCGTGGCCCAGAGCGCAACGGATCCACCGGCGCCCGTCACGGCTCCGCCTTCGTCGCTCGATCTGACATCGGAAAAAGTATCTCACCTGCAGGCGGACGTCACCCGTCATGACTACGTTGCTGCGGAAGAGTTGTTGCTAAAGGAAATTGAGCCGGAGCCGAAGTCGGCGCGGGCCGCTTCCCTGCTGGCGTATCTGGGCAGCATCTACTTCTTGAATCACGATTACTTGAACGCGGCGATCGCCTTGAAAAAATCCGATGCCATCACGCCACTTCCCTCCGGCCCTCAATTTTCGTTGGCCATGGCATATATTCGGATTTCGCATCGGGATTGGGCGCGACCGGTCCTGGAATCACTCTCCGCCCACGATAGCAAAAACGCGCTCTACCCGTATTGGCTCGGGCGGCTCGATTACGACGCACACCATTATCCGGAGGCGATCCACCGCTTTGAGCAGGCTATCTCACTCGATCCAGCGATGGCCCGCGCCTACGACAGCCTTGGCCTCTGCTACTTCTATCAAAATCAGACCGAACCCGCGATAAAGAATTTCAAGACGGCCATCGAACTGGATCGGAGCGCGCCGCATCCCTCCCCCTGGCCCTACGTCAATCTCGCTGTGACCCTGGAGTTTTTAGGCCGGCCGCAGGAAGCGGAAGCCAACCTGAGGCAAGCGCTCCGGCTTGATCCTAACCTCGCAGTAGCGCATTACCAGCTGGGCAAAGTGCTTGAGCATCTGGATCGACTCCAGGCCGCCATCCCGGAAATGCAGGAGGCGATACACCTGGATGACAACTACGCGGAGCCGCACATCGCACTGGCGCAAATTTACAACCACCTGGGCCGGCGAGATGCGGCCAACGAAGAAGTCAAGATCTACCTTCGTTTGCAAGCCAACGAGAGAACCAAACAGTAGTAACTCAAAGCCTCCTAGAATTCGAACCGGCCCACTAACTGGATGGTGCGCGGAGTAGTTACCGTTCCGTTCCATGTGCCAAAGGAGTTGCCGGAAGCCGCTACGTCGGTGACAAACGCATATCCGGTGCCACCGTTGGTATCGCCCTGGTTGAGGAAGTAGTGGCTATTGAACGTATTGAAGAAGTTGACCTGGAACCTGAAATTAAACCTTTCCGTGATGTGGGTATTCTTGGTAAAGCAAATATCGAGATTGTGATAGTCGGGGCCGTAGACGGTCGATACTGCCTTGCCAACGCCGGTATAGCCGAAGGCGGAGAAGTCGTGTTCGAACGCGATAGGGTTGATGAGTTGGTTGTTGTTCGTGACCGGGTTAAAGCTGTTGCGGCCATGCAGTAGGGGCTGCTGTCCGGCTACCTGGCCCGGGACACAATGTTCACGGAACTCGGGCACAAGAGTATCCGTGGCGCAAGCCGAGGAGTAAAACGAGAACGGAATGCCGTACTCATAGCGGAAGATGGGGCTCGTCTGCCATCCACTGATCAGAGTGTTTGTAATGCCGGTAGAGTTACTGGCAAATCGCTTGCCCCTCCCGAAAGGCAGGTCATAAACGATCACGACGGAACCGGTCGCCGGAACATTGTCTGGAGCGATCGCACGCGCCCGCGAATTATCGTAGGGAGAAAAAGCGCCGCTATTGCCTCCGGAACCGACGCCAGTGTTGTTGGTGGATTGCGTGTTGTTGGAGGCATTGGTAACGAGGTTCTGCAAGGTGAACGCGCCAAGCAGGTAAAAGCCTCCCTGGAAGCGTCGTTCGATGCTGGCCTGGAAAGACTTGTAGATGGAGTTTCCACGCTGCTCGTTAAGACCCTGCAGGGTGCCGCAGTATTGCGGGAATGGCGCAAGAGCCTGAGCTATGGTCGGCGCGCATCCCGTCATCTGACCGGCCCAGCCGACGTAAGGCTGCGCGACGCCGTGGGCGGCAAAGGTTGCCGGGCCGGCGGGATCGGTATAGCTGACGGCCAGGTCAGTGCCAATGGACGAGATGGTTGGATTCAATGGGTTCAATACGTTGATCGGGCCGAGCGCGGAGGGAAGGTGCGTGCCCTTGGTGCCGACGTAGGCGAGATTTAACACCGTGTTGCTCGGTAGCTGACGTTCGACAGTCAGATTCCACTGCGAAGCATAGGGTCTCCGGTTGCCATCATACGGACGGTAAAGAGACGGCGTCTGGCCGTTATCAAAGCCGGCGGAGATATTCTGCGTGGGGCCGACCTGAGCGGGGGAGATGCCGGAAACAAGATAGATCGCCGGGGTTTTGAAGTTTCCCGCGGAGGATTCGTTCAGGGTCAGATTCTTGTTGAATCCGTCCTGCGCCAGACCGCCGCCCCAGCCGGGATAGAAAGCCTGTCCGAAATAGAGCCCGTACCCGGCACGCACCACCGTCTTGTCATTGATAGAGTACGCAAACCCGACGCGGGGACCCCAGCCTTTCTTGAACGGGATCTCGGGATAACGGGCGCCGTAACTGGCCGCACCAAACTTTGTTCCAGCAAAAGCAAGCCGTCCGGGAAGCTCCGTTCCCGAGCTTGTAACGGCATCCGGGTTGGGCCCATTGGGATCGATGAACGACAGGTTGTTCTTCTTGTCCACAAACGGGGTGATGTAATCCCAACGCAGGCTGTACGACAGGTTGAGTTTTGGTGTGAGGCGCCAGGAATCGCCGCCATGGAAGGCCCACCCAATTTGTCGTGGGTACTTGGCCAGGACATTGATGTACGCCACGTTGGCGTTCTGCACAGCACCAAGGTAAAAGCTGGCCATGGGATCCCCGGGGCAAGCCGAGTTTGCGCAGCCCGCGTCCCCAGTTGTATCTGCGGCAAAGTTGAAGGTGCCGCCTTGATTTCCTCCGCTATGGATGCTCATGCCCTTGAGCGTGTACTCCATGCCCCCGGTTAACGTGTGCTTTCCCTGGATGCGGGTGAACACATCATTGACCGCCCAGGTACCGCGAGTGGTCAGATTGTCGATCGAATTGGGCGGAGAGCTGTTCCCCAATTGCGAGTAGCCGCCGCCAAACGTCATTTCAGGCTGATACGTCGAATTGGCGACACCCGGCACGATCGGCAAACCGGCCTTGCCGTTGAGCGCGTAGTAGCCTTCATTGCGGCTCAGGTAGCCGACGGTGGCGTGATTGGTCATCCGGCTGGAAAGATTGTGCTCCCAATTGAAGCGCTGGATGGGCGCATTCTCAGGGTTCGCCGGAGTCGCGGTGGAGATATCGATAGGCAGGTCGGTCTGCGCGTTGACACCGCTGAACTGCCACCAGAAAGTGTAGTAGAAGTGATCTTGTTGGCCGACGTTCACGTCGATGCGGAAGAAATACACGTTCTCGCTGTTGGTTAACGAGCCCTGCCCGGACCTGGGGATGAAGTAGTTGTTGGTTTCCTGGCCGTTGGTAGGGGTGGGCAACTTCGAGAGAAAGACTTTGGCAATTGGATCTTCAAAGTTGGGGTTGATCTGGTTGTTGGGGATGGGTTGGCCGGCGAGAGCCCCATACTTCGCCGCGTCGAAGGGATAGTAAAGCTGAGTGCCGGCGCCGCTGAAATTACCGGCCCGGGCCGCCAAAGAGGCGATGGAGAGAGTGGAGGAAGCCGCGCCTCCGTGGTCCTGAAAGCCCTCCCAGTTGAAGTAGAAGTAGCCTTTTACGAGATCGGTTCGACTGTGATAACCGGGAATCCAGATGGGGCCGCCGACATTGGCGCCAAAGTCGTTTTCCTTGTCGGGAGTCTTGCTCGACGCACCGTATTGCTTGGCGTTTAAGGCATCGTTGCGCAGATACTCGTAAGCCGCGCCGTGAAAGGACTCGCCACCGCTCCTGGTTTGCACGATGAGCTGGCCTGACGTCGAGTTTCCGTACTGCGCGTCGTAATTGGAGCCCAGGATTTTGACTTCGCTGGTGATGTCGGGGGACATACCGAAATCAGTCTGCAAGCTCACCATCCCGGATTGGTTCATGAAACCTTCCGCAGCCGTGGCGCCATCGACGACAGCTTCGTCACCAGTGACGATGCCCCCATTGGTACGGGAATTGTAGGCATTGCCGCCGCCGCCGGTGGTCACGCCGGGCATAAAGATTGCAACCGTCACGGACGAGCGGGGCGCTCCGGAGATGACCAGGGGAAGGTTCTGCAGCGTTTCCGGAGCGACACCCAGGCTTCGAGTAGGGGTTTCATAGTTGATGAGCGAAGCGTCCGCGGTGACGGTGACCGTCTGGCTTGCGTTGCCTAAAGTCAGGCTGACGGGGATGCGGGCGTTCTGGTTGACCGCAAGCTCGATGCCCTTGCGGACAAAGGACTCGAAGCTCGGCGCAGTCACCGCAAGGTCATAGACTCCGGGGCCGAGATTGCGGAAATTGTATTCACCTCCGGCATCGGTCACGAAGTTCAGCTGGGCTCCGGTCGCCTCGTTGGTGAGTGTCATCTTGGCTCCGGGTATGGCGGCGCCGCTTGGGTCCTGTACCGTCCCCTCGAGTGAAGCGTTGACGTCCTGAGCGAAACTCTGTGGGTGGGAGACGAACAGAAACATTCCAAGGACAACCGCCGAAACACACGTCCTGACGTAAAGAGAGTTGCGCATAAAGCCTCCTTCTACCTGCAGCTTCATTGCGAAACGCAGGGAAGAGCTTATCGCCTGGCTGTGCGAGCAATTGCATCAGTCCAAGCTACGAACATGCAACCAAGTGATGGGACCCGTGGCCTGTAGGCGTGATCAGCCGGGAATTTTGGATCGGTGGGAAATGTAACCGGTTTCGAAATCGAATGTCAACCTTTAGTATGAGTTTTTTCCTGAGCGAGGAATGAATAGCGAAGAACCCGGCGGAGCGGCGTGTAAGATCAGGCGATGCTTCAACCGAGCAGAAGGGATGTTCTTTCCGCGTTGGCTGCCTGGTTGCCCCTGAGCATCCTGCCAAAAGCATCCGCGGCTTCCCTCCTTTCAACCGAAACGCCTTCCCCGCCCTTGTTTCGTCCGATCCCGTCCACGCTATCGGGCATAACCTGGACACACTCAAGTGGGCGGTCCTCCGCCTACTACCTGCCGGAAACCACAGGCGCTGGATGTGCCTTTCTCGATTTCGACAACGACGGGTGGATGGACATTTTCCTGGTGAACAGCGGCCCCTGCGATTTTTTCTCTCCTGCCACACCGCTGCGCAACGCACTCTATCGGAACAACCGAGACGGAACCTTCACCGATGTGACCGTCAAGGCCGGAATAGGCGACACAGGTTACGGTATGGGCGTCGCCGTCGGCGACTACAACCGGGACAGCTATCCCGACCTTTTCATCACCAGCTACAACCGCTGTGTGCTTTATCGCAACAACGGCGATGGCACATTTACCGACGTCACGCTGAAGTCGGGTATCGTCACGCCGGGATGGGCTTCCAGCGCCCTTTGGTTCGACTACGACAATGACGGGCGCCTTGACTTGTTTGTCTGCCGGTTCGTCGAGTTCGATAAGGCTGCGAACAAGTTCTGCGGCAATGGAGGCACGGGAGAACGCCACTACTGCATTCCGCGCGTCTATCCGCCCGCGCACAGTTGGCTGTTTCACAACAACGGAGACGGCACGTTTACAGACGTTTCTGCGGCAACCGGGATCAGTTCCAGTCTGGGCAAAGCCTGGGGTGCGGTGGCAACCGACATCAACAATGACGGCTGGATGGACCTGTTTGTAGCCAACGATACCGTCCCTAATTTTCTATGGGTGAACCGCCAGGGCAAGTTCAAGGACGAGGGCGTCGAGGCCGGCGTCGCTTACAGTGCCGACGGCCGCGCCCGTTCCGGGATGGGCGTGGATGCAGCAGACCTCGACCAGGACGGTTGGCAGGACCTGAGCGTGACCAACGTCGATCAGGAGATGTACTCCGTTTACCACAATAATAAGGACGGCACCTTCGACGATCTCGCGCCGGTAAACGGTCTGGGAGAAGCGACGCGCGCGATGAGTGGCTGGGGCTTACGGTTCTTTGACTACGACAACGACGGGGACGTCGATCTGTTTATTGCCAACGGCCACCCTGACGACCAGATTGAAGTGCACTCCGGCAGCGTCACGTATCGCGAACCGTTGCTACTGTTTCACAACGATGGGGGGAAGCTCAAGAACGTGAGCGCGTCGGCCGGGCCGATTTTTCACGAACCTCTTGCGGCGCGGGGGTTGGCGCTTGGCGACTTCGACAACGATGGAGCGGTCGATGTTTTGATTTCGACCAACAATGGCCCGCCCTTATTACTGCGAAACCAGGCAACCAAAGGGAACCACTGGCTGGGGATAAAACTGGTGGGAAAGCTAGCCAATATTGACGCGATCGGCGCCCGCGTAACCTGGACGGCCGGGACCCTGAAGCGTTCAGGACTCAAGCTGGGCGGTGGCAGCTTTCTCTCCAGTCATGACCCTCGCATGGTGCTCGGCATCGGCGCCCACACCAGGGTTGACCAGCTGGAGATTCGCTGGCCCTCGCCTAGCACCCTGGTAGAACGGTTCACCGATTTGCCGGCCGATCGCTACATTTCGATCGTGGAAGGAAGCGGAGTCGTTTCTTGAGTTTCCACAGAGTGGCGGCCCCCTAAGAAGATGAAAATGGCGCGGCCGAATATTAAGTGGGTGGTTGCAGTTTGATTTTCGACAGTAAGGTTTCCCGGAGAGACCTTTGCAGTTTCGTTTCGTGACTGGGCCTTCACTGGACTGCCCTTTGGGTCGGGTGCTATCGTTCCTTCGGCGTTAAAAAGGCGGCAAATGCCGTTGCTCGCCGGAGGTTTCTTGCATGGCAACTATCCCCGTTGACTCACGTGTCAATTCCAAAACCGCGGAGTTTTTCTCCCGGCAACACCGCATGCTGATCGATGGACGTTTCGTTCTCGCCGCATCCGGAAAAACTTTCCCGGTCTACAACCCGGCCACCGGAGAAGTGGTCGCCCAAGTGCCGGAAGCTGAAGCAGAAGATGTAAACCGCGCCGTCGCTGCTGCTCGCCGCGCCTTCGACGAAGGGCCCTGGAGCAAGATGTCGACATCCCAACGCGGTCAGCTGCTCTGGAAAATAGCCGACCTGCTCGAAGCAAACCTGGAAGAATTCGCAGAAATAGAATCGCTGGACAACGGGAAACCGTTTTCCGTCGCCCGGGTCGCCGATCTTCCGCTGGCCGTCGACATATTCCGTTACATGGCAGGTTGGGCAACCAAGATTTCCGGCAAGACGCTCAACTTCTCGACCCCTGGCGCATTCCATTCCTACACCATGCGTGAGCCCATCGGTGTCGTTGGGCAGATCATACCCTGGAATTTCCCCTTGCTTATGGCAGCGTGGAAGCTTGCCCCAGCGCTCGCGGCCGGCTGCTGCGTGGTGCTCAAGATTGCGGAGCAGACACCCATGACCGGACTGCGGCTGGCTGAGCTGTTCGATCAGGCCGGGTTCCCTGCCGGCGTGGTCAACATCCTTACCGGGTTCGGCGAAGGCGCCGGCGCACCTCTGGCCGCACACCCGGACGTCGACAAGATCGCTTTCACCGGCTCCACCGAGGTAGGCAAGCTGATCGTCAAGGCTTCGGCCGGCAACCTGAAAAAAGTAAGCCTCGAACTCGGCGGTAAGAGCCCGGCCATCATCTTCCCCGATGCCGACCTCGAACGCGCCATCCCGGGTACTGCCAGCGCTATCTTCTTTAATCAGGGACAATGCTGCTGCGCCGGCTCGAGGCTGTACGTCCACGAAAGCGTCTATGACAAGGTCCTGCAAGGAGTAAGCGACATTGCCGGAGGAATCCAGATGGGCTCTGGCATCGACCCCAACACCCAGATGGGACCGCTGGTCAGCGAAGAGCAGTTCGACAAAGTCACCGGCTATATCGACTCCGGGGTGAAGGAGGGTGCGAAGGTAGCTGCCGGTGGCAAGAGGCACGGCGACCGCGGCTATTTTGTTCAACCCACCGTGCTGACCAACACCAAACCGAACATGAAAGTGGTCCGGGAAGAGATCTTTGGACCAGTGGTCTGCGCCGAGTCTTTCTCTGACGCGGACCTGGATCGCGTGGCCCGGGAGGCGAACAACACCACCTTCGGCCTGGCCGCCAGCGTCTGGACCCGCGATCTGAGCACCGCGCACAAGATGGCGCGGCGCCTCAAAGCGGGCACGGTGTGGCTCAATTGCCACAACGTCTTCGACGCTTCCCTTCCTTTTGGCGGGTATAAAGAGTCCGGCTGGGGTCGTGAAATGGGTGAAGAAGTACTCAATAACTACACGGAAATAAAGGCTGTTACAGCAGCGTTGTAGATCAAAACGGTACCCGGGGTTGGATCATCTCTAACCCTGGGTACAACGCCTCAGCGAAAACCTTCATCTTTCCGAGCACGATGCCAAAACAAAAACACCCAGACAGCGATATCCATAAGGGAGCAGTTGAAGAAGAAACCACCACGCCCGCCAAGGGCGGCGAGCCTTATCTGCAGGGCCAGTTAGGCCACCGCGACGAGGATGAAATGCTTAAGGATGCGGATACGGATTTTCCCGAGCCAGGTTCGAGCCCGGAGCACAGCGGGGAGCAGAAGCGCTAGAGCAGTTTCGCAATAATGCTGGCTTGGTAAAGTTCGCGAGGAGTGGTTTTCCTTGAGAGAAAACCACTACAAAGGCCTGTCGCTTCGATTTACATCAATTGCGAAACTGCTTAGCCGATTTTGGTCAGCTGACCCTGGTTGAGCTTTTTCCAGTTCCGCCCGTTGTCTTCGCTGAACTCGGTGCTGAAGTTCATTACTTTGTCGGAAATGAACTCATCATTGGTCAGGAACATGATGGTCTTGTCCTGATTCTGCACTTCTGTACCGAAGCTCCAGATATTCCCCTTAACCTGCATCGGTATTTCCCGCGGCGAGGCGTCTTTGTCCACGCCAAAGAACTTGTACGTCTTGGCGGCTTCGTCGTAGGTGTACACAGACAAGCTGTTGCTGACGCCGGTGGGACCGTTCATCAGGTGGTCGCACAGGATAAAACCGTGGTGGGGCGACCAACTACATGTCATTTCAGAGGTTACCGACGCGGCTTCACTGTAAGGAGTGGTCATCACCTGGGTCTGAGATTCCCAGGTACCTACCCAGACGTCCATTTTTGTCAATTCGGGAGCAAACTTTGGAACGGCCAAATGGTCGCTGGCAAGTGCCAAGGTACTTGCCGCCACAACAGACAGATAAATACCTCGAAGGAAATTCTTACGCATCCCGTCACCTTGCTCGAATCGACTAAACGAGCTGATGATACAACCTTTAGGGGACGGTTGAACAACTAAAGTTGCACCTAATTAGTACCCAGTTTCCCAAATGACACAGCCCCTAGGTAACTTCGTGTCAGATTTACCTGGGGGCTGCCCTGGGACTACTGGTGCCTCTGCATGATCTGGTCCAGCACTTGGCGTGAAGGGCGAACACGCGACTCGGGGAGAGTCGCCAGGGGTTCATCCACCAGATTGAGCATATCGGTGAAGCTTGGCTTAGTGGTATCGACGTAGAAGACACCGGTGAGCACCTCACCCTCCTGATGCGCCCGCATCAGGGCGGTCACTGCGCCAATGCGGTCTGTCGGATCGTAGTCCTCGTGGAGCTTGCGCAGCCTAAGGTGCGATCCATCGTGCATTTTTACGTCGTAGGTCGTTCCGGGATCATAATCGACCGAAATCTCTTCAAAAGAGGGAACGAAACCGACCTCGTTGACCGCCTCTTCATGCTCCTGGACATACTTATAGCTCTTGGTTGAGCCTTCATGATCGTTGAAGGTGACGCAGGGCGAGATGACGTCGAGCATCACCGTGCCACGATGGGCAATAGCCGCCTTGAGCATAGCCAGCAGTTGCTTCTTATCGCCGGAAAATGACCGGCCGACGAAGGTCGCCCCCAACTCCACCGCCATCACGCAGGTGTCGATCGGCGGCAGATCATTAATGACCCCGGTTTTGAGCGTGGACCCGAGGTCGGCGGTGGCCGAGAATTGTCCTTTGGTCAGGCCGTAAACGCCATTGTCTTCAATGATGTAGATCAGCGGAAGGTTGCGCCGCATGACATGGGCGAACTGCCCGAAACCGATCGAAGCCGTGTCCCCGTCGCCGCTGACCCCGAGGCCCATCATGGTGTGGTTCGCCATCAGGGCGCCGGTGGCGACCGAAGGCATACGGCCATGAACGCTATTGAAGCTGTGGGCGCGGTTCATGAAGTAGGCCGGCGTTTTCGAGGAGCAACCAATGCCGGAGAGCTTCATCACCCGCTCGGGCGCGACCCCCATCTCATACATGGCGTCGACGATCCGCTCGGAGATGGCGTTGTGTCCGCAACCGGCGCAGAGCGTGGTCTTTCCGCCGCGGTAATCCAGAACCTGCAGTCCCAACCGGTTCTTCCTGGGTCCGGGTGCTACGGGTGGGTTCAGAGTGGTGGCCATTAAATTCCTTCCTGAAGGACCAGCTTATCGGTCACAGTGCGAGCGTCGAGGGGCAGGCCATCGAAGTGGCGAATGCTCCTCAACTTGGCGATGTCTTCGGCGGGCAGGTCGAGCTTAAGCAAGCTGAGCATCTGTCCATCCCTGTTCTGCTCGATGATGTAAACCCTGGAGTGCGCGGCAACAAAAGCATGCACTTCCTGGGAAAAAGGAAAGGCGCGCAAACGCAGGTAGTCAGTTTCCAGGCCATATTCCTTTTTCAGCTGGTCGCGGCTCTCACGCACCGCGAAGTCGGAACTGCCGAAGGCGATGAGCCCTATTTTGGATTTGCCGGTTTGGACGACTTCGGGCGCGGGGACCAGGGTGCGGGCGGTTTGGAACTTCCTATCCAGGCGTTCCATCAGATTCTGATAGTCGTCCGGGCGTTCGGTATAGAGGGCCTTCTCGTTGTGGCCGCTGCCACGGGTAAAGTAGGCCGCCTTGGGATGGTCGGTTCCAGGCAAGGTACGGTAGGGGATGCCGTCGCCATCCACATCTTTATACCGTTCGAATCCGCCTAACCGCTCCAGATCTTCCTTGGAAAGGACCTTGCCCCGATTCAGAGGCTTCTCCGGATAGACAAACGGGTCTGACATCCAGTTGTTCATCCCGAT
>CAZSUK010000654.1:0-26044 GCA_964609355.1 uncultured Acidobacteriaceae bacterium | reverse complement strand
ACCGAGCCGACCGATCAGGGGCTTCGCCGGGAGTTCCCTTCTCTGCGCCGGATTGAATTACTCGGAAATAAGATCGGGCATTGGCTTGTCATTCCCAGTGACAGTCCTGATTTTGAAGGGGAGGCGCTGCATGCGTGCGATTTGCTGTTGCGCCACGATGTGCGGCTGGGCCGCATTCCTCAGTCAAGACGCTAGCGGCAGTAGTCTCACCCAGCGAAAGGGTCAGTCCCGTCTGGTCACGAATTCCCAAGCGAGCTAAGTCGTTTGTTTTATCAAGGCGTCCAAAATTACTCCCGCAATTCTCTCAGGAACGGTCCGATGCTTTGGAACGGAACCTGGCAGACCGGCTGTCTCCAGGGCGCTCCGGCAAGACACCGGTAGCTATTCCGGAACGCGCAGTCGAAATTGCCGCAATAGGTACCGCCGTCACCCATTTCGCCTTGCGTGACCGAGCCGGCCGTTTCATGGCTTCACGGATGCGCTTTTGAGTTGTACCTTGGACTACGGTGTCCTATAGCATCCCGTCGGAGGTGGCCATGCGCGCGGATCGGGTAGAAGTCACTTGGGACAAGAGTAAGTCCAATTGGGTGGTTCGCATTACAAGTGGTGGAGAGGTTATTCGGCGCCATTGCAAGATTCCCAAAGATGCGGACGAGCAAACACTCCGCTCGGCCGCCCAGGAAACCCTGCAGGACGAAGGATATGAGCCGGAACCGGTAAGCATCCGCGTGGAGAGGTGAGCCGCGGGGCACGTTGGGAACGGCGAGTGCGGGGCGTCCGTCCGCCGGTGCGAGAAAGCAACGGCTAGCTCAAAAGCACCTGGTCCAGCAACAAGCTCACTGCTCGCTTTGCTTCCAGTATGGAATAGCGATGATCCATCGCTCCGGCAAGATCGCTGTTGGCAAAGGCGATTCGGCCGAACGGTTCTCTGCGCAGGATCTCTCGCGGCGCCGGTTGTCCGTTCAGACCAAAGAAAAAGCCTGGCTGCGGACTCAGGTAGGCGTGCCCCCAGCGGTTGAGAATGATGCCGGCGATATCTCGCTGCGCGTCAAACCCGTAGCCGGAGAACATCGCTGTCATTTGCTCGCGAATTTGCCGTTCGTAGTCACGAAACCCGGTGCGGAACATTTCCGCGCGGCCGCGATTCCCCTGCTCCTCGGTGCTCAGTCCGGGATAGGAATAGAGAACCTTCAGGGAGAGAACGATGGGCGAGTCCGGACTGATAACGGGATCAACCACTCCAGTAAGAGATTGCTTGCAGACCTCCAGGTAGCAGCCGAAACCTTCAAACCAGCGGCATCCGCTCACTCCCATCTTGTAAAGAAAACGCCAGTTGCGCAGCGCGACATTGGCCATCATGCAAGGGGAACGGTAAAACTGCGCGTAGGCCTTGCGGTGGGTCTCCGGCAGATCTTTGACGATGTGTTTGGTGGTCCAGCTGCCTCCGGCTATGACCGCCGAGCGAGCCTTCACGCGGTAGAGTTTGCCGGCTTTGAGGTAGACGATGCTGACGAACTCGGCCTGGCTCGGCGCACCCTCGTGCTGAACGGCGACCACCGTTGCGGAGAGACGGATCCTGGCTGCGGACTGCGCTGTATCAAGCGCGGCGAAGTTGACGGCGTTGCGGGTGACTCCCTCGATGGTGTGGGGGCCATCGACTCCCGAGGGGATCAGGCTCTTCAACAGCAAGCGCGCAATGGTCGCGTTGCCGCCTGGGAACATCTGGTCTGTCTCGCCGGCTGGGTCTGGTAAGGGATGGAGCATCTCGAAGGCATATTCGGAAAAGGCCGACAGGGCATCGGGACCGAGACCTGAGCCTCCTCCTTCTACGGGTGAGAGGAAGGTGCGGACGGTCTCCCGGCGTAGGCCGAAGCGTTCCATATAGTGCTGTTCGAGTGTGATGGAATCTAGATAGCGGGAGCTGGCGTCTCCCTCCACCAGGGGGCGAACAAAGGTGTCGCCTGCGACCGGCGTCGCCTTCAACCAGCGGAGCAATTCTGTGCGCGTTGCTGCAGAGACCGGAGCGCCTTTCAGCTCTGTGCCTATGGGATCGATCACCCAGCTGCCCGGATTGCGCTGAAACTGGGCTCCGAACCAATAGCCGTACTGCCCGTGCTGCAAGCCTACGGCCTGATAGGGAGTGCGGGAAAGGGTCATCTCCGGTGCAGGCCCTGCCCACTTCTGATACTGGAGGCGCGGCGTGTTGAGACCGATGGAATCATAGAAGTGCTCGAGGAAGCTGTGAGGATACTGAAGCTGGTAAATCGCCGAGCCCTGGTGGGTGATGAGTCGCTTGCCGTCCACCAGGAACTCGTTTTGCTTGGCTTCGCCACCAAAGATGGGATGGTTCTCGAGGACGAGGCAGCGGGTTCCCGCGGGCGTTTGCCGGGTAAAGAACAGGGCGGCAGCGAGTCCGCTGATGCCTCCGCCGATGACGACACAGTCATAGGTTTCGCCGGTGTCGATCAGGTCTTTGGGTAGGGGATCGTAGGTGCCATAGCGGATGGAGTGGCCGGCCTGCATTACTTCCCACGTGTTTCCGTTGGAGGCGCTGTATTCGCCGACACCGCCGTAGCCGGTGAAGTGATCCGCGGCTAGCTCCGCAGGGCTGCGGGATTCGAGCAAGACTGCTCCGGAGGCGAGCAGCACGGAGCCGAGGAAATCGCGGCGAGTGATGGCCTCGTCCATACCCAGTTTGGCGTCGCCCGGCCGTGCGGGTTTAGCGTCGGTCATTGGTTGTGGTCCTTTCCATCGGAGGGAGAAGCCTCTTGCAGTATTTTGGCAGACAAATTGACGGTTGGGGCCGAGGGCGGCCGGAATTGCGAGGGCGTGCGGAAGAATATGTTGCGATAGGCTCTTAGCTGTGTTAGCGATTTTCTCGCTAAGTACGGTAACATGCCGCATATCACTTATTTCTCTGTCACCTATTTTCGGTGTTTCCCTTCTTACAACTTTCGTCTGCTCCGGTGCGCATTTTTTCTCTGCTTCCTTCCGAAATTCGCTAGAATCAAAACGCCTGTTCAGAGCACTACGGCTGATCTGGTTCCCCCGGCCCTTAGATTACCTGTGTAACTGGATGGGGAGAACCATGTCTTTTACCCGCGTGCACGGATGGGCGTCTTACGGGCGGCTTCTGCCCATCATAGCTGCCATCCAATTGATGGTGTTGACTTCTGCCTGGTCGCAGGCGCAGGCGCCTGCGACCCTGACCACGCTGGCCATCACTCCCGCTATAGGGCAGCAGACCTCGGTCGCGCCTGGATCCGTCATTACGTTGACCGCGGCTGTTACCGTAGCGGGTAAGCCAGTCATCCAGGGCCAGGTAAATTTTTGTGACACCACACCAAACCACTGCACAGACGTCCATTTGCTGGGCACGGCGCAGCTGACAAGCGCTGGAACCGCCGTCCTCAGGCTAGTTCCAGGAGTCGGCAGCCACAGTTATACAGCGGTGTTTGCTGGAACCGGCAATCTGGCACCCAGCACTTCGACAGCAGCACTCGCCACGGTGACGGGTACATACCCAACCAGCACAAGCCTCGCCGCAACCGGGGTTCCCGGCAATTACACCCTGAATGCGACCGTAGTGAGCACCGGGGGAACCCTGCCACCCGCCGGCAATGTAGGTTTCTTCGATACTACCAACGCCAATGCCCTGCTAGCTACCCAACCGCTGGTTCCCAATTCGACCCATGTGGCATGGAACGGCATCGTGGAGTCGTTACCGAATGTGGTTGTCGACTTTGTCGAGGGTGACTTCAATGGTGACGGAAGGCCTGACCTGGTCTATCCTGAATTTGGCCCTCAAAACCAACCAAACCAACTGGCAGTCTTGTTCGGCAACGGAGATGGAACCTTTACGCCCGCTCCGCAGACGACCAGCATCGGCGACAACGCTTCTCAAATCGTAGTTGCAGATTTTAACGGCGACGGCCGGCAGGACCTCGCCGTGGTCTACTTCACCGAGCAAGTCAATAACCTATCCATCTTTCTCGGCAACGGAGA
This sequence comes from uncultured Acidobacteriaceae bacterium, assembly GCA_964609355.1. Classification (GTDB taxonomy): domain Bacteria; phylum Acidobacteriota; class Terriglobia; order Terriglobales; family Acidobacteriaceae; genus PALSA-350. The sequence continues at coordinate 22,039 of CAZSUK010000654.1, read as the reverse complement.
TGGCACTTTCACCCTGGCCGGCACACCAACGATCGGCATAGACATTTCGAATCTTGCGGTTGGAGACTTCAATGGTGATGGCAACGAAGATCTGGCCGAGACGGATGGCCCGCAACTGAATATCCTTTTCGGAAATGGTGACGGAACCTTTACCTTAGGGCCACCGACCACCGCGGTGGACTTTGTAAGCTTTGCCATCGGCGATTTCAACAAAGATGGAAAGCTGGACCTTGTCTGTGCCGGGCAACAACTGACGATCCTTCTGGGCAACGGAGATGGCACATTTCACGAGGGCGTGAGCCTCCCCGGAGCCAACTATCCCGTGGTCGCCGACTTCAACGGAGACGGAATACTCGACATTGCAGGCACCGTGGCGGTCACAGACCCCACCGGCCCCATGGACGATGGATACGTTTCCATCTACCTGGGAGCCGGCGATGGATCATTCACCGCCGCAGCTCCCTTGCCGGTTCTGCTGGCCCCCAGACAACTCGTAGTGGGCGACTTCAATCGCGACGGAAAACCGGATCTTGCGGTCCCCGATTTCCAATCCAATAGCAACTCGACATTTCTTGGCAATGGGGACGGCACCTTTACCGCTTCGGGAGTGCTGTCAAGCGGCGCGGATCCCGCCTCGGAGCTGGCCACAGGCGATTTCAACGGAGACGGGGCAGCCGATCTCCTGAGCGTATACACCGGTACCGGCCTGGTAGTTTATCTATCCCAACCCACCATGACCTCAGTGGCCACGGCCACCGGTGTTACCGTCACCGGTACAGGAACTCACATGGTGACGGCCAACTATCCGGGCGAGGAACTGGATGACCCCAGTGTCTCCGCCCCGATCGGCCTAACCCCACTTACCGACCCCACCCCGGTGGTCACACTTCTTAATCTGTCTGCAGCTCCGGGGAGCAGTGCAGCCTATGGGCAACAAGTCACCCTGACTGCGACACTTAGCCCTTATACCGCCCAGGGCAAGACCACAGACGGAGAAAACGTCACATTCTACTCTGGGCGCTACGCTGTGGGCACCGCGGTTCTCCACAGCGGAATCGCCACGTTGCAACTGGGCACGCTCCCCGTGGGCACGAACGAACTGACCGCGGCTTATAACGGGGACGAAACCTTCGTCGCGAGCACTTCCGGGGTGCTCGCGTTGAGTGTGGGCGGAGCCACGCCCGCCACGGCCACCACTCTCACGATCACCGCCGATGGCCAGCCGGTAACCACGGTAGCCTCGGGCAAAGCTGTCACGTTGACGGCGAGCGTGCTGGTCAACGGTACCCCACTGGTTTCCCTGGGCACGTTCAATTTCTGCGAGGCTTCCGCACCCCACTGCGCTGATATAAACGTGCTGGGAACCGCCCAGATGACGCGTGCAGGCACTGCCTCGTTCAAGTTTGTTCCCGGCATCGGCAGCCACAGCTATAAGGCGGTCTTTCTGGCTAATGCCAGTTATGCCGGCAGTACTTCTTCGCCTGCGCCGCTTGTGGTTACCGGCTCATTTTCGACTACCACTACCCTCGCCGCGAGCGGGAGCGTGAGCGACTACACGTTGACGGCAACGACGACCGGCTTCGTGAACGCTCCCGGGCGCCCATCCCCCACCGGCACGGTTACTTTTGTCGACAACTCCAATCAGAACACCGCCCTTGCAAGAGTGGCGTTGAGCACCGGCACATCGGCGATTGATATCGCAACGCTGGCCCAGGTGCCGGCCGGCACCGCCCCCGTCGCAGTGGCAGCTGCAGACTTTAATGGTGACGGCGTCGTGGACCTGGCAGTCGCTCAAGATTACACGAACGCGCTCATCGTGCTTTTGGGCAATGGCGACGGCACGTTTCGCCCCGGCGTCAATCCCTCGATTCCTGCGGCAGGGGGCGTAATCGCCGGCGACCTGAACAACGATGGAATCATGGATCTGGTGGTTAGCCATGGCTACAGTCCATTGACGGTATTGCTTGGCGTTGGCGACGGCACCTTTACGGTGCTGACAGATCCGTCCATCAACAATGCTTTCGATCTGGCCCTCGGCGACTTTAACGGAGATGGCATTTTGGATCTCGGGATCACCACCGGGCAGGACGCCATACTGGGGAACACGCCCAAGCTGCAAATCCTGCTTGGCAACGGGGACGGAACCTTCGTCGCAGGGCAGACAATTTCCAGCCCTGGTACCGATCCTGGGATTACGGTTGGAGACTTCAATGGCGACGGCAAATTAGACTTTGTTGTGGCCGCCTCCTACCTGGTGAATGCAAGCATTTTCTTCGGCAATGGCGACGGTACATTCACTCCAGGGCCGCCGACATCGCCCAGTATGATAGGCGCGATGACCGCCGGCGACTTTAACGGAGACGGCAAGACAGACCTGGTCGGCGGTGAATACGGCCTAATGGTCGACGTATGGCTGAGCAACGGCGATGGTACATTTACCCCCGTTCCCACAAGCATTCCATCGGTGTCCCTTGCACAGCCTCCGATCGTGGCGGACTTCAACCATGACGGTTTTGCTGACATAGCCGTAGATGCGGGCAATGCTCCGGCCACTCTGTTTCTTGGTAACGGCGATGGAACGTTGACCCAAACTACGGCAACGTTCAACTCATCGCTGCGAGAACCCGCGATTGCGGATGTGAATGGGGACGGCCTGCCGGACATATTAGTTACGAACTTTGGTGACGCCAATACGGTGTCCGTATTCCTCACCCAGCTCACGCAGACCGCGACCGCAACTACCACGGGCATCAGCTTTGAGGGATTGAACACTCAATCCGTGACCGCCGCTTATCCGGGAGACGCGAACTTCCAGGGCAGCACTTCGGCGGCGGTGAGCTTGCTGTCCGCACCGTTGCCCACATCTCTCCTGCTCAACGCAAACCCCGCAACGAGCAGCACCTACGGCCAGCCGGTAACACTGACTGCGACGTTAAAGCCCGTTTCGTCACCGGCACACAGCTCCGACGGCGAACTCGTCACCTTCACCCAGGCCGGCAATGTCGTGGGCACCGCTACCCTTTCCGGCGGTGTGGCTAGCATCACGGTCTCCACGTTGCCGGCAGGCAGCTATTACCTGGTCGCCTCCTTTGCCGGAGAGAACTACCTCGCTGCGGCTACCTCGACTCGCCTGCTCTACAACGTGGCCGCTGCGGCACCCACGATCAAGTTCAGTATCCCTAACCACACCTACGGGGATGTGCCCTTCGCGGCGATGGCAACGTCGAACTCCACAGCGGCCATCATCTATAGCGTCGTCAGTGGTCCCGCGACCATCAGCGGTTCGACCGTGACGTTGACTGGCGCCGGCACGGTGATCCTGCAGACATCGCAGGCCGCATCCGCAGACTACCTGGGGGGCACGCAGCAGGCGACCTTTACGGTGGCGCAAAAGGCCCAGTCCATCAGCTTCGCGGCACCGGCCACGCCCATCAATTATGGCGCCGCCCCGATCAGCCTCACGGCCACGGCCACATCCGGGCTTGCGGTTACGTTCAAGGTTGTTTCTGGTTCCGCCGTGCTGAGTGGATCCACCTTAACCATCAAGGGAGCGGGCACTGTTGTCGTTGCGGCCGACCAGGCGGGGAACACAAATTATCTGCCTGCGGTCGAGGTCTCCCATAGCATTGTGGTCAACCAGGTTGCGGTGGCGGCGGTCGGCCTGACTGCGGCTCCCAACCCGGTGCTGGTACAGACTGCCGTGACGTTTACGGTTGCTGTTTCCTCGCCGATCAGCACGCCGTCAGGCTCCGTGGTCTTCATGGACGGGGCCTCACCGCTAGGGACAGCCGTGCTGACGAATGGAGCGGCCGCACTCACGGTGTCTACTCTGGCCGCCGGACAACACTCCATCACGGCAGGTTACAGCGGGGACGCCGACTTCACTCCCATGGACAGCCCTGCGGTTGTGGAAAGCGTGCAGGACTTCCAGGTTACTTCAGGGGGCGTCACTGGCTCATCGCAGACCATCCAGCCGGGCGGCACGGCGACCTATACTCTCCCCTTCCAGCCGGAGGGTGGGTCTACTTTTCCAAATGCGGTGAGCTTTCATGCCTCTGGTCTTCCGGCGGGAGCGGTCACTGCCTTTTCTCCGCAAACCGTTCCTGCCGGCAGCGGTGCTACAAACGTGACGCTGACGATTCAGTTGCCTGCGCAAACGGCCCGGATGAAGTTGAATGGAGAGAGAGGAAAGACATTAGCCGGAGTGGCTCTCGCATGTGCCCTTCTACCCTTCATGCGCCGCACGAGGCAGAGGAGCCGGCAACTAAGCTTGCTGTGCATTGCTTGGACCGTGGTATTGGGAGCCGCTTCGTTCGGCGGTCTGCTGGGTTGCGGCCTTGGTAGCAAGAACACCACTAATCCAGCTGCGCAAACTTATAACGTTACCGTGACTGCAACGTCAGGGCAGCTGTCGCATTCAACCTTGGTGACCCTCACGGTGGATTAATCCGGGCTAGCTCGCTTGGAGAGCTGCTCCGGAGTAGCAACCGCTGGTCTCACCATGCCGATGACAGGGGAAATGCGAGATAGAGGAGACGTTATCTTTGAAATGGCAATCCATGGCACGTAAGTTAACGTCCCGTTTGCCACGCCTTGCTACGGCTTTTGAAGTTGAAGGGACGGACGGGGTAACCGCGTGGAACGGCTTACTGATTTCGGTCACTGATTTCCGATCCAGGAAGTAATCGGTTGCACTGATTAGATTTCGAATCGTCCGATCGTAGCGGCTTCAAAATGATTTCACGCATTGGCGGAGTCGCCCATTGTTCGCGGCGTCTGCACTCGATCGTGTCAGCCGCTTTCGGCGAATCTCGTCCGGCCATTAAGGGGCCAAAGGGTCGTCTAAATAGCGTCTACCCAAATTCGAGGATGTGGTCGAAAATGGTGGACATCCCCTGAATGGGCCCTCGCGAAGAACGGCTGGCTCGGATTTCCTGCAAAAGGAGCTTTCATGGAAGAGATTACTCGGTCCACTGTTCCGATAAAAATCAATGGGGCCACGGCATACTTCGAAGTTTCTGTAGTGGACGACACCCTCGAAAACGCCGAAGAACAGGTGGCGTCGCTCGCAGAGAGCCTGAACTTCGCCCAAGTTGAAAAAGCCATTCAGGGGGTAGCCCAAATGCTCGCGAATGCTCTCGATGCAGTGAAACCCACCAAAGTGGGCGCAGAGTTCGGCATTGAGTTCGGGATCGATGCGGGAGGGCTCATCGCAGTTTTCGTGAAAGGCAGCGGCAAGGCGAATCTGAAAATTTCCCTGGAGTGGGCGCACCAGACCAATTGAGTGATGTCCCCAGCGACCCCAGAACGGCTACAGATTGAGGACCTTCCCAAGTACTCCGTGCGGATTCGCGCGGGTCAAAAGACGGGGACGGGGTTCTTTGTTGCGCCGACTCACGTTCTTACCTGCGCCCACGTGGTCACCGATAGCTCCGGCAACGGGATAGTTGCAAACCCGGTGGTAGAGGCTCCCTCGGGCGGAGCGATGCAAAGCTTTCCTGCCAGGGTTCAAGAATGCCTGGCCGACACTGTTATCAGCGGTTTCGATGCGGAAGAGGAAGGCTTCGCGTTCCCTGATATCGCGCTGCTCGAGGTCTCTTGCCCGGCCCACCCTTATTTGAAGGTCGCGCGTTCCAAGCCTGCAGGTGAGGTTGCATACTATGGGTTTACCGGGGGCAAGTCTTATGGGGAAACGACTTTCCTCAAGAACGAAGGCTTTCGCGAGTATGGCAACCGGCAGTTGATGAAGTTCAGCGGCGGCCAGGTAGTACCCGGGCATAGCGGCGCCGCGATTCTTGACAGGACGACCGGCTTGATCTGCGGAATGCTCAACTGGACTCGCAATCGCAAGCTCGACCTTGGTGGATTCGCCGTGACGGGCGCGACCATCCTGGAATGCTTCCAAGCGGTTAGCGATGCCGGCGCCGCAGCTTCGGCACGAACCCACCGCCAATTTATCCCTGTGCTCAGCACCCCGTTCTTTGTGGGGCGAGAAAAACAGCTCGCAGCTTTAGCTGAGGCGCTCGAAACGCAGAACAGCGTACTTCTTTACGGCCTGTCTGGTGTAGGGAAGAGCGAGCTCGCACTTCGCTATTGCGAACTCTACGGGCGTAAGTACGACTGCATTGTGTGGGCGAACGCCAAGTCTCAAAGTGAGATTCTTGGCGACCTGCTTGCGGCACTGAGGCGGATAGGCAATGATGAGGGGCCCATCGACGACCGCACGGTCGTTCCACAGCTGTCTCGCTTGATGCAAGAGGGCGGATCGTGGCTTTTGATCCTCAATAGTGTTGAAAGCGTTGAGGACCTCCAATTTCTGGCGCCGTACCTTGGCGGCGGCAAGGTGCTGGCGATCAGCACGCGCATCGAACTGCGTGCCGCGGGCATCCGTCATGAAATTCCCTTACTGGAGTTTGAAAAGGAAGAGGCGTCGGAATTCCTACTCAAACGATCCGGGGTGATCGAGCGTACCACTCAAGCAGAGCTAATAAGGGAAGCCGAGGCCGCCGATGTTCTGGCTGGCCTTCTGGGATACCTGCCGCTGGCGCTCGAAGTGGCGGCCGGATATATCGAGTCGCTCAACGTAACGATCGCTTCCTATGTGACCCAGTATCAAGAGACCGGCCCAAAGCTTCTCGATCGCCACCGGGCGCAGTTCGGGGCCCGGATGTCGCAGTCCACGATGCAAGCATGCCTGGTTTCGTTTCATCACCTATCGCCGGAAGCTAAGCAGTTGCTCGGACATCTCGCAGTGTTTGGAACGGCGCCTATTCCTTTTATGCTACTGCAGCAGTTGCTATTCGCAAACGCTCCTGAAGACAAGAGTGCGTTCAAGTTGCGGGAACTCGTCTACCAGGTAATGGCCGTCTCGCTGGGTCGCAGGCATCGGGCATCCTGGGGAGAGGCGATTATCGTCAACCGGCTGGTCCAGGAAATGGTGCGAACGCAAATGTCCGCCGAGTCACGAGCCAGCGCGACAGCAACGGTTTCCATGAAGCTGGCTTTGCAAACGCAAGACCGGCAATGGTTAGCGCCATTGTTGCCACACGTCATTGAGCTTGCCAACCGTATGCGTCACGACGGAGTGCCCGCGAAGCAGGAAATCGCCTTTCGTACTGCAGTCGCTACAGCCCTGCTGCGGCAATCGTTGTATTCCATCGCCAGCTCCATTTTTGGGGACAGCATTGCGTTAGCAAAATCTACTGTGGGTGCAAACAACCCGTCGATACCTCTGCTGCTGATGCAATATGCTGATCTACATTTCGAAATGGGTGACTATTCCGCGGTTTTGCCGGCCGCCGAGGAGGCGCGGCAGATTGCTGAACCCAGGCTGCGTGACGCCAACGCGGCGTCAAGAGATAACATGCAGATGGTTTTCTCACGGGCAGTCTGGTTTTTGGCAATGGTGCGGAGGCACACTGATTTTGCTCAGGGGTTGCAGTTGTTGGTGAATGGAATCGCGGCGCTGACCGCTGCGCAGGCGAGCAAAGAAGGTCTTTTGGAGTTGCGTTCCGCGCTCCCGTTATTTTTACGGGATTCGGGCCTGCCCGACGCGTTGAATGCCGCCCGCCAGGCGCAGACCGAGTTGGTCACTTTGTACCCTCCCGATGCACGCTACGAGCGCGATCGTGCAGCGGCCCTCGCAACTCTGGGTGAAATGAATTACAACCTGAGCAGCTATGAGGCCGCGGTGAAGGCATTGAATTTCGCCTGGAAGGTCCAGGCGCGCATCATGGGAGAGGACCACGTGGAGACCGCGGAAACGAAATTTCGACTGGGACTGGCGCTCAAAGCGCAACCAGGCCTGGGGGAGGACGGCGGTCGTTTGATGCGGGAGTCGTTGGCCACGGTGGAGAAGCTCCTGGGTCCCGAGCATCGTAGGACGGTTTATCTCCGCGCCGTGCTTGAGAAAAGTTAGCAGCAGTTTAATAAGGAAACCGGGGAAACCAGGACAAACGGAAATGACCCCATCCACGATAACACCGCAGAACTTATAGATGCGCCCGTGACCACGCAAACACTGGCAAACACTGCGTTTCCCACCGCCGGAAAGATCGGTGCTAGCGCCCATAGTCTTCCAGCGAAAGGGTCAGGCCCGTCTGGTTACGAATTCCGTTAGAATCGCAGCTAGCATCGCTGCATGCCAAAGCCCGACGTATCGCAATCGTTTACGGCCCGACTACTAAAGTCGTGCCCTGATACAAAGCCCAGTTCTCATACAGACTCTAAAACCCAGTGCTGTTTAGAAGATTACGGACATCAGTGCGGACCCTGTGTTGATATGCCGGAGTATTCTCGCCTTTTCGGGGACGAACGAGGTATGTGATGAGCAGTTTGATGACTTCCCCGGAAGAACGTTACTTCTCTCCGCCGCCTGCCGCGGAATCGTCCTTCAGAATGGGAACTATCAGGGCGGAGGGGTGAGCCGCATCGTGGAAGATGCTGTTCTTAGCGACTATAGACCTGATCGCAATTCCTGACGGCTTGCCCTGATTCAGGTTGCGATCGAAGCGCGGGAAGTTACTACTGCTGATCTCAAGACGCAACCTGTGTCCCGTAAGGAAAACATTGCTGGTGGCCCAGAGGTCAATGGTGAATTTGTAGATTCGACCCGGCGTCAGTTCATCAGGCTTCGTCTGCGAGTCACGGTACCTGGCGCGAACGATCCCTTCCGTGAGATTGCGAGCAAATCCACTCGGGTCCACATCGACCAATTTCGCGGTGAAGTCAGTATCCACAACCGAGGACGCCGCATAGAGCTCAACCGAGATCGGGCCCGTCACCTCGGTATCCAAAGCGAACGGCGCGGTGGAATATACCAGGACCTGGCGAAGCTTCTCGACCGCCCGTTGATCGTACGCGCCGGCAGGTTGGTGCACGTCGCAGCACAGTGGGCCACCGGTGGTCGGAACCGGATGGCGAGGATCGTACTGATACTTGTCAGGCGGTTCGACCACGGGAGACTCCGCCGAGAGCGCACCGTTCCCATTCACAGAGTTGGCCCCGCCGGCAGAGTGCAAATAGAATCGGGTAGACTTGGCGCGCGCAAGCGGCCAGGCCTTCTCGTCCCGCCACGTATTCTTGCCCATAACAAAAATACGGACCGGGCTCCCCATCGAGAAGCGGTTCTTTTTCCCAAAAAAAAGAAAATCGTACCACGCCAGGGTAACCTCTGCTTCGTCGAACTCAGCCGCGGCAGGGTCGAAATCTACATCCCCAATCTTGCGGCCGGAACCGGCATGCCCGCCAATGGTGACCAGCAGCTGCCCTAGCTTTGCTGCCTCGCTGCCCCCTTCCCGCCCCACGCCAAGATAATTACGTAGCGATCCCCCGAGGAAGATGTCGTACCACGCGGCTACCGTCAGCGCCGGCACGTCAATGTCACGGTAATGGTCCTCGATCGACCAGGGGCGCCAATACGCATCGAAGCTGGGATGAGCGAGCCAATCGAGGAAATAGGGAGCGAACTGTGCGCTAAGGCGCCCAGACACAAACTTGTCGCTGAGATGAAAGAGCGGATAGTCCGTCAAGGGAAGGATCCGGTCATCCTGCTCCGGACGCGCCGCTGTCTTGAGGTAGCGATCCACGGTGTCCCGCGCCAGAATCGAGGTCCACGTCTCATTGAACCATTGCTGGAACGCGCCTCCCAGATACACCCAGCCATTGTGATAATTGCTGGGCGTGAACATTGGGCAAATACCGGCCAGGTGCGGGGGATGGGCGATCGCCGCCAGCATTTGCGTGGCCCCTACATACGACGAGCCGAACATGCCGACGCGGCCGTCGGAGTAGGGCAAGTTCGCAGCCCACTCGACGGTGTCGGCTCCATCGTCGGATTCGTGCCGAAACGGATACCACTCACCCCCAGATGTGTAACGGCCGCGTACATCCTGAACAATGACAACGTATCCCCGCTGGGGGCCTCGATCGCCCAGATCGATCTCTTTGTCATTGCCCTTGTCGTAAGGGGTGCGCTCGAGCAGCACGGGAAAGCGGCCGGCCTTTGCCGGGCGATAGATGTCCGCGAAGAGCACCACGCCGTCCCGCATACGCACGGGAATAGCACGCTCGACGGTTACCGCACCTTCTTGTGCAGGCAGCAGCCCAGGTGCGAACAAGCTGCCCATACACAAGAAAATGGCCCAAGCCTTCAGCTTCCCCATCCACATGGCCTCATCCACAATAGAAGCGGATTTCGCCTCCTAGTGGACTGTAACAGCTGATTTGGTAGCGCCTCAGGGGTTATTCATGAAGCCCAAATCTTTGTTGAGTCCTGTTTCGGCCCGACTAAAGTCGTGCCCTGATACGAGGCATGAGAGCCGCGAACCATAAGCGGACCGCGCTTTTTCGCAGCCACCAGCGCTAAAGCGCATCATCGGGAGGAAAGACCTCCCGGAGCGCTGAAGCGCTCCTTCCCCCGCATAAATGCGGGGGCTTCCACCACTCCTAAGTCGGGTACTGATACCAGGCATGAGAGCATCCCAGGCGAGTCGCGCACGCTCGCCCAATTGAGTTAGCCCTCCACCATTGACGAAGCAGATCAAGACGATCGAGAAGGGACATTGAAGGGAAAGAGCGCATTCAGTCGATCCCGGTGTTGGCTTTGGCGATCACTGGATGCATTACAAGGGCGAATGGCAGAAATCCCCCGCCTGGCTCATCGGTATGAATGTAGGAGCCCAGTTATCTGGCGTCCATTTCGTTGATACTATCCCCCAAAATACGTTGGCGCCACCTCCGTCTGGTCACTAATTTCGGTCACTAGTTTCCGGTCACTAATTTCCAATTGCGCCCTGACGAGTGAATGCAAAAGAGCCCTCACTCTTCATACTTGAAGGGGATAAACGACAAAAGAGCATTCCGTTCTATCTGCAGAACGGCCGAATCGCCTGGCTTCAAACTCAGCATAAAATTCTTGAGCGTATCAAGCGAGTCGAGCTTGGTGCGGTCGGCATAATAAAGAATGTCTCCGACCTTCAAATCGACCTCTGCGGAGGAAGTACCGAAGGTGCGGGCAACCACAAGTAGTCCGCCGGGCTCCCGCTGTGGCCCGATGGATTGCGCCAGTTCTCCCTGGATCGGCACGGCAAGCACGCCCAGGCGCGGAACCACATAATCATCGGCCTTGGAGGGATCGATGAGGCTGGCTGCATCGCGTTTGTTTTCCGTGACTGTAAGCGCAACTGTGTTGATGTCAGTACCGCGCAGCACACCAAGTCGCACCACATCGCCGGGTCTCTGACGAAACATCTGCACTGCCAACTGGCGTGTGTCAAGCAATGGCTTCTCGTTGAGCGTCGTCAGGATGTCGCCAATTTTCAGACCGGCCTTGGCGGCGGGTGAATCGGGCAACAGGTCCTCGATCAGCACACCGCTATTCCGTTCCAGACCCAGGCCCTTGGCGAGCGTCGGCGTAAGATTCGTGGGGTAGATCCCGATGGAGCCGCGGCGGGCGTGGCCGTACTTGATGAGCTGCTCATAGACGATTTTCGCGGTGTTGCCGGGAATGGAGAAACCAACTCCTTCATTGCCGCCGGAATGCGATTCAATCATGGAGTTGATCCCAACGAGATCGCCTTGCATGTCGACCAGCGGACCACCTGAATTTCCCGGATTAATGGCAGCGTCGGTCTGGATGTAAACCAGGGGACTATCGGGGTCAAGCTGCCGATTGACAGCACTTACAACGCCAAGCGACACGCTGTCCTGCAGGCCGAGGGGACTACCGAATGCGAGCACCAGTTCGCCCGGATGGGTACGGTCAGAGTCGCCAAATTTGAGGGCCGGCAGGCCGCTGCGGTCAACCTTGATTACGGCCAGGTCGGTGAGCACATCCATTCCGATGATCCGAGCCGGAAGTGCGGTGGAGGGTGGCTCGCTGCGATTGCCGTCCGAAGCCGGCGCTGCGCCGGAAACATCTGAGACGAGAACGCTGAGGGAGCGCGCATGCTGCACGACGTGCGCATTGGTGAGGATATAGCCGTGTGCGTCCATGATCGCGCCGGAGCCGACCATGCGCTGCTGTGCAAGAAAGGACGTTTGTTGATTGTCCTCGGAGACAGGCGCGAGGCCGACCGCATAGATTTTGACAACAGAGGGCTCGATCGAATGCGAGAGATTCTGCAGATCATCGCTTAGCCCGCTTAACACGGATACCGCACGGGAGCCATGGGGAGCAGCTGCGGCCGATACCGAGGCGCTCGGTTGCTGGGCAGGGGCGGTTTGGCTGAAACTCAGTAGAAGGATCGCGAGGGCGGCAGGCGGGACGACTGCAAAGCGAAACAGATAAGGCTTTCTGATGAGCACTGGATTCTCCACGGTAACCTTGCAGCTTTTGCATAGACGCGCTGTTAAAGGAATTCGTTGCTGTTTCAGGAGGGGTATAAGGATCGAGGGCGGGAATGCGGTGACACACTAACGATGGTGTCAGATACAACGCCTTCGGAGCGAATAGAAATCACGTCGCCGCTGGGGGTTGATACGGGCCAGAAAGCTGGGCCAGACGGAACTGACCCAGCGGAAGTGCCCTGGAAGAGAGCAAAACCAACGCGTTTTGGTTTGGGTCAGTTCCGTCTGGCCCAGCTTTCCCTCTAACATCCGATGGCCTTCCCTATTCCATTGTTGGCTCCGGTTACTAGTGCGATTTTTCGATTTGATGTGGTTGTCATGTCAACCCTGCATTGGTACTCTGGTTGTATCGATGTCCACCAAGCCTCTGTCGCCACAGGAACTTCGAGTATGGCACGCGTTCAAGATCATGAGCGACGAGGTGATGAGCCGCGTCGCAAAGGACCTTACCGAAGGCGTTGGACTTTCCGGTCCCGATTTTGGAGTCCTGTCCCGTCTCGCCGGTATCGGCAAAGGGGAGATGCGTCAGCAGGATCTGGCCAGAGTAATGGGTTGGGACAAAAGCCGGCTCTCTCACCAACTCACGCGCATGCAGACACGCAAGTTGATTGAGCGACATGATGGCGGGAATCGTATCGTTCTCATCAAGCTGACCAAACTCGGGGAAAATTCGCTGGCGGCGGCACGGCCTGTTCACGCCGAATCCGTTCGGCGGAATTTGCTTTCGAGGCTCAGCTCCGAGCAAATTGCCACGATGGTGCGAATCAGCAACATTCTGGGCGACGATTGATCACACCTGCAAGAGCAGTGGCGAGGATAGAGCCAAAAAGCGCGTTCACTCCTCACTTAATTTGCAACCGGCAAGCCGTTTGGTCGAGATGACAAAGGGTTAGGGTGTGCCCTTCCTGAAGATTCGGTCGTTTCCGCTCCGGTCGGGATGGCAAGAAAACGTAGTGGGATGGTTACTCCGTTGCCACCCGGACGATCGCCTTCAGTTGCTGGAAGCGCCAGAACGCGATTTTCTGACCTTTTTGCGTTTGACCGTACGAGGAGATCTCACCGTCTGGCGGACGGATCGCAGCACCTCTTCCGATAGTGAAGGGTCGATTTTGACGACTGCACGCGCAACTGCAATAGCGCCAATTTGTGCAGCCAAGGCCGAGACGGCTAGTTCCCGCCGCCGAGAGGCCGGCATCTTTCCCTTGATCGAAAGCTCAAGAGCCGTCACCGCCTCGTTGAACGCACGCGTAAAACTGGCAGCAACCCCGGTTCCCTGCCTCGCAATCTCGCTCGCCGATGCCGTCATCGGACATCCATTCGCCAGGTTGTCGCGGTGCGCTATCGAGAACATTGCATCGAGGCGTTCCTCGAAGGACCGCGTTCGCTCTTCGTCCGAAACGCCCTTTGCCGCATTCCTGGCGGCAATTGCATGATAAAAAGCCTCCGCCGCAAGCGCGTCCTTCGAAGGGAAATGCTTGTAGAGCGCACCGTGGGTCAGTCCGGCCTCCTTCGCAATTTCGGCGACACCCACACCGTCAATCCCTTTCTGGCGGAACAAGCGGCTGGCAGCCCGCAGTAGCGAGCTGCGGTTCCTCTCCGTTGCCTCTTTAGACACAAACAATTCACCCACTCCTCAAACTTCTTTGAATATTCTTGATTGCAGTCACAATCAAAGTCAAGTAGATTGCAATTGCAATCAAGGAGATGTTCAGTGAAACGACTCGATGGGAAGGTCGCCGTCATTACCGGCGGCAGCAGCGGCATCGGCTTCGCAACCGCGAAGGCATTCGTGAATGAAGGCGCTACGGTGTATATCACGGGCAGACGTAGAGATGCGCTCGAAGCGGCGGCTGCCAGGATCGGTGAGGGATGTATCCCGGTTGCTGGAGACACCGCCAAACGACAGGACATTACGGCGCTCTACGAGAGAATTCGCTCCGAGCGCGGCCGAGTGGACATTGTGTTTGCCAACGCCGGAATCGCGGAATACGGCGCCCTGGGACAAATCGAGGAAGAGCAGTATGAGCGGATCTTCGGCACGAACGTGAAGGGTGTGATCTTCACCGTGCAGGAGGCCCTGCCCCTGATGCCCGACGGAAGCAGCATCATTCTCAACGGCTCGGTCGTTGGCAGCAAAGGCCTTCCGGCGACCAGCGTGTATGCCGCAACCAAAGGAGCGGTGCGCGCGTTCGCTCGAACCTGGACGACGGATCTGAAACAACGAAAGATTCGCGTGAATGTGGTCAGCCCTGGCCCGATTGATACAGAAGGCCTCAACCAACTGCTGGGAAGCAGTGAAGTTGGACAGGCACGGCGTGCATCGATTTCCTCCTCGGTACCACTCGGCCGCACCGGGAAGCCGGAAGAGATTGCCAGCGCAGTGGTGTTTCTGGCAAGCGATGATGCCAGCTTCATCACGGGAGCAGAGTTCTTTGTGGATGGCGGCTTTGCGCAGGTCTGACTTTGGGCAGGGCTGGGAGACGCAACATGAAATTCACGAAATTCGGTAGCACCGGCCTAACGGTTTCTCGCATGTGTATCGGCACAGGAACATTCGGGAAACAAACAAACGAGGGAGAGTCTCACCGGATCCTCGATAAAGCGGCCGAGAAAGGCATCAACTTCATCGATACCGCTGACATGTATCCCGCAGGTGCGGATGCCTCTGGAGTTGGTAGCTCAGAAGTGATTACAGGGCGCTGGCTCAAAGACAAGCGGGATCGATTTATTCTCGCCACCAAAGCAGGCGGTCGAATGGGGCCGGCCGCGTGGGATCAGGGCAGCTCGCGAAAACATCTGATGGATGCCATCGACGCCTCACTGCGCCGACTGGATACGGATTATGTTGACCTCTATCAACTGCACATGGATGATCCCACGACGCCGATCGACGAGACGGTGGAGGCGATGGATTCGATCGTGCGATCCGGCAAAGCACGTTATATCGGCGTCTCAAACTTCTACGCTTACCGCCTGGCAAAGGCGCTTGGACGGCAGGACACACTGCGGCTGATGCGTTTCGCTTCCGTCCAGCCGCGCTACAATCTGCTCTTTCGGGAGATTGAGCGCGAACTGCTGCCACTTGCGCAAGAAGACGGCCTGGCTGTGATTGCTTTCAATCCGCTCGCTGGGGGACTTTTGAGCGGCAGGTACAAACATAGCGATAAGCCTGACAAGGGTCGTTTCTCAGCAGAGGTGGGCCAGTTCGGCACAATGTATCAGGCCCGATATTGGCACGAGCGAGAGTTTGAGACGGTCGAGAAAATCAGCGAAGTAGCCAAGCAGGAGAGAACGACGCCGGCGACCTTGTCCGTTGCGTGGATTCTCTCCAATCCAACTATCACATCCGTCATCCTCGGCGCCAGCCAAGCCGACCAACTGACGGCCACGCTGGATGCTGCTGATTACACACTTGAGAGCGCCGTCAAGGAGAAGCTAGACGAACTCAGCATCGAGTTTCGGAGAGGGATGCGGCCAGGTAAATGTCTGCTTTCAGGCTGCCCTTGCCCTCATCATGGCGTATTCTGCATATAGAATGGCGCGTTCTGCATACCAAGAATTCGCCCATCGATCTAAAGTTGACTTATGTACAAGGCGAAAGCATTCTCCGCTACCAGCGCGACATCGCCGCTTGGGTCCACCACGATCCAGCGGCGCGATCCAACCGACACGGATGTGCAGATCGAGATCCTCTTCTGCGGCATCTGCCACTCCGACCTCCACCAGGTCCGCAACGAGTGGAGCGGTACCATGCCCACCGTTTACCCCTGCGTTCCCGGCCACGAGATCGTGGGCCGCGTCACCAAAACCGGTTCAGCCGTCAGCAAATTCAAAGCGGGTGATCTCGCCGCCGTGGGTTGCATGGTTGACTCCGACGGCACCTGCCCCGAGTGCAAAGATGGCCTGGAGCAGTTCTGCCCCAACCTCACCCTCACCTACAACACCCCCGATAAGCGCACCGGAGGCGTCACCTATGGCGGCTACTCCGACTCGATCGTCGTCGACGAGCGCTTCGTCCTCAAAGCACCCACGAACCTCGATCTCGCGGGAGTTGCACCCATGCTCTGCGCCGGCATCACCACCTTCTCGCCTCTCCACCACTGGGGAGTCACCAAGGGCAAGAAGGTCGGCATCGTCGGCCTTGGAGGCCTTGGTCACATGGGAGTGAAGTTCGCGCACGCACTGGGAGCCCACGTCGCCCTCTTCACGACTTCGCCTAACAAAAGGGAAGATGCGCTTCGTCTCGGGGCTGATGAGGTCATCCTGTCGAAAAACGCGGATGAGATGGCCAGGCACGCCGGTAGTTTCGACTTCATCCTCGACTGCGTGTCCGCCGAACACGACATAAATGCGCTCCTGGGCCAGCTTCGACGCGACGGCAATCTCTGCCTCGTCGGTGCACCCGAAAAGCCACTCTCAGTTCCTGCGTTCGGACTTATCTTCGGACGCCGCAGCCTCTCCGGATCACCCATCGGCGGCATCGCCGAAACCCAGGAAATGCTCGACTTCAGCGCTAAACACAACATCACCGCCGATGTCGAAATCATCCCCATCCAGAAGGTGAACGAAGCCTATGAGCGTCTGCTCAAAGCTGAGGTAAAATACCGCTTCTCCATCGATATGGCCTCACTTAAATCAGCCTGACTATGAGCAAACATTTCCGGGTTCCCGGCCGCTTGTCGACACGATTGCAAGAGTCGGGAATCCGTGTGTCTGCGCTGCTCAAGAACGCGGGACTACCGCCAGGACTTCTCGACCAACCTCGCATACTCGTAACTACCGAAGAGCTCTTTGCGCTATGGCGGGGAATTGGCCAGGGCAGCGCCAATCCGGCGATTGGCCTTCAACTAGGCACGGAGACTAAGCCGGAGCATTTCGACCCCATCGCTCTCGCCGCTCTTTCGACGGACAGCTTCGGTGAAGCCATGCGCCAAATGTCCCGCTACAAACAGCTCTCCTGCCCGGAAGAGATCCTCCATGAGGCCGATGGCACCGAATGGAGCATCCAGTTTCGATGGCTCCTCGCCAACGATGCCGAGCCTGACGTTCTCACCGATCTTTGCTTTGCCTGGGTGCTCTGTATCGCGCGTCACGGGACCGGGAGCCGCATTTCTCCACTTCGGCTCGAATTTGTGCGGCCACGCGCGTACGCCAAGACCCTGGAGCGTCATTTTGGTTGTCCCATTGTTTTTGGGACGGCGCGGAACGCCATCGTTTTCCGCGCGTCCGATGCGGACCTACCCTTCGTGACCCGCAACGCCGAACTTTTATCGATGCTCGCGCCGCAGTTCGATGAAGAACTAAAGCATCACAAAGGCCAGGAGACTTTTCCCGAACGTGTGCGCGCTGCCATCCAGAAAAAGCTTGCGGGCCGGCGCCCCAGGATGGAGGACATTGCCGACGAACTTCACATCAGTTCTCGAACGCTACAGCGCCGTTTGCAGGACGCGGGATACAGCTTCCACCAGGTGTTAGAGGAAGCTCGCCATCAGCTTGCACGGCACTATCTCAACAATTCACTGCTCGAATTGAACGAGACGGCTTATCTGCTCGGCTACGAAGACGCCAACTCCTTCGTCCGCGCTTTCAGGACCTGGGAAGGCGTTCCCCCCGCTCACTGGCGCGGAACTCAACGACAGAAGGCCGCGGTGTAGAGGCCGGGCAGGATGAAGATCCTTTTTAAGCCCAGTTAAATCCACTCTTTTGCAAGGGCAGCGTTCGCACCCGTTTCCCGGTAGCGGCCCAAAATGGCATTCCGCCGCAAGCTTCCTGCCACGTCCCGTCCGAAACTTCCCGAGACCGCACCGGCCGTTCAAGAACTGAAGGAAGCGGATGGCCCTCTCAGGGCCATCCCGGGTGAACAGTACATTGAGTTTACGTTTTCGCTTGGTTGAATTCTGTGGTTTCTACTGCCTGCTCTTCCAGATTCGGAGGCGGTAACGTAATCAAATTCCCATCACGAAGTACCACGCGTGAACCTTCCGTGGGTATCGCCTCATCGGCGTGTGTTGACCTGTTGCCGGATCTTGTTGAAAGGTGCTTTTTTAAGTCGGATTGTTGGAGGAAGCTCATAAGGTTCTCCAGTGATTCTGTTGTGTGTGGTGAGTGCCCGTCTGAAGCCACGCAATGGAGAGCTGGAGGCGAGGAGGAGGATCCGGGCTGTATGTTTAACCATACTCTTCCTCAGTGGTGACGTGCTGTGGCAAGGCAACTAAGTAAAGCCTTTCGCGCTTCTGCCCGTTGGGGGCAACCGGGTAAAGGTTACCGTTCGAGCTTGCTTACGCGCCAAAAGTACACGACGGGACAGGGCTGGCGGTACTGGCTTTGCTATGTGCCGTTTCGAAACAACAGGTTAGCAGATTGATACAGGTGGGCCACCTACATGCAATATTCAGGGGGAGTGAGGATGCTTTCTCCTCTTTCAGGTTTCCTGAACTAAGTCAGCCCATCTGAAGTTCTCCCCATCTTAGCGACTGACAACAACCCTAAGGAGGTTGACATATGTTTGCTCGTAATGTTTCGTTTCATTTGAAGTCGAATATGCTTGCTGATTACACCCGAACCTTTGACAAGGACATTCTTCCGCTGCTTCGCAGGCAAAACGGCTTTAAGGATGAAATTACGTTCTCCGCTCCGGGCGGTGTCGATGTGACTGCGATCAGTCTTTGGGACAACAAAGCCAGCGCAGACACTTACGGCCGCAATTCTTACCCCGAAGTTTTGAAGACGATGGCAAGGTTTATCGAAGGAACGCCCACGGTTGAGACCTCCGACGTGGTTAACTCGACCTTCCATAAGATCGCCGCTCACGCAATCGCGTAGGACAGTGAACTTTTGCACGGGGAGGCGGCGAATCCGCCTTCTCGTACTTCACCACGCGTGTCCGCAAAAAACTCGCCCCTCGCCTCCAGACTTAGCACCAGCCGAGCATCAAGGTCCAGGTATGCAACGGCAGAAGAAGGTGCAACCTATGAGTTCGCAAACAGAATGGGACGTTAGAAATTCGCTGTCCAACCAACCACGCATTGTGTGGAGCAAGCGCAGTTTAGCCACGCAGTGCGCAAACCCGCAATGCTCTCAAGAGCTCCTCTATCTTCGCGACGGGAGGGTGGCGTTACTCGACCTGGAATCGCATGCAAACGATCAACCGCGGCCAGACGATGGCGCATTTGCGATGAGGTCCTTGCCCAGCAGGTTCTTTTGGCTTTGTGGTGAGTGCACGAAGACCTACGTCGTAAAGCGCTGGACACCCTCAGGTCTTGTGGTAGTGCTTCGCAACCGTACTGGTGACAGCAACCCGCACCTGGCTGATCGTCTCCGCCGCAGAAAGCACCGAGCCGCTTCCGCGGGGCTTGCCGGGCGCCCTACCAGCCACGAGGCATCTGATGCGATCTGCACGTTGCCACAAAGCCGGGTGACGGCGTTGGCATGTATGCCGCCACTGCCTCCTCGGCCGGCAAAATCCCTCATGCCCAGCTAAACCCGCTCTTCTGCAGTGGCAGCGTCCGAATCCTCTTCCCCGTAGCCGCAAACACTGCATTCACCACTGCCGGCAAAATTGGCGGCAGCGTTGGCTCTCCCAAGCCCGTCGGGGCGAAATTCGACTTAATCCAGAACACCTCGATGGGCGGCACCTGCTTCATCCTCATCAACGGATGTTGGTGGAAATTCGTCTGCTGCACTTTGCCGCCGGCGAGCGTGATCTCCTGCGCCATTTCGCCCATGCCGTCGATGACTCCGCCGAAGCCCATGCTCTCGGCGGCACGCGGATTGATGATCTCGCTGCCCACATCGCCCGCCGCCCAGACATGGTTCACCTTTACCTTGTTGTCCTTGTCCACCGTCACATCGGCTACCTCGGCGAAATAACCCAGGTGACAGAAGTAGCCGGCGATCCCCATGCCCCGGCCTGCCTCCCGCTTGCGATTGGCCCAGTTGGACTTCTCGGCAACCAACTGCAGAACCGCCTTCAGGCGCTCCGGGTTCAGGTCGCGCGGACTCTTGGGGGTGTTCTCCTCACCGGGTACCGGCACCATCTTGTTGCTCAGGATTTCCAGTTGAAACTCGAGCGGATCCCGGCCGGCGGCTGCGGCCAACTCGTCGAGGAAGGATTGGCCAACAAACGCATAAGCGTTGTTGCCCGGCGCGCGCAGATAGCCCGTCCGCAACATCAGGGGGATGGCCGAGGTGTATAGCGCATAGTGGGGCGCAAGACCGGAGGGAAATTCGTCACTGCCAATGTTCGCGCCCGGCGCAAGCTTGCCGCCGTCGCCGTAAGTGACCAGGTGGTGGCGCCAGGCGACCAGCTTGCCCTGCTCATCCAGGCCGGCCTTCAGTCCGACGAAGCCGCCGGCGCGGTAGGCGTCGTGGGTGGTGTCGTCTTCGCGCGACCATAACAACTTCACCGGCGCCTGCACACGCTGGGCGAGCCAGGCCGCCTCCACCATGTAGTCGTTCATAAGACGGCGGCCAAAACCTCCGCCCACACGGGTGAGGTGCACGGTGATGTCTTTCTCTGGGATGCCTAGCGACCTGGCGACCAGGGCGCTGCCGGCACCAGGGTTCTGGCTGGGGACCCACATCTCCAATTTGGACCCTCCCCCGGGCGCGCCGCTTGTCCATTGGGCGGTAGTGTTCATCGGCTCCAGCGTGGCATGGGCCAGGAAGGGGAAGATGTAGGTTGCCTGCACAACTTTGGCGGAGTTTTTAAGGGCGGCGTCGATGTCGCCATAAGTGCGGAGGGTGGTGACGGGTGGCGCTGCGAGCAGGGCTTCAGCCTGTTTCTGGAAGTTGTCGCTGCTTTGCGCCTCGGCCGGGCCCAAGTCCCACTCAACTTTCAGGGCTTTGCGGGCTTTCTGCGCGTGCCACCAGGAATCGGCCACGATGGCGATGCCGGGCTCCATGCCTGGCTCGGGCGCGGTGTAGGCTGCAGGCTTGATAGTCCCGTCGATGACCAGGACCTGGCGGATTCCCGGCATTTGTTTGACTTCGTCGAGATTGGCGGTTTTGACTTTGCCGGCAAAGACGGGGCACTTCTCGATGGCAGCGTAGAGCATGCCGGGAAGCGAGACGTCGATGCCGAAAAGAGGCTTGCCGGTGGTGATGTGGGGAGTGTCGACTCCGGTTTGGGACTTGCCGATGATGCGGTAGTCTTTGGGATCTTTGAGGGTGACAGTGTCGAGGACCGGGCAAGGGAGGGCTGCCGCTTTGGCAGCTAGTTCTCCGTAGGTGGCTTGTTTGCCGGTGGCTTTGTGGAGGACACAGCCGGCGTCGGTGGTGCACTCCGAGGCGGGAACGGCCCAGGTGATGGCGGCGGCGGCAACGAGCATCTGGCGGCCGGCGGCTCCTACGCGGCGGAGCGGATCCCAGGATTTAGGGGTGGACATGCTTCCCCCGGCGGATTGGCTGCCGTAGGTGGCTTCGTCGAGGTCGGCTTGTTCGACACGGACGTTTTTCCAGTCAACGTCGAGCTCTTCGGCGATCAGCATGGGAAGCTCGGTCTTGATGCCCTGGCCCATTTCGGGTCCGCGGGCTTTGATGGTGACGGTGCCGTCAGGGGCGATTTTGATGAAGGCGGTGGGCTTCAGGTCTTGCTTCGCGGGCGCCTGGGCGTGGGCTTGCGGGATGTAGAGGCGGAGGGTGAAGGCGCCGGTGGCGAGGGCGGAAACTTTGAGAAAGGAGCGACGGTTCA
>CAZSUK010000653.1:0-3647 GCA_964609355.1 uncultured Acidobacteriaceae bacterium | reverse complement strand
AAAGGGCCCGGATGCGAGGCCAGTGCATCGGACATGGAGGCTCGGGTTGAGAGCGAACAATGTGAGCACTGCTGACGGATATGTACGGCTAAAGGCCGACTTGCCCCGCGGGACAAAACGTGTTATCGCGGTTTGTACCGACGCGCTGATGATGCCGTTCGCGCTCTGGTCGGCCATGACCCTGAAGGCGGGCCATCCAGTCTTAGATCTTGCCGACTGGCCTGCTTATCTCGCCTCCGTCGCGGTCAGCATTCCTATCTTCATGCGCTTCGGTCTTTACCGCGCGGTGATCCGCTACATCGGCCACAAGGCCGTTTTTGCCGTCGGCTTCGCGGTGATGTTCAGCGGGATTTTGCTGGCTCTTTTGGGCCTTTGGCTTCAGCTGCCGGCGCTCTCCTGGAGCGTGGTCACGATGTATTCCTGCCTCGCGCTGCTGTACATCGCCGGGTCGCGGTTTCTGGTGCGCTATTACTTTTTGACGCGTCATATCCGGCCCACCGAAGCCCGGGTCGCCATCTATGGTGCCGGGGAGGCCGGCGCGAGATTGTCGACGGTGCTTTCCGCCACCCGAGCCTTCGATCCCTTGGTGTTCATCGACGATAACCGCAGTCTGCACGGGCGTATGGTGAACGGGATCAAGGTGTATCCGCCCGACGAGCTACCGGCGCTCATCAAGGCTCGAAATCTCGACCGCGTGCTGCTCGCGCTGCCCTCGCTCACCCGAAGGCGCCGGCGCGAGATCCTGAGCTCGCTCGAGCCTTTGGGCGTGCACGTCCAGACGGTGCCCGAATTCGAGCAGATCGTCACCGGCAAGGCGAACGTCGAGGACATTCGCGAGGTGGATGTATGCGATCTTCTGGGGCGCGATTCCGTGCCCCCCAAGGCGGGCCTGTTCGACACCTGCGTCCGCGAACACGTGGTGATGGTGACGGGGGCGGGGGGCTCCATCGGCTCGGAGCTTTGCCGCCAGATCATCGGTTTGGGTCCGAAGCGATTGGTGCTCTTCGAGATGTCGGAGCTTGCCCTCTACAACATCGAGCGTGAGCTGCGCACTTTCGCGGAACAGAATGCCTTGCACGTGGAGCTGGTCGGCCTGATCGGCAATGGTCACCAGAAGCAGCGCATGCGCGAGATCTTCCAGGCCTACCGGGTGCAGACGGTCTACCACGCGGCCGCGTACAAGCACGTGCCGATCGTCGAGCAGAACGTGATCGAAGGTATCTACAACAATGTGATCTCGACCTGGAACACGGCCGAGGCTGCGCACGAGACCGAGGTGGAGACCTTCGTGCTCGTCTCGACCGACAAGGCGGTCAACCCGACCAATGTGATGGGCGCGACCAAGCGCTTCGCCGAGATGGTGCTGCAGGGCGTGCATCGCCGCGGCACGAAGACGCGTTTCTGCATGGTGCGATTCGGCAATGTGCTCGCCTCCTCCGGCTCCGTGGTCCCCCTGTTCAACGAGCAGATCAAGGCGGGAGGGCCGGTGACCGTGACTCACCCGGAGGTGATCCGCTATTTCATGACCATCCCCGAGGCGGCCCAGCTCGTTATCCAGGCCGGCTCCATGGCCGATGGCGGCGAGGTCTTCGTGCTCGACATGGGCAAGCCCGTGCGCATCTGCGATCTGGCGAGACGCATGATTCACCTGATGGGCATGACCGTGCGCGACGAGCAGCATCCGGACGGCGATATCGAGATCGCGTATACGGGGTTGCGCCCGGCGGAGAAGCTCTACGAGGAGCTCTTGATCGGCAACAACGTCACCGGCACCGAGCACCCGATGATTCTGCGCGCCATCGAGCATTCCCTGCCGTGGGAACGAATCCAAGCGATGCTCGACGAGATCCTTTCCGCCATGGGGCGCCTCGATTGTCCGCGCGCTCTACAGCTGTTGAGCGAAGTCGTGGTCGAGTACAAGCCGGCGCCGGAATCGCACGACCTCGTATGGGCACGGCAAGCGGCGCTCCCGGCGGATGATCGCAAGGTCACGAGTCTCAAGGTGCGGCGCGTCGTGCGCAACAGCGGCCCAGGTACAACGGGACCCACAGACACCGCCCGGCCCTAGCCGCCGAGTCGCGTCGCCGTGTCCAACCACACTATTCTGGTCACCGGCGGCGGCGGCTACATCGGCAGCCATGTGGTGCGCCAGTTGCTCGAGCGGGGCGAGCGCGTCCTCGTCTTGGACAACCTCGGCAAGGGGTTCCGCCAGGCCGTTATGGGGGCCGACTTGGTGGTGGGCGAGGTCGGCGATCAAGCGCTGGTGTCGCGCCTGATGGCCGATCGCCAAGTCGACACGGTGATGCACTTCGCCGCCCACACCATCGTGCCCGAGTCCGTGGCGCTGCCGCTCAAGTACTACGGGAATAACACCTGCTCGACGCGCTCCTTGCTGCAGGCCTCGATCGATCACAGGGTCGAGCACTTCGTATTTTCGTCGACCGCGGCGGTCTACGGCATGCCCGAGGAAGGCTATGCCGGGGAGGACTCGCCGACCCGGCCCATCAACGCCTACGGAACCTCGAAGCTCATGAGCGAGTGGATGCTGCGCGACGTCGCAGCGGTGAATCCGCTGCGCTACGTGGCGCTGCGGTATTTCAACGTGGCCGGCTCCGATCCGGGGGGGCGCATCGGCCAGGCGACCCCCGGCGCGACTTTGCTAACCAAAGTAGCCTGCGAGGCGATGGTGGGCAAGCGCAGCCACGTGTCCATCTTCGGGACCGACTACCCCACCCCCGATGGAACGGGCGTACGCGACTACCTGCACGTCGAAGACCTGGCCGCTGCCCACTTGCGGGCCCTCGATTATCTGCGGTCCAGCGGCCGCTCCGTGACTTTGAACGTGGGTTACGGGCATGGGTACTCGGTGCGCGAGGTGCTCCGTATGGTGGAGAGCGTCGGCGGCAAGCAACTCGTGATTCGCGAGGAACCGCGCCGCCCGGGCGATCCGGCCTATCTCGTGGCTCGCGCAGACCGGATCCGGACCGAGCTCGGCTGGCAACCGCGCTACGATGATCTGCGCGCCATCGTCTCGACCTCCCTGGCGTGGGAGGAGAAACTCAAACGCGACCCCTGGGTCTAGAGGCGCGCGCCAACTTTACTTGACCCTGCGAAAACGCTACCCTGTACGCCCATTTTTCTCTGCTAAATCAGAGTATTACGAATGCGAATTACCATCTTCGGCTCCGGCTACGTGGGCCTGGTGACGGGCGCCTGCCTGGCTGACGCCGGCAATCACGTCGTGTGCGTCGATGTCGACCGCCGCAAGGTTGAGCTGCTATCGGCCGGTGAGGTCCCCATCCACGAGCCCGGTCTCGACGTCATCGTCAGGCGCAACTTCGCGGCAGGCCGGCTGCACTTCACCACGGACGCGGAGCAAGGGGTGGAGCACGGTCAGTTTCAGCTGATCGCGGTCGGCACGCCCCCGGACGAAGACGGCTCGGCGGACCTGCGATCCGTGCTCGCCGTCGCACGCACCATCGGCCGGCACATGAGCGAGTACAAGGTGGTGATCACCAAATCCACCGTGCCGGTGGGCACGGCCGACAAGGTGCGCGAGGCGGTGAGCGCGGCACTCGCCGAGCGCGGCTCGGCACTCGAGTTCGACACGGTATCGAATCCCGAATTCTTGAAGGAGGGCGCCGCGG
>CAZSUK010000652.1:0-18064 GCA_964609355.1 uncultured Acidobacteriaceae bacterium | reverse complement strand
CTTCCGTATCCCGGTCATGAACGGTTCGTGGGCTACCGCATAACCCACTCGCCAACCGGTCATCCCATAGCTTTTTGAAAAAGTGTAGGTCGAGATGGTTCGTTGGGCCATGTCCGGCAAGGATGCAATCGAGAAGTGCTCCCCCTCATACACCAGATCTTCATACGCCTCGTCGGCAATCACGATCAGGTCATGCTCACGGGCAAAGGCGGCCACTTCTTCCGCTTCCTCGCGAGAGAAAACCGTACCTGTGGGATTTTGCGGGGTGTTGTAATAAATGGCGCGCGTATTTGGCGTGGTAAAGTCCTCAAGCGTCCGGGTAAGACCCGCGCTGCGCGCCGTCGCTGTCGGTACCAGCAGAGCCCGCGCCTGGCATCCTGTAATCATTTCCCGAATAGGCGTCCAATAGGGCGAGAAGAGCAACACGTCGTCTCCCGGGTCGAGCACGGCCTGGAAGGCAACATATAAAGCGTGCGCTCCCCCGGCGGTCACGAGCACGTTCTCTGCGGAAACTTCGAGTTGATTGCGCTCCTTAAGCTTGGCCGCGATTGCCTCGCGCAATGGATCTACCCCAGAAGAGGGTGCATATCTGGTTTTGTTCTCGACAGCAGCGCTTAATAGCGCATATTTCACCGTATTCGGGGTTTCGAAGAACGGCTCACCACCATGGAATGCATGAACTTTTTGGCCGGCCGCTCGTAGTTCGATCACTTTATTCCGAACCTGAACAATTTCGGAGAAACCCACCTCATCCAGCCGTTTCGCCAAACGCATCGCGTCCTTCGCCATCATTGCCCTCTTTCCGATGCATTGTTAACGTTTAGAAGTGAAGTCCAGATATCTCTACCTTGCGGCGTCCGCTCTTTTCCTGGTGCTTGCGGCGCTGCAACTCCGGCATCCGCGCAACATAACCGCCGCCGTTCTCGATGCGGCTGCAGGCGCCATCTTTCTCTTCCTCGGGGCGACTAAATCTTGATGAAGATCTTCTTCCGGTATAAAAACAGGACCGGCAAGAAGCAGACCAGTACGAAGGCGATGGCATAAAGCAACGACCCAAAGGATGGATTGATGATGGGGAAGAACCAGTGGAAGTAGATATATTGCTGCAGGTCGGTCACTCGGCCTCCGTCATGCACGAGGACGGTGGAGAGCCCGGCAGACAATAGTTCCGAGAAAACATATGCCGTGATGGCATTGGATCCGAAGACCAGCCATGGAAAGGTCCAGCCCCGCGTCCACTCCTTGATCTCCACTGCATAAAAGCAGATGGCCAGTAGCAACAAGGTACAGCCCGCGGCGAACAGCACATAAGAACTGGTCCAGAGTTTCTTGTTAATGGGAAACCAGACGTTCCACAGACTTCCTAACAACAAGCCGGCAATCGAAGCACCCAGCAGCCCGGCCGCTTTGGTGGACAGGGCTTTTGGCCGTCGCAGCCAAATGCCGGTGAGGACGCCAAATAAGATGGTGCCCATTGCCGGAATGTCGCTGAGCAGCCCTTCCGGATCGCGTACCCCCTCATAGAGACGGCCGGGAAGAAGCTTGCGGTCCAGATACGCCACCCAATTCTGGTTTGGATCGAGCAGCGGCACAGCATGCGTGGGAACGCCGATACCGGGAATGGGCACCCAGCGCATCAGGATCCAGTACCCCAACAGGGCTACGATTGCGGTTGTGACCGCCACCCAGGCTCGGCTGTTCCATAGATAAAGGAGGCTGGCAAACAGGAAACAGATGGCGATGCGCTGCAACACTCCGTAGATGCGCAGCGTGTGCAGGTGGAACAGGGGGAATCCGTTAACGACCAGCCCTAACAAGAACAGGATCACGGAACGCCTGAGTACATGGAGCCGCAGGGAATTCTTTGACTCGCCGCGCGCCATGCGCGACGCATTCGAGAATACGATCGAAATACCCGCGATAAAAAGAAACGATGGGAACACCAGGTCGGTGAGAGTCCAGCCGTTCCAGGCGCTATGTTCCAGTTGGCTATAGCTGTATTTTCCGCTCCCTCCGTTGTTCACCAGGATCATGAATGCAATCGTGATTCCTCTCGCCACGTCGAGTGAAACCAGCCGCCGCATCGGATTCACCATGGTTCGCGGAGCGGTAGTGGAGTTGCCCCTATTCTTGGTGACTGAGGTTGCCATGCTGGGAAGTGTATCTGCTGTGTGAAAGGAGTGTCCATGCGGCGCTCAGTGATCTGGTTTGTGTTGTCCGCCGGCTGGGGGCTGGACTGCGTCCTGGCCGCTTTCCACCGCAACGGGGTACAGGCCATGCTTACCGGCTTTTTCGCCCTGTGCTTCCTGGCCATCGGCTTGGTCTTCCAGAAGCGCGAGCGGGGGGGCCGTTGAGCGTCTGCGATCAAGCGACGTGTGCGCTTTGGGGCTCTATCCCCGCGACTATCGCCGGGTCGGCGTAGGTCTCGGTTTTGGGCTCTATCCCCGCACCGATCGCCGGGTGCCCCACATCTCGCTCGTTTTTCGCGAGATGTGGGATACCGCAGACCTCTCCTTCAAGCCTCTCGCGGAATCCGCAACTCCATCGGGTGCCCCGCCCCCAGCCTTTAGCTATCACTACGTTCAAGCGTTCAGGACACCCGAATAAACAGCCATCCCGGCGACCGAATCCACCCCGATCGCGTCCAGCGCATCGATCTCTGCCTGTTCCCGGATCCCCCCTGCCACAATCAACTGCCGCTGGGTCCTTTGTCGAAGCCGTTGCGCTACCTCGATGGGAAAACCCTGCATGGTTCCTTCGCGATCGATGTGGGTATAAAGAAAGGCCCCGCAATACGGCTCCAACTGGGGCAGGGCGTCGTCTGCAGTAAGCTCCACCTGGTCTTTCCAACCCTTAACCGCCACTCGGCCGTCCTTCGTATCCACGCTGAAAACCAGGTGCTCCACGCCGACTGCACCGGCGAGCGCGCCCGCAAACCCGGTATTCACCAGGCCGGTTCCACCGAAAAGCGCCGAGCCCACGATGACTCGCCGGGCTCCTGCAGACAGCACAGCAGCAGCCTTTTCGACCGTACCGATGCCGCCCCCTACCTGGCACGGCAAACGCCTGGCAATCCGGGTTATCAGCTCGCTGTTGTCGCCCTGGCGCATGGCTGCGTCCAGGTCAATCAATTGCACCAGAGGATAGTTTTGGAAGCGCCCAATCCAATACTCAAAATCGTCGAAGGCCAGTTTGAGCGTTTCGCCCCGAACCAGCTGCACAATCCGGCCCCCCATGAGATCGATCGACGGAATCAGCAAGGCAGCCTCACTGGCACACCCTGCCGCGCCAACTCTTGCTTGAGTGCCCGGACATCGGCAATCCCAAAGTGAAAAATGCTTGCCGCCAGCGCCGCGTGCGCCTTGCCCGCCTGGAATACCTGTGCGAAGTGCTCCGCCGAACCGGCGCCGCCGGAAGCGATTACCGGAATTTCCACTGCCTCGCTGACCAGCGCCGTCAGCTCACAATCAAACCCTGCGCGGGTGCCGTCGGCATCCATGGAGGTCAGCAAAATCTCTCCCGCCCCGCGGGCCTCGGCTTCCCGCGCCCACTCGATCACCCGGCGCCCCGTGCGGGTGCGTCCCCCGCTCACGAAGACCTCAGCATCGCTGACTGGACTATTCGGAACACGCCTGGCGTCAATCGCCACGATCACGGCCTGGGCGCCAAAGCTTCTTCCGATCGCATCAATCAGGTCGGGATCAGCGATAGCTGCCGAGTTGATACTCACCTTGTCCGCGCCGGCGTCGAACACTGCCGCTGCCTCTCCCGCCGAGCGTATGCCGCCGCCCACCGTAAACGGGATGAACAGCTCTTTCGCCGTTCGCCGCACGGTCTCGAGCAGCGTGCCGCGGCCCTCGTGGGTGGCGGTGATGTCGAGCAAGACCACTTCATCGGCGCCCGCCGAGGCATGCCGTTTGGCCAATTCCGCCGGATCTCCTGCGTCTACCAGATCGACGAACTGCACCCCCTTCACCACCCGCCCATTGCGCACGTCCAGGCAGGCGATGATCCTCTTGGTCAGCATGCCAGCTCCACGAAGTTCTTGAGCACGCGCATGCCGGCGACTCCGGATTTCTCGGGATGAAACTGTACGCCCATCACGTTGCCTCGTTCCACCGCGCCAGAGAAAGGGCCGCCGTATTCAGTAACCGCTACCGTTTCAGTTACGACGGGAGCCCGGTAGGAGTGCGTGTAATAGACGAAGGAGCGGTCTTCGACGCCGCGCATCAGGTGTGATCGCGGATCGACGCGCACTTCGTTCCAGCCCACATGCGGCACTTTCACCCCAGGCGCAAACCGCTCGCATTGTCCGCTGAACACGCTCAGCCCCTTGCTGGTGGGTGCCTCCGTGCTGCCCTCAAACAGCCACTGCAGACCCACGCAGATCCCCAGGAAGCCCACGCCACGGGCAATCGAATCACTGACTGCCGCAGCCAGCCCAGTGTCCTCCAGCAGCTGTGTTGCTTGAAAATGTCCAACCCCAGGAAGGATGACCTGGGTCGCCCGCCGCACCACGTCGGGGTCGCCGGTGACCTCCGCCGCGCATCCCAGAGCATCGAGCGCCTTCATCACCGACGTCAGGTTGCCGGCCTTGTAGTCAATCACTGTGATGGTCACAGCAATCCCTTGGTGCTGGGCAGCATTTTGCCCAATTGCTTATCCCTGGAGCAGGCCACGCGCAACGCCCGGGCGAAGGCCTTGAACAGCGCTTCGATTTTGTGATGGTTGGAGCGGCCGTACATGGTCGCGATGTGTACATTGGCGCGCGCGCCGCGGGCGAAGCCTTCAAAGAAGTCTTCCACCAGCTCACTTTGCAGATCGCCCACCAGGCGCTTCTTGACCTTGGTCTTAACCACGCAGGACACCCGTCCGCTCAGGTCGACGGCTGCGACCCCCAGGGTTTCATCCATTGGCATCAGGAAATATCCCGCGCGCAGGATGCCTTTCTTGTCCCCCAGTGCCTGATCGAACGCCTCTCCCAGAGCGATCCCTACGTCTTCCACCGTGTGGTGCTGGTCCACATCCAGATCACCGTCGCATGCAAGCTCGAGATCAAAAGCCCCATGCCGGGTGAACAGCTCCAGCATATGGTCGAAGAAGCGAATGCCCGTCCTGACTTTGTATTTGCCGCTGCCCTCGACCACCAGCTTCAGCGAGATTTTCGTTTCCGTTGTCTTACGGTCGATTGTGGCTTGGCGTTTTCTCTGCGGTTTTGCCATCATGCCCTCTCCCACCGGATCTCGATCAGCGCTTCGCTCATTGCGGTCGCCGCCTGCCTCATCTGCTCTCGCGTGCCCACCGTGATGCGCACACACCCGGCGCAGCCCGGATCCTTCGACCGGTCGCGCGTAAGCACCCCAAGGCGATGCATTGCCTGCACGAACTCGGCGTGGCGCGATCCGATCTTGACGAGAACGAAATTAGCTTGGGTGGGCCATTGGGGAACCCCGAGCCGGCGTAGGCAATCCACCATCTCCACCCGAGCCGCCTTAACTTCTCCGACATACCACTGCAGATAGGCCTCATCGTCGAGAGCCGCGGGAAGACACGCCAGGGCCAGCGAGTTCACGCTATATGGGGAGATGACGGTTCGCAGCCATTGTTGCATCCCAGCGGGCGCGGCCAGCATTCCCAGGCGGAGCCCAGCCAGCCCGTAGGCTTTGGAAAAGGTTCGCGCCACCACCAGGTTAGGCACCCGGTCCACCAGGTCGATCACCGTCTGTCCGTAGAAGTGGTAGTAGGCTTCATCCACCAGCACTGCCGCATGGGGCGCTCGCTCGAGAACGGCAAGTATTTGCTCCCGGCTGGCGACGGTTCCAGTCGGGCTATTCGGGCTGGCGATGGCGATCAATTTCGTTTCCGGCGTTACAGCCGCGAGTAACGCCTCCAGAGGAAAGGCAAAGTCTTCGCCCGAAGACACCGTTTTGACCATCGCATCGGTAGAGGAACCATAGACCTCGTACATGGAGTACGTCGGGGTAGGGAAGAGGAACTCATCTCCGCGATCCAGGAAGGTTTGGCACAGCACATGAATCGCTTCGTCGACTCCGTTCGTCAGCAGCACCTGCTCCGGCTCGAGACCCAGATGTTGAGCGACCCTGGCTTCTACCTGGGCCCGTTCGGGATACTTGGCCAAATCTGAGGCCGCAATCCTGCCCAGTGCTTCCAGCACGCGGGGGGAGCAGGCGACAGTGTTCTCGTTAAAGTCCAGGCGTAACCCTTGCCGGCCACTGAGCGGAGGGTGATAGGCGTGCATCCGCTGCACCGCCAGCCGTGGTAGAACGGTGTCAACCATCGATCCCCCTTGCCCGCACCGCCTCAGCGTGCCCGTACAGCCCCTCCGCATTAGCCAGCAGGATGGCCGACGGCCCCAGCTTCTTGAGCCCGGCCAACGTATATTCCTGGACCGTGATCACCTTCAAGAAGTCCATCACGCTCAGCCCGCCGCGAACCTGCGCTGCTCCACCGGTCGGCAGAGTGTGGTTAGGACCGGATACGTAGTCCCCCATGGGTTGCGGCGAATATCGGCCAATGAACACGGAACCCGCATTGCGCACCCATTCGAGATCCTCTTTGCTGTCGACGGTCAGGTGCTCAGGGGCCAGCCGGTTGGTAATTTCGCGCGCCTCTGCTACGGAACCTGCGATCACCGCCAGTCCATTCCGCTCAATTGCCTGCCTGGCCACCAAATTTGTTTTGACCCTCTGCGCTACTTCCCCTACTACTTCGCGCGCCAGGGCGGCATTGGTCGTGACCAGGATGGCCACTGCCTCAGGATCATGCTCTGCCTGGGCTACCAAGTCTGCCGCGATACCAGCCGGGTCGCCGTTTTCGCTGGTCACGACAATTTCCGTAGGACCGGCCAACATGTCGATGGCGCAATCGAAAGCGACCATTTTCTTGGCTGCAGTCACATACCAGTTGCCCGGGCCGACAATCTTGTCGACCCGGTGAATGCTTTCCGTGCCAAAGGCGAGGGCGGCGATCGCCTGCGCTCCGCCGACGCGATAAAACCCGCTCACCCCAAGCAGGGCCGCGGCCGCTAACGTTTCCTTCGCCGGCTTGGGTGACACCACCACGATCCGTTCCACCCCCGCTACCTGCGCCGGGATCACCGTCATCAGCAAGGTAGAAGGCAGCGGATAACGCCCGCTCGGTACATAACACCCAACTGCACTCAGTGCCCGCACTCTTTGTCCGGTAGTAAGCCCGGCATTGGTTGCGCTCCATTGCCTGGGCATTTGCCGTTTAGCGAATCTGCGGATGTGGGCGGCTGCCGTCTGCATTGCTGCCTGGAGCGGTCTGGGCGTCTCTTCCCAGGCCTGCTCCATCTCCGCTCGGGTTATCTCCAGCGCCTGTTGCGGCGCAAGCCGGTCCAGCTTCGTCGCGTAGCGCCGCAGAGCCCGATCTCCGCCCTTGCGCACATCTCCCACGATGCGCTGCACCACTGGCATGGTGCGCGCCGTATTCTTAGCCCCTCGCTGCTCCAGATCGCTCAGCATCTGCCGGGTTATCTTTCCGCCGCGGCCCTGTGTCCTCACCACCCTCATTGCAGACGCTCCTCTCGCTCATCCGGCATTAGAAAACGATCTTGTTGAGGGGATACTCAACGATCCCGGTAGCGCCCGCACTCTTGAGCTTAGGGATCACATCCCGCAGCACAGATTCTTCGATCACTGTATTGACCGCCGCCCAGCCCTCTCCACTGAGTGCGGAGATGGTCGGCGAATCCAGGGCCGGCAGCATGCCCAACACCCGATCGAGGTTCTTTTTCTCTACATTCATCATCAATCCCACCCGGCCTTTGGCGGCAATCGCGCCATTCAGCATGAGCGAGATATTGTCGATCTTCTGTTTTTTCCAGGGTTCGCCGTATGCGGCTCGATTTGCGATCAGGTGGGTTTCGCTTTCCATCACGGTATCGATGATGCGCAGCCGGTTGGCCCGAAGTGAGCTACCGGTCTCGGTCACTTCCACGATCGCATCGGCCAGCATGGGCGGTTTCACTTCTGTAGCACCCCAGCTGAATTCCACTTTCACGGGAACGTTCTTGCCCGCAAAATAATTCTTCGTGACCTCGACCAGTTCTGTGGCAATCACTTTGTCACTTAGCTCTTCCGCCCTCTGATAGGGAGAATCCTCAGGCACCGCAAGCACCCAGCGCACTTTGGTCCGCGTCGCCTTGGAATAGGTCAGCGAGGTGACGCTGACCACGTCGAGCCCGCTCTCGACCACCCAATCAATACCGGTCAGGCCCGCATCCAGAACGCCCTTTTCCACGTACCGCGCCATCTCCTGCGCGCGAATCAGCATGCACTCAATCTCGCCATCGTCGATGCCGGGGAAATAAGAACGGCCGTTGGCGTAAATATGCCAGCCCGCATTCTCAAAAAGCGCAATCGTGGCATCCTGCAGGCTCCCCTTGGGGATACCGAGCTTCAGCTTACCGGCCATTCCGCGCCTCCATGCTGGCGGTCGCCGGCAACTCAAGTTCGCGGGTAAAGCAGCTGATCGTGCCCTCGTGGCAAACCAGGCCGTCGCCCTCGACGACCACGCGAAAGAGAAGTGTATCCTGATCGCAGTCGGTTGCCGCGGATACCACCCGCAGCCGGTTTCCGCTGCTTTCACCTTTCATCCACAATTTCTGCCGCGTACGGCTCCAAAACGTCACAAAGCCTGTCTCCAGCGTCTTGGCGTAGCTGATCTCGTTAAAGAATCCCACCATCAGCACTTCGCCACTCCCTGCGTCCTGCACCACGGCGGGCAGCAAGCCATCCATCTTCGCGAAATCTAGTTTTAACGTTTCCGTCATAGTTCCTTCCTCCTGCTTCCCTGCGGGCTTCAACCGAGCCTTCCCTTAACGCAAAAAAGCCCGCTTGCGCATCTCGCGCCGACGGGCTTTTCTTCAATCTGGCTTCCTGCCTTTATCTCTGGCAGGAACCGTCCGCCGACACGCTCGCCACGTGATGATGGTGATGACGATGGTGGTGGGTGCGGACTCGCATCTCAATTAGAAAGCTAACCGGGTCTCCTCCCGATGTCAAACCCGAGAGCGCGCTTGCGTCTGCTACCATGCCGCCTATCGGCCCATGGAAACCAACCACGCCAAACTCTCGTATTTGTTGCTGGCCATATTGGTTGTAAGTTCCTTGCTCTTCTATGTGGCCAGCACGACTGCGATCTTCGACCAGTTTCTCAATCCCAATCGCGCGCGCCCGCCGTTTGACTACTCCCCCAACTCTCGTTTCCTGGTGCAGCCCATGCCCGAATCGCAGCGCGCCGGCATGCGGGCCGAAGACCAGATCGTTTCCGTGAACGGCGTTCCGTTCACCGGTATGGCCGGGCTGATTAGCCAGGTCTTTTACGCCCATCCCGGGGAAATGGTCAATGTCCTCTATCGCAACCACGCCGGCGCGACGCAAATGGCGCGCGTACAGCTCATGCCTCAACGCCGGGCTGCTCCAACGGTTTCCCGTTGGCTGATCATCATCGTGCTGCTGCTGCTCTTTCCTGCATTCTGCCTTTTGCTTGGCTATTGGGTGGTGCTGGCAAGGCCGCTCGACTGGAATGCGTGGTTCCTCCTGGGCATCATGAATGTGGTCCCGGCCTTCCTCGGCCGTGCCAGCTACTTTCCCGGTTTCCTTACCCCTTTCACCATCTTCTGGCAGATTTTTGCCACGCAGTTGATGCTGGTTTCGCTCATCCTCTTCAGCATCAATTTTCCCGTCCGTTCCCGCACCGACCAGCGTCATCCGTGGATTAAGTGGCTCCTGATTGTTCCCCAGATCGCCCTGGTCCCGGCCCAGTTCGTGGTGCAGTACGGTCTGCTTTATCGCGGCCGCCTCATTCGGCCATTTCTTTCCGCCGTCGATCCGCTGAGCCTTGCGGGAAACGTCTTTGCCTCGATTTCTCTCTGTGTTTTCATTGCTGCGATTGTGGGCAAACTGTTCGCCGTTCCTGCCCCCGCGCCCGATGCCCGCCGCCGCCTTGCCGTAGTGGCGGCCGGTTCGGTGCTCGGTCTCGGACCTGTGCTGGTTCTGCTGGTGACCTCCACTCTCTCGACCAAAACAGTGCTGGAGGGGGCGCCTACCTGGGCCCTGCTCACCATTGCCGTCCTGTTCTCCCTCTTTCCCCTATCGCTCGCCTACACCGTCATCGTCCAGCGTGCTCTGGACTTGCGCATCATCCTCCGCCAGGGCACGCGCTATGCCTTTGCCCGGGGCACCTTGTGGGTCCTGCAAGTAATCGTTGTGGTCTTCCTGGGATATCGGCTGGTTCACTTTGCTCATGCCTCCGGGCGCGTGGGCCAGCTCATTGGTCCGATCGTCTTTGTCGTCGTCGTCTTGTTTCTGCGGCTACGCGTCGCCCGCCCCCTCTCCCAATGGATTGACCGCCGCTTTTTTCGCGAGGCCTACTCCGTCGACCAGGTACTGACCGAGCTTTCCGAACAGGCGCGCAGCTTCACGGAAACGGAGCCTCTGCTCCATACCATCACGGAGCGCATCAGCCAGACGCTGCATGTGCAGCGGATCTCTTTCCTCCTGCGCCAGGGAAAGCTTTTTCAACTGCAGTATGCGGAGCAAATTCCCAGTGCTCCCGAGATCTCACTGCCGGAAAACTCTTCCACCATGCGGGCTCTGGCCATTGACCGCAGTCCCAAGCGCGTCTACCGTGAGCAGCCCGATCCATGGCTGGCGTTGGCCGCGCCCGCCGAAGTCGCTGTGCTCGACCAGCTGCAGGCGGAGCTGCTGCTGCCCTTGCCCGGACGCGCCAGCCTGATCGGCGTGATGGTTCTGGGCCCCAAGTTGAGCGAAGAACCCTATTCCCGCTCTGACCGGCGCTTGCTTTCCTCCGTGGCCCTGCAGACCGGCTTGGCCATTGAAAACAGCGCCCTGGTTCATCACCTGGCGGAGCAGTCGGCACAGCGCCAGCGCATCGATCGTGAAATCGAGATTGCCCGCCAGGTGCAGGAGCGGCTCCTGCCCCAGATCTATCCCGTAGTCAAAGGATTGGACTTTGCCGGTTTCAGCCGCACCGCCCAGGAGGTTGGTGGCGATTACTACGACTTCATCGAGCTCGAGAACGGCCGCCTGGGCATCGCGATCGGTGATGTCTCCGGCAAGGGTATCTCCTCCGCCCTTTTGATGGCCTCCATCCGCGCAGCCCTGCACGGGCTTACTTTCAGCGGCACCATCAGTCTTGCCCGGCTCATCGAGGGTCTCAACCGGATCATCTACGATTCCTCCACCAACAACCGTTTCGTCACCTTTTTCTTTGGCGAATACGATCCGGAGACCCGCACCCTTGATTACGTGAATGCGGGGCACAACGCGCCGGTACTCTTGCGTCCTACCGCTCCGGGGATGGATAGTTTCTGCAACCCGGAATCTCCCTGCACTGTGCAGCGCCTGGAAATCGGCGGCCCGGTAATCGGCATCCTGACCGAGGTCCACTATGACCAAGGGCGTCTGCAGCTGTATCCCTACGACACTCTCATCGCCTTCACCGACGGGATCAGTGAAGCCATGACTGCCGACTACGAGGAATGGGGAGAAGAACGTTTGATCGCGGCCGCCCGAAAAAATAACCACCGCTCCGCCCAGCACACCGTCACTGCACTGATCGAATGCGCGGACCGGTTCACCGCAGGAGCTGCGCAGAATGACGACCTCTCGGTGGTTGTCCTGAAGGTGCTCTGAGATGTCAGTTTTCTGGTTGGTTATATTCCTGTCTTTATGCCTGGGCGCTGCGGGCCAAACGCTGCCGGTGGAGTATGCCACCTTCATGAGCCATGGCAAGCCCGTCTCCTGCGTGGTATATGACGCTCATGACGCCGTGGCGACGATCGTCCTTTTGCATGGTTCGGGCCCGTCCGATCTCGGAATCGGCCGCATGCAAGCGCGTTTTTTTTCTGAGCACGGCTTTCGTGTTTTCGTGGCCGACTACTTGAGCGCCACGCCCAAGACTGAACCTACCGCCGCCA
The DNA here is from genome assembly GCA_964609355.1 of uncultured Acidobacteriaceae bacterium. Lineage (GTDB taxonomy): Bacteria > Acidobacteriota > Terriglobia > Terriglobales > Acidobacteriaceae > PALSA-350. The sequence goes on along the minus strand of CAZSUK010000652.1, from coordinate 6,078 downwards.
ACTATCGCCGTTGGGCCCAGGTGGTCGACGATATTGTGGCCGATTTACGTGCTCGCCCAGGCTTGCGGAATAAGAAAATCGCCCTGGTGGGACAGGACCTGGGAGCTTCCGTCGCCCTACTTGCCGGTTCCCAGAAGACAGGTGTCGGAGCCATCGCCGAGTGGTCTGGTCTTCTCCCTAATCAATTCTTTTCCCAGGTACAAAGCCTGCCTCCGTTGCTCATCTTTCATGGCGAGCAGGACAAGCAGGTCCCGGTAGTCAATGCCCGCCAGCTTGTTCGCCTCTGCGAGCTCAAAGACTTTACCTGCGAAGCCGGGATCTATCCCGATGAAGGCCACGTTTTTAGCAGCAATGCTATGGATTCCGCCAACCAGCGTGCCCTGACCTTCTTCCGGACTTATCTATGGGCAAACCTGCCCAGCCGCGCCGAATAGGCGAACGGGCGGGATGGCTCTATCCCCTCTATTCTTCTCCCCTTTTGCCATCCCGACCGAAGAGAGCGCAGTGGAGAGATCTGCGGTTCAACGATCCTCTCCTGGAAATGTTTTTTGCAAAGGTACCCCGGGAAAAATACTTCCTCACCTCATCACAACAACTGGGCCAAATCCTCTGCAGGATCCTTAATCCCCAACCCTGTCATGTGACGCCGCGCTGCTTCGTCCATGTAGTAGTGCAGCCGGCTCGCCGCCGCCGCGTAGCTCAATCCCTCTTCCCGAATATTCGAGATGCAATTCCGTTCCGCGTCCTTGCGCCCGCTCCGCGGTTCCCAGGTGATGTAGACGCCAAGAGAGTCAGGGGAGCTCAGGCCTGGCCTTTCCCCAATCAGCATTACAGCCAGAGGCGCGTGCAGTGCCTCGCCGATCGCGTCTCCAACTGCAACCCTGCCTTGCTCCACGACGCAAACCGGCGCTAGCCGCCAGCCCGCGATCATGGGCAAGATCGTACGTACCAAATGGAGCGCGTGCTTCTCTACAGCCAGCGCGGAGAGGCCGTCCGCGACGACAAAAACCACATCGTATTCCCCGGGCTTAAGCACCGTGGCCGAGTTTTCGCTCAATCGCCTGCCGAGGTCAGGCCGTCTCAGATAGGTACTCCGGTCTCCGGCCTGGCTTTTTAGCGCCAATACAGGCAATCCGTGGCGCCGCAGTTCATCGCACATCATGCGCACGTCCATGGCGGCATGGACCGCATCTCGAGCCCGCGCATGCGCCAGTTGAAAGTCAAGCAAGGGGCGTGTCGCCAGGCTCACCCCGGTTCTTTCCAGGCCAATCCGAGCCGGGGTGTAGCTTCTGAGAGCCTCGCGCGCTGCTGGAGACATCTCCGTCGGCGTCGGGTCCACAACATGCTGGTCCTGATTTGTCTTTCGAGCATGCTTCGTGATCATCTGCTATGCCAGAAACGCAGGTACATTTAACCGCAATCGCGCATCGCTTTGCAGCCACGCCTCAAATTCCGGAGCCGGCCGGAGACCCAGCGCCCGGCGCAAATACAGGGCATCGTGAAAGGACGTGCTTTGATAATGCAGCATCACGTCGTCGGCCCCGGGAACGCCCATAATATAGTTCACCCCGGCCGCCCCGAGCAGCGTCAGGAGCACATCCATGTCGTCCTGGTCGGCCTCGGCGTGGTTGGTGTAGCAAACATCACAGCCCATCGGCAGTCCCAGCAGCTTGCCGCAAAAATGGTCCTCTAGTCCGGCGCGAATGATTTGCTTGCCGTCGAACAGGTACTCTGGGCCGATAAACCCTACCACGGTGTTGACCAGCATGGGCTGGTAGCGTCGGGCAACCGCATAGGCCCGCGCTTCACAGGTTTGCTGATCCACTCCATGATGCGCATCCGCGGAAAGCGCGCTGCCTTGTCCGGTTTCGAAATACATCACGTTATCACCCAGTGTCTGCTTACCGCCATGGTCAAAAACTGCCCCGCGTTTGAGCGCCCGTGCTGCAGCGCAGGCTTCATCCAGCAACGCCAGGTTCACTCCGAACGAGTGGTTAGCGGCCTCGGTGCCGGCGATCGACTGAAAAACCAGGTCGACCGGCGCGCCGCGTGCGAGCGCCGCCATCAGGGTCGAGACATGCGCCAGGACACAGCTCTGTATCGGGATGGCATATTTTTGCCGTGCGTGGTCGATCAACTCCAGTAACCGATGTACGCTGCCGACATTGTCCGAAGCGGGGTTAATCCCTATCACCGCGTCTCCCGAGCCCAGCAGGAGCCCATCGACCATAGCCGCTGCTATGCCAGCCGGATCATCCACCGGATGGTTCGGCTGTAGCCGGGTGGAAAGCCTGCCCGGCAGACCAACCGTGGTCCTGAATCGGGTCACGACATGGATCTTGCGTGCCACCAGGATCAGATCCTGCACCCGCATCAACTTGCTGACCGCAGCCACCATCTCCGGTGTCAAACCCGGCGACAGCGCTGCCAATGCCACGCCAGTCGCGTCATCCGAGAGCAGCCAGTTGCGAAAATCTCCCACCGTTAGCGCCGCCACCGGAGCAAAGGCAGCCGGGGTATGCGTATCGATAATCAGCCGGGTGACTTCGTCGCTCTCGTAAGGGACCAGGGCTTGCTCGAGAAAGTCCCGCAAGGGAACGTCGGCTAACGTCATCTGCGCTGCGGCTCGCTGTTCAGCGCTCTCGGCAGCAATCCCCGCCAATGCATCTCCCGCGCGGTACGGGCTCGCTTTGGCCATAAGGTCGCGTAGATCTTCGAAGTGGTAAGTGATCTCGCGGATCGTTCTACGCAGGCGCATAGAGTGCTCCAATACTAATACGCTTACCGCGATTGACCGGATCTACTGATATTCTGCAAGCCGACCTGATCATGCATCGTCAATTCTTCTTCTGCATTTTGTTGGCGCTTGTCAGTGGGGCCGGGGCCCAGACTCCGCCGCCGGGGCACCCTGTCCTTCTCCATGCCGCGCGCCTGCTCGATATCGAAGCCGGTCGCATTGTTTCGCCTGGGGAGGTCCTGGTGCAAGGGGATAAGATTGTTGCCGCCGGCTCCTCCGTGCCCCACCTCGCCGAAGCGGAGACGATCGACCTCGGCGACACCACGCTGATGCCGGGATTGATCGACGCCCACGTCCACCTCTTCCTTCATCCCGGCGCCGAAGATCTGCAAACCGTGAGCGAGTCCGTGCCGCAGCGGACGATCACTGCGACTCTGGCCGCGAAAGCCGACCTTCTGGCTGGTTTCACCGCAGAACGGGACATGGGCACGGAAGGCGCCGGACCGGCCGATACTGCCGTTCGCGAGGCGATAGATAAGGGAGATATCCCGGGACCGCGCATGCGTGTCAGCGGCAACGCCATCAACATCCTCGGCGGCCATGAGGACGCGATGCACTACAACCCTGAGCAGCATGTGCTACCCAATGCCACCTACGCCAACACCGGCGATGAACTGGTGAGCGTCATTCGCCAGCAAATCAAGGACGGAGCAGACTTCATCAAGATTTACGAAACCGGCCGTGTCTTTATTAAGGACGGCCAGTTCCACACCATTGTCCAGTACTCCGAGCCGCAGCTGGCCCAAGCCGTTGCCGAGACCGCGCGTCTGCAGACACGCGTTGCCGTGCATTGTGAAGGAGAGCCCGCCGCCCTGTACGCCGCCCAGGCCGGGGTGGCCTCGATCGACCATGCAGACCAGTTGAGCGACGAGACCATGCGCCTGATGCGCGAGAAGCAGATCTACGCCGTACCGACATTTACCATTCAGGAATATTTTGCCGCCCATGCCAGTTCGCCGGAGCGGGCGACGGAAGAGCACCAGTGGCTCGACTACCATGTGCAGCAGTTTCACCGCCAACTGGAGCACGGTGTGCCGATGGCGGTAGGTTCCGATGTGGGCCCCTTTCCCCACGGCACCCAGGCGCGCGAGTTGGAACTGATGGTGGAGTACGGAATGAAGCCGCTCGATGTGCTCAAAGCCGATCTGCTTAATGGAGCCCGGCTCCTTGACTGGGAGCACGACCTCGGTGCGCTCAAGGCCAGCTACTACGCCGACATCATCGCTGTCCCTGGCAACCCCGTGGAAGACATCCGCGTGCTTGAGCACGTTTCCTTCGTGATGAAGGGTGGCGCAATTTACCGGCGCTGATTGAGTGTGGTTCCTTTTCGGGTATTCAAGCGTTTTGCGGTCTCCCCAAGGCGAACGTTAGAGACTCGACCGTAGCAGAGGCGGCTGCTTCTTGGACCAGATTGGATTATTCACCCCTCGCAGTCTTGGTGCGTCAAGGTCAGTAAAGTCGAATACCACAACCTGGTTCACACCCTTCCGCAGCCAGGGTGCGGGAAGAAACAGCGACTGTTGCGGACCAATCTCCCATGTGCGCCCGAGATTGTGACCATTGACCCACACGAACCCCTTGCCAAGTGCACTGACGTCAAGATACGTATCGGCGACGGATGCAATTGTGAAGGTCCCACGATGGAATGCGGGTCCGCCACGCGCTTCTTTCTTCCAGTCCTTCAACTCCTCCGGGCCATTCATGGGCAAGCAAAATACTTGCCATCCAGACAACTCACGACCTGCGAGCGAGACAGACCTGGTGATCCCCGACTGCCCTTCCTGGAGCAGCGGACCAACGTTGATGCGGCCTGTGTTCTCGACCAGAATGTCCAGCGTCACTGGGCCCGCCGGTATGGTGATCGCGAGTTGCGTTTGTTTCAAACGGCGATCGAGGGTGCCTTGCAGCTTTTGGTTAAGGTACACCGCGGCGTAATCCCTTACGTCGTCGACGACCAGCGTGCCCGTAACCGGTCCAGTCAATTGTTTGCGGTAAAGAATGTACCCGTAACTCTGGCCAAAAGTTTCCATCGAACGAGGGTGGTCGACACTGACTGGAGTGGGCAGATTGCTCCATAGTGGAGCCGATTCTGTGAGTTGAAATTCCTGCACTCCCGCGATGGGCAACGGGCTGGGCAACGGAGGTGGCGCGATCCCCGTCCGGCGCTGAATCACATCACGGAACAGGTAGAACTTTCTGGTTGGTCTGCCCGCCTCGTCCAGCGCGGCGTCGTAGTCATAGCTGGTCACCAGCGGCAGATATCCATCCTTGCCAAAGTTGGCGCCATTCATGAACCCGAAGCTGGTTCCTCCGTGAAACATGTACACGTTGACCGAATATCCGTTATCCAGCATCCAGGCCAGGTCCTTTGCTTGCAGCGCGGCATCTGTATGCGCGTGCTCACCACCCCAGCCGTCGAACCAGCCGGCCCAGTATTCGCCCGTCATCCAGGGCTGGTCAAAGTGGAATTGGCTCATCGTCGAGGCCAAATAGAGGAAGCCGAGGAACCGCCGGATATAAGAGGTCTGCACCTTGCCGATACCAAAATTGATTACCGGTAGGATCCCCGGTAAAGCGTCGTTGGCCAGATCCCTGGGCCCGTCGGAGGTATAGAAGATGGAGTCTCCCAACCCGGCACGGATCAGCGACTGATGAATTTGCTCCAGATATAACCGGTCGTTTCCATAACTCCCGTATTCATTTTCAACCTGAATAGCAATAATCGGGCCGCCATGAGTCGCTTGCAGAGGAGCCAGTTCCCGGCCCAGCTGGGATAGATAGCGGTTCGATGCGGTTAAAAACCGCTCATCTCTGGTTCGCACCTTGATGCTGGGATCGGCAAATAGCCAGGCCGGAAGGCCACCGGCCTCCCACTCTGCACAGATATACGGACCTGGCCGCACAATCACATTGAGGCCTTCTTCTTGCGCCATGCGAACAAATGTCGCGATGTCTTTGTTGCCGCTGAAATCGAAAACCCCCGGGCTTGGCTCGTGCAGGTTCCAGAAGGCGTATGTCTCGATCGTGTTCAGGCCCATCGCACGCGCTTTCTGCAGCCGATCACGCCAATACTCGCGCGGCACGCGAGGATAGTGGATGGCCCCGGAAATGATCTGGTAAGGCTTGCCATCGCGCACAAAGTGGCTGCCGGAAATGGTGATCGGCGACGCCTTCGCAGTTTGTGCCCGGCCCCGAAGCACCGGTCCCAGCCAAAGAGCGGCGAGAAGCAGCACAGTCAAAATCGAAACCCTGTCAAAATCGCGTCGTGCGCGGATCCCTGA
>CAZSUK010000651.1:0-22382 GCA_964609355.1 uncultured Acidobacteriaceae bacterium | reverse complement strand
TTGTCATCTCGACCGAAGCGTATCCGGATTTCCTACTTCGCGCTGCTAGCGACGACCACGTGCGGCTCTCCGTAAAGAGAGCAGCATGCAGATCATCAAAGCCACGGGTCTCGACAGGAAATCCGGGGGAGCGCAGTGGAGAGATCTGCGGTTTAGCCGCTCTTTCCTGGAAATGTTTTTCGACCGAAGCGTTAGCGTAGTGGAGGGACCAGCGGTACTCTCCCGGGGTTCTCGCATACAATCTTTAGACCGTGAGAAAGCGCCTGTCATGGTTACCAAAGAAATCCTCCTACCCACTCGACGCCGGCCCCAAAACCGTACTACTGTGAAAGTAGAGTCAAACGTCGGAGCCGTCTCGCCACGATGGCCCTGCTTGGCGTTGCATCGGCGCGCTCTGCCCGTGCATCTGCCGCTTACCACCCGAAACATCAGCGTTCGCGCAGGGTCACTTGGGTGTCGCAAACAGCAAAGTGACGGCTAAAAGAGGCAAGATGGCCAAATTAATTAATTAGAAAATTTGAGCACCTTCATGAAACAAAGGACTTAGCCGCCAAAGCCCAGGATCAGATGACTAGGGTGTAGCAAACCGTAAAGTGACAATCGAAGTGACGGAATACGCCTGTCCGCGGCACTCCTGCTCCCCGCGATGAGCAGAAACCGCCGTGCAGGAAGGGTGCGCCCAGGCGACCTCTTGATTGAGCAGTTTTGACAACTTAATGAAACACGACACCACCGGGACAGCCCTGGCCATCCGGGGCTAGCTGACACGGACGCTCGGAAATGTTCTTCTTTGTGAGCGTCCGTGTCAGAGGGAATGACCGAGCCTGAAACTGAGAGGGGCTTATTGCGCTTTTTGCGCACTTTTTTACGGGCAACTGCACAGCCCCACTCCAGAACTAAAGGTGTCCGATCTACCTGGTGAAACCGAGGGCCGGCTTGGCCGGGGCGGTTACCACCAGCGTAAAAAGCACCGATGCCGTTTGACCCAATGTGCCGACGGTAATCTGCGGCATATAAGTGCCTGGCATGGTTGAGGGAATAGCCATCAGCGTAAGTAATCCCGAAGGATTGGATTCCGATTCCTTGTAGTTGAACGACATACCGCCAGGCAAGCCGGTGATGGTAAACGTTGCGGTTTCCGTAGGGGCAACAATCGTTACCGGAACATTGACCGCCATGTTATTTGGAGGAACGGTAATGGTAGCGTTATTGACCGAGACGGATAGATTGATCGGCGGTGGGGAAAAGCCGGTCTTCCCACCCCCGCAACCAGTCAAGGTGAGGAGGATTGCTGCACTGAGCAGACTACTGAACCTCACCATTTTGCAGCGCCTGTTTGGTCACTTCTCCAGGTGGACTCGTCCCTTGCTGCAGAGCCATCTCGCTCCGCACTCGCTGGAATTGTGCCAGTGCCTTTTGCTGCTCGTCCTTATTGCCGAGAGCTCGATTTACCTGAGACAGGCGGTACCACGCTACCTCGTCTTCGGCATTCAGCGTGACTGCCTTCTGCAAATGCGGTAGTGCCAGGTCCGGTTTTTGCAGCGCCATCAGGGTTGTTCCCAGACCCACCTGCGCTTCCTCAAAGTCCGGGTAGTATTTCAGCGCGGATGAAAAGAGTTGCTCCGCCTGGTCAAGCTCGTTTTGTTGGCGACGGATCTCAGCCAGCTCATACAGCGCGTTGGCATTGCTCGGATCTACTTGCAATTCCTGCTCAAACTCGTGCACCGCCTGTTCTCTATCTTCGGCTGCATGGTTAAGCTGCCAGCGCGCCAACAGGGTCCGGCCAATGCGGTAGTGGATACTCACACGCTGAGGATCCAGCTTAAGAACTTCGTGATATTCGCCAATCGCCTGGTTGGTCGCGCCCTCGCTTTCAAAAGCTTCGGCGGCAGCCTGGTGCCGCCATATCGATGTGGGCGCCACAACTTCTAGTTTGTGCAGGGTAAGAAAAGCGTAGTTCCCGTAGATGCGACCCGTATGGTAGAGAATCTCCGGATCGTTCGGATACAGCTTGTTCAACTGCAAAGCCATGTTCACTGCATCCTGGTCACGCTGCAAACCGGTATAACTCCTCATTAACTGCAGACCGCACATGCGTTTCGTTGCCGGATCCGGCGGGTGTTGAAATCCCTTCTCCAGCCCGGGCAGTGCTTCCTCGTACTCACCGGTCTCAGAGAGCGACATAGCGAGCAACGTAGCTGCTCTTGTCAATGTCGGCTTTAGTTTGAGCGCGCGCCGCAACTCGGGTACCGCCTCGTTAAACTTCTTCTCCTGAAAGTAGACAAGACCGAGAGTAGCGTGGATTTCGGCAATATCGGGGTCGAGTTGCGCCAGCTTCTTGAAAGCGCTCTCTGCTTCGTCATAGCGCCCCGCCGCCAGCGCCTCCTGGCCCGCTTGGGAGTATTGCTGCTCCTCTTGAGAGCCCTGCGCAGCCAACGTTGGGGCAGAACCTAGGAGGAGCAGCAGGGAACCGCACATCGCGGCGCCGCTTATTTTGCGATTCATGGACGAAGTTTATCTCTTACGCAGACAGTTCCGCCACGCCGGGAAGGCGTGGCGGAGGTGGGTTGGTGATCAGGTTGTTTACGAGTCAGAATGTGACCTTGCCGCTGAATTGGAATTCGCGGGATTTCGAGGATTGAGTTATCAAGCCAAATTTGGAGTCATTCACGTTATTGTCAATGGCCGCGTTGCCTCCCGATCCGGCGACCAGCAAGCCACCTACATCGCCCCCATACTGGTGATGGTTGAAGGCGTTGAAGGCATCCGCCTTGATCTGGAATCTGAGCCGCTCGGTAAAGGCGAACTGCTTGCCAATACCCAAATCCCAGTTATTAATGCCCGGCTGGCGCAGGGTGTTCCGTCCGATGGTTCCGTACGTCCCAAGCGGAGGTTGAGTGAAGCAGGACGTATTGATCCGCTGGAACCGCGCAGTCAGATTGCTTTTGATATTGCAGCCCGGCACAATATTCCCGTGCATAAACTGGCTGTCGTTCACGCTTTGAATATCGTTCCCTTGAATGGTGTACGGGAAGCCGGTCTGGAAGGTGGTAATGCCGGTTACCTGCCAGCCGCCAACTGCCAGGTCTTCCACCCGGTTGATTCCGCCTGCGAATTTCTTGCCGCGCCCAAAGGGTAGTTGATACACGTAGCTGGCGACGAACCTCTTATCGACATCGAAGTCCGAAGGTCCGTAGTCCAGGTTAGGGTTATGGTTGTCCTCGAAGCCCTGATAGCCGGCTCCCGTGGCGCCCACGCCGGCTGCCGCCGACTTGATGTCCAGGCTTCTGGCCCAGGTAAAGACTGCTGTTGCGGCCAGATCGTGAGCGCGATGCTCGAATTTGATGTTGGCCGCGTTGTAGTTGGCATAGCCGTGGAAGTCGCTGTCAATGTAAAAGCCGTTGAAGTTTGGATAGGGCAAGCGGCTAACCGTGGTGCAGGGAGCCTGGCTGAGGTTGACGTAGCTACCAGTGACTGGATCCGTCTCTTGGCAGAAGGCCTGGCTCGCTGCCGGGACTTGATACGGCTGCGCGATATTGTGCCGATCGAGCAGATGAGTTGATTTCGTGCCGATGTAGTTAATCTCGAGCGTCGTGTTCTTCGCCAGCTCGCGTTCACCGGAGATTGTCCAGGACTGGACATAGGGATCGAGCGGATTCTCCGACTGGATAACCGCGATGAACGACAGCGTGTCTTCTGGGAAGGGCCCGAGTGTGGTGTGAATCGGGAACATCTGGTTGGTTAACTTGGGAGTGCCGGCAACAGTCGTGGGGGTGAGATTGTTGCGGATGCTATACGGAAAGATGTCCGCCGAGTCATCGATTTCGCGTCCTTCAAAGGAGTCGAAGAAGATGCCGTAGCCGCCGCGAACAACCGTCTTGTCATCCACCCGGTAGTTCAGGCCGAAACGGGGGGCAAAGGGATATTTCTGGCCGCCGCGGGGCGAATTGCCGCAGTAGCGGAGGATTGGGCCGCCATTGATGCCAACGCCAGGCGCCACCCCGTCGGTCGTCAGATTCGGATCGGCGTAGCAAAGACCACCTTGTGGGTTGGTGGTGTCGAGCCAGAAGAAATGGTTCGACACTTCATAGGGTGCCATCCGGAAGTCCCAACGAAGGCCGTAGTTGATGGAGAGCTTCTGGCTTACCTTCCAGTCGTCTTCAAAGTACGGCCCCCAATAGTTGTAGACGTGGTCTTGTGGGTTGCCAGCCTGGTCCTTCGGGCTCAAGGGACCGGGTACAAATCCCCCTACGTTGTTGTAATAGCCGGTCAGCATGTCACCGATGGCGTTGCCGGTGCCGCAAAGCGGCTGACCACCGTTGAGGGCTGAGGCGGGATTGGTGCAGGTCAGAAAGTTCTTTACGGCCGTATTGGGGCTGAACCCCCAGTCACCGTAGAAATCATCGTCAAGGTTGCGAATCAGGTGCCAGCGACGATAGTCGAGGCCCAGGCCAAAGGTATGCTTTCCATGAACCGTCGTGAACGAATCGGCATACTCCCAGTTCGGATTATCCGATCCGCTGTAAGAGTTGACGGGACCACCACCGCTGGCGAATGAGCCAATGCCAACATTCGGCCATGTTTGCTGAAGAGCGGTGAAGACCGTAAAGGCCCCCGAAAGGCCCAGCGCGCTGACCACGGAAGATGGCACAGGAGCCGAACCTTCCGGGGCTTGGGCCCGCAGCTTGCCGAAGCGGAAGTTGTTTACGTTCTTACCGCCGATGCTGATGGTATGTGATAGCTCCCACGCGTCTTCGGTCTGGATATATTCCTCGATACCGTAGTCGATGGATCCGGAGTTGTACTGGGTGTGGTTGTTGTAATAGGCGTGAGTGTAGCGGCCGAAAACTGCGCCATATCTGCCGAGGTTCTGATCTCCTCTGTAGGTCTGCTGATTCATGACCAGTGGACCGGGAATATTGGTGATGAAGTTGGTGGTCCCCTCGGGTGTGTTGGCCACATTCGGTGCAGACCAGAAATGATTGGCAATCGCCACCTGACCTATCCGAGCCGTTTGAAAAGCCGCCGGAACCTTGGTTCCCCAGTCGTTCAGCCCGGTGTAGGGGTCCACCGGCAGGCAGTCGTAGCCCGCGTTTTGCACTGCAGTGCAGGTGGGTGTTCCATATGCAGGCAGCAGCCCTCCGGGGGCGCCAGTCACGGCGGGATAGGTCGTGGCGGAAAAATCGCCCGCCAATTCCGCTGCCGTGGGTACAACGTTTTCCACTCGGGCGCCGTTATTCATGCGCCAGCCTTCGTAATTCGCCATCCAGAAGGTCTTGTTGCGTCCGTTGTAGATTTTAGGAATATAGACCGGGCCGGAGGCGACAAACCCGAACTGGTTCAGATGCAGAATAGGATTCTCGGTTTTTACGCCGGAGATGATATCGGTCGCGGTAGGGAACGGCGAGCTATCAAAGGCATTGTTGCGGTTCGACTCGTAAACAGCCCCGTGGATGGAATTTGTTCCGCCCTTGCTGACGATGTTGACCTGGCTGGCGCCGAATCCATTTTCAGCAGGGTATATGCCGCTCTGCACCTTGAATTCCCCGATTGCGTCCTGGGAAAGGATCACTGCCGGAGTCATCATCGCCTGATCCGTATTTACCAGCCCGTCCAGGGTATAGTTATTTCCCTCGGGCCGGCCGCCATTGATGCTAACGGCGTTGCCTTCACCCTGGCGCATGGTCCCTTGCTCACCGCCCACGGTCACGGCGCCTGCACCGACCAAAAGTAGTTGCATGAAGTTGCGCCCGTTCAGCGGAAGATTAGCAACCTCCTCCCCGCTTATTTCCTGGGACAAGGCGGCATCGTCCGTGTTCAGGTTGATGGCCTGCGCAGCCACTTCCAGCGTTTCCGTCACCGCTCCCGGCTTCAAAGTAAGTGGGATGCGAATCTTCGAGTCAACCTGGAGGGTGAACGGGTCGGTCACGGATTTTTGAAAGCCTGCGATCTCCGCTGAAACCGTGTACGTGCCGGGGTGCAACGCGGGCGCGTCGAAGTCGCCTGCAGAATTGCTTTCTGTGGTGAAGGCGGCATTGGTTCCCGTGTTGGTGACGGTGATCTTGACGTTAGGAAGGACGGCGCCGGTACTGTCGGTGACCGTGCCGAGGATGGTGCCGGTGGCTCCCACCTGCCCGAAAGCCGGGTTGACCGCGACCATGTTCACCGCAACTAGGGCGATAAATCCGAAGAGACAAATCCGCCTCATCGACATACGACCTCCTGAAGTAATGACGACTGCGGCCGCGGTGGACTGTCCTCCACCTTCTGGCGGTTGATTTGGTGTCGGTGTTTAAGAACCGAAGCAATATGCACTTCGCTCTCAACAGCGACGCAAAAAAACTATTCCTAATTACGCGCCCGAAAATATAGGGTGCAAAATACTAATGTCAAGGGAAAAGAAGTTTCTCATTCGAATTTGGGCCAATTTGTTAACGTGGCCGAGCGTCGACGGCTGAAACTGTCCAGATTCAGAACGAAGCGGTTATTCTCGCACCTGACCCAGCTAGGTGGAGACATACCGGAGGCAGCCCACCGCGTAGGGTAGAAGCTCAATGGATTCAGCGCTCTTCCATGCGCGCCATGGTTCCGCGCCGCCTTCGCTTAGGCTAACTTCGTCCAGCAGGTGCCCTGAGAGTGCCTGGCCGCTCCACTCCACTACTGCTTTTTGCCTTCGACCGGTCACGTTTGCCAGCCAGACAACACGTCTGCCCTCGCGATCGGTACCGGCGGCGGCAGTTACGCAGCCAGGACGGCTGGAGCGGCAGTGGTACCGCTTATTACCACCCAACTCGGCCAGCCCGCGCGCCGCATAAAACGCAGGGTGGAGCAGCAGTTCTCCCTCAACCTGCGCGCTGGCCAATCCCAGCCGATCGGTCAAACTACCAACCGTTAGCGATTGCAGCCGTGCCTCAGCCGTGGCCGCGACATAGCCGATCATCCATGCGGCTGCGAATATGCTGGTTTGCCGCGGATCGCGATCGGTCATCGCGATGCGCTGGTTCGCCGGGTTATCCATCACCCGCGCGCCATAGGGATTGTGCCGCATCCCTATCGTGGAAGGGCCGATCCAGTAGCCCTTCTCCTGCCCTATGAAGGCGCGGGTTGAACGCACGATGTGCGGCAGCGCTTCCAGGGTTTCCATGACGCTCAAATCATCTGCTGCGTGCACAATGGGACAGGTGCAATGCGAAACGAAATCGAGCAGTTCGACGGGCGGGCGCTTGCGGTTGAGTTCAGTGAAGTAGCTGAGCGAGCCGCCGCCAATGGCTAACCCCGGAAACGCCTCCCGGGCCGCCTGGTAAATCTCGCTCAATGGCGGGCAAGCCGGCCAGGTGGAGCCGGGCAAGGTCGATTGACGGTCGACCGCAGGCGAAACCAGAATGCCTGATAAGCGCAGGCCGCTGGCTGCCACCATTTCCGCCAAGCCGGACAGTTCCTCACGCACACTTTGCTGCGCAGGCAGCACCAATTCAAGCATGGACTCTGTCTTGTCCGGCATGTGCCTGGCGATGTCTGCAAAGCCGGCAAGTTCGTTGTGCCCGTGGCCCTTGGTGGGGTCGAAGTGGAACAACAGAAGTTGCGGTTGCAACCCGCTCAGTAGGCCTTGGTGAGCAAGGGCCTGAGGGATCAGGTCAGGGTAGACAGAGACGCTGATGCCTGGAAACATACCGTCCGGGCCGCCGACGGTGATGCGCACTGGGCCCTTCTCTTTACGCGCGGGGGCGCGATGTGAGCCCGGGTTCCGCTTGACGGTCAGTTCCACTGACTGCCGGTTGATAACTCCCTGCTCCATGACATAAGGCCAGGGCCGCGAGAGCGGGCGAACGTAGGTTTTGAAAGAAGCATCCGACCAGTTGCGCTGGTCTTCCATTTCGAACGCGTCGCCGTTCAGAACGCATCGTGCTGTGATGTCGGCAGTAACCGAATGTTGGATGGCGCGTATATCTTTGAAGGGCTGCGCGGGCGAAATAAGCTCGGGGAACCTCGCTTGCTCCTGCGTGCCATCGACGTGCTCGACGATTGCCTCCTGGCCGGCGACACCATTGATGGGATGGAGCACAATAAAGCCGCAGCGTGCCGTCAGAAACGGGGTCAACGGTTCGGCGGTGACATCGAAGGCGAGATGGCCTTGACTATTTCCGGTAATGCGCGCCTGGTAGGAAAGACTCTGGGTAGGATCGGCAGAAGCGCAGCGTGCTCGATAAGTAATCGTAAAAGCGTCTTTGGTCTTTTCAACCACGCATTCGCTGATCTCGGGATTGTAGGTTGCCCAATTCTGGTCCCGCACCAGGTAAGCGATGGCCCGCAAAACTTCGTGGCCCTCGTAACGGATCGTGCGCAGTCCTCCGGCGACGAAGTCCACGGTGAGCGCGCCGGCTTTTAGAGGCACGGCCTTTGTGCTCTTTCGCCGGGTACCGACCCGTAACTCAACCAAGCTACTCTTCATCTTTTCCCAAACCCCAACCATCCTATTCTGAGTTCGGCAGTTTGGCTGGAAATTTCGGTCGGAAGACTTCCCCTCATCCGCGGACACGGGTGCCCCACATCTCGCTCGTTGTTTGCGAGATGTGGGATACCACTGCTCTCACCCCGAGACTCTTCACACCCAATAAACTCCGCCTAAAGCTGCGAGATAGGGCCCCACCCCATGTCTGTGAATCGGGGAACGTCTTGACACATGGACCGTGGCTGAACCATTATTTGGTGGCTCCCGCATACAGGATCTTTTCATGTTGGATGGAATGTCGAGGCGATCGTTTGTGAAAGCGCTGGCTGCCAGCGCGGTGTCCACCTCGACAATCAAGTCTGGCCTGGGGCAGGCTCGAGTGGCCGCGACAGGCGAGCCAACGGAGTGGTCCTACACCAGCGGAAAGCAATACCCCGATCCGTTCAATCAAGTAGACCTCGATGCCCTGGTGACTCGTCCCGATGGTCAACAGGAGCGGATGCCGGCATTCTGGGCGGGGGGATCAACATGGCGCGTGCGCTACGCACCACCAGTCCCTGGGACTTATCACATCAGAACAGCCTGTAATGACACCCAAAACAGAGACCTTCACGAGCGTGTGTCAGAGCTCGACGTGCTCCCCTATACCGGTACGAACAGCCACTACAAGCATGGCGCGCTGAAAGTCGCCGACGACAAAAGTCACTTTCAGTATGCCGACAGTACGCCCTTCTTCTGGCTGGGTGACACCTGGTGGATGGGCCTGTGCAAGCGGCTCAGTTGGCCAGACGGTTTCGAAACGTTAACTGCCGATCGAGTACAAAAGGGTTTCACCATCGTCCAGATCGTTGCCGGTCTCTACCCTGACATGGAGCCCTTCGATCCTCGCGGAGCGAACGAAGCGGGCTTCCCCTGGGAACAGGATTTCTCTCGCATCAACCCCGCGTACTTCGATATGGCGGACGTCCGCATTCAGCACCTGGCGGACCACGGCCTGGCCGCCTGCGTAGTCGGCTTCTGGGGATACTTCATCCCTCGCATGGGCCTGGCAAAAACCAAACAGCATTGGCGTTATCTGATCGCACGCTGGGGCGCGTATCCCGTTGTCTGGTGCCTTGCCGGTGAGGGCACCATGCCCTACTACCTTTCCAAAACCAAGGAACAGGATGCAGAAACACAAAAACATGGCCTGACAGAATTGGCGCGTTACGTGCGCGCCACGGATCCGCGCCATCATCCCATCACCATCCATCCCTCCCGCAGTGCGCGGCTCTGTGTTGATGATCCCGCGGTGCTGGATTTCGACATGCTGCAGACCGGCCACAACGACCGCCAGAGCATTCCCAACACCATCGAGACAGTGAATCACTCGCTGGCCGCGAATCCCAAAATGCCGGTGCTGATTGGAGAGGTCTGCTACGAAGGGATCGCCGAGGCCAGCCGCCAGGAAGTGCAGCGCTTTATGTTCTGGTCAGCGCTGTTGAGTGGAACCGGCGGCCACACCTACGGGGCCAACGGCATTTGGCAGGTAAATACACGCCAGCAACCCTACGGACTCTCTCCCCATGGCCATTCCTGGGGCGGTCCCGCGTGGGACATCGCTGCTCAACTTCCCGGCTCCGCGCAACTCGGACTGGCCAAGGCTCTTCTCACTCGCTATTCTTGGTGGAAGCTTGAACCCAAACCAGATCTCATCGAACCGCGTTGGAGTACAACCGACTACTGGCAACCCTTTGCCGGGCAAGTTCCTGGCGAGGCTATCTTCGTTTACTCTCCGTCCGCGTTTAAACCAGTAACCTTCAAGAACCTGGAGACCGCAAACTATACCGGTTTCTTCTTCAATCCCAGCGATGGCACAGAGATCCCCATCGAATCCGTCCACCCGGATAGCAGCGGGTCCAGCGGGTCATGGAAGCCCCCCGAATTTCCTATCTTCCGTGACTGGGTGATCGTTCTTGAGCGCAAAGCATGAGTGAATTTCGCGTTGGCTTCTCCGCAGACTTTCGCGATCAGCACGGACAGCTTGCCTTCCCGGACATTGGTTTGTCGCTGTTAGAAGGCATTTCCGGGCTCTCACACGATTTCGTTCAAGAATATCGAGCAGAATACACTCCCGATCAATTGTCACAGTATGACGTACTTATCACCTTAAAGCCCAGGATCACGGCCCAGTCGCTGGTGGGAGTATCTCGCCTGTGTGCGATTGGCCGTTGCGGTGTTGGCTATGACAACGTCGATCTGGAGGCGTGCACACAACATGGAATTGCCGTGTATATCACGCCGGCCGGAGTGGTTCGTCCGGTTGCCGAGGCCATCGTGCTGTTTGTCCTGGCTCTTTCTCACCATTTGGTCGGCAAAGATCGCCAGGTTCGCCAGGGGCTGTGGGCGGAAAGCACTCGGCTTCTTGGCCGCGAGCCACGGCAACGCATTGTCGGCACCATTGGTCTGGGCAACATCGCGTCGGAAGCGGTGCGACTGCTGCGAGTCCTGGACGTAGGAAAATTTCTCGCCTTTGATCCCTACGCTTCGCCCCAACGCGCTACCGAGCTTGGGGTCGAAATGGTCTCGCTCGAAGAACTTCTGCGGAACTCAGACTACGTCCTGGTCAACTGCCCGCTTACTCCGCAGACGCGCGGTCTGCTGGGCAAGCCCCAGTTTGCGCTCATGAAATCGGATGCAGTGCTCATCAACACGGCGCGCGGGCCGATCGTAGAGGAAGCCGCACTCATCGACTCTCTCGAAAGCGGCAGGATCGCGGGAGCCGCCCTCGATGTTTTTGAGAAAGAGCCGCTCAGCGCAAGCTCTCCGTTGGTAGCCATGGAGAATGTCATTCTGACTTCGCATTCCATTGCCTGGACCGAGGAGCTGTTCCGCGACATGGGACGCATCGATTGCCAGGGCGCACTGGCGATCCATCGCGGAGAGGTGCCCGAGCACGTTGTCAATCCGCAGGTGCTCAGCAGTCCTGCCTTTTTGCAGAAGCTGTCAAACTACAAAACTGAGCTTGATGCTTACAAAGCTGGCGTCGCCGCAGCAGCGGACAAAACGGCATGAGCTTCCGCCGGCGCCTCCGCCAGGGCGATCTGCTTTTGGGCCAGATGGTGCTCGAGCTTTTTACTCCTGGCATTGGGCCGATGCTCGCCTCCTGTGGACTCGATTTCGTGATCTTCGACATGGAGCACGGCCGTTGCGATCTTGCCCTGCTTGCTGAAATGGTCGCATCGTGTCGCGGCAGTGACATCGTTCCCATCGCCCGTGTGCCTGACGTTGCCTATGCGCCACTGTCGCGCCCGCTGGACATCGGCGCCCGCGGTGTCATGGTGCCGAGAGTGGAAACCAGGCAGCAGGCCGAAGATATCGTCAGCCAACTCAAGTATGCGCCGCAAGGTCGCAGAGGCGTGGCGTTAGGCATTGCCCACGATCTCTATCGCGCCGGAGATGCGAGCTTCTTTGCCAAGGCCAATGAAGAGAACGCCGTCATCCTCCTACTGGAGACGGAGAAGGCTTTCCAGAATTTGGAGGAGGTTATCTCCGTTCCAGGCGTGGACGTTGCCTGGATGGGACACTACGATCTGACCGTCTCCATGGGGATTCCGGCGCAGTTCGACCATCCACGGTTTCTCGCTGCGATGGATGAACTAGTAGCTGTTTGCCGGCGTCACGGCGTCGCTCCAGGATTTTTGCCGCCAACTCCCGAGTCGGCCGCGCATTGGATTGGCAAGGGTTTTCGCGCGATTAGCCTGGGCAGTGATATCGGCGTCTTCCTGGACGGCGTTCGCAAGTTTCGCGCTCACCTTGTGCGCTGACGGAGGGACAGATGTTAAAGCTTCTGACGACTGTTTCCCTGTTTGCGATCCTAAGCGGCTTAGCTGCTGCGCAAACAAACAATCACGGAATCTTCGAGAAGACTTTTACTTCCCACAAGGCCTACGCCGACCCCTTCAACGAACTCGACGTGGACGTTATTTTTTCTAAAGGAACTGAGAATTGGCGTGTGCCTGCTTTCTGGCGCGGAGGCAATCAGTGGACCGTGCGTTTTGCCCCTCCCTCCAGCGGCAGCTACACCTACCACCTCGAAAGCACAGACAAGAACAATCCTGATCTCAACAGCCACCAGGCGCAGGTAAGCCTCACCGCAAGCCCGCGCGGGATGTTGCGCGTGGCAGCAAATAAGCGCTACTTCGAGTACGCAGATGGAACCCCGTTCTATTGGTTGGGAGACACGTGGTGGACCGGCTTATCGGACCGCCTGAGTTGGGACGGCTTCCAGAAACTCACCGCCAACCGCAAGACCAAGGGATTCACCGTAGTTCAGATCGTCGCCGGCTTAGTCCCATCCAATGAAGAGGAAGCGCCCGTCGATCCTGGCTTTCGCAACGAAGGCGGAGCCGTCTGGGATCCTGAGTTCAAACAAATCAATCCTAAGTATTTTGATTCCGCGGACCGCAGAATCCAGTTGCTGGTGGACGCGGGAATCGCTCCTGCCATTGTAGGAGCGTGGCATCAAGCCCTGGGCCAAATGGGCATCGCCAAAATGGAAAAGCATTGGCGATACATCATCGCTCGCTATGCGGCTTACCCAGTATTTTGGATAGTCGGCGGAGAGGTCTTCGATCCACCTGAAGAGATAGGAAAGAAATATCCCGGGATCGTTCTCTATGGGAAGCTGACAGATCTAAGATCTCCGGGCTGGACTGAGGTGACCCGCTATGTCCGCGCAACCGACCCCTATCATCATCCCGTCACCGTTCATGAAATCTCGCCTCCCTTTGATGTCGCCTTACAAGATGAATCGTTGACCGACTTCGATCTCTTTCAACCGAGCCACATGGGCTGGCCGAGTATCGCGCTCGAGGTCGCGCTGCTTAATGTCTCTCGTTCGCGGCCCCTGGTAAAGCCGGAGGTCGTCGGGGAAATCGGATACGAGGGAATTGGTGGGACCAACCTCGAAGATTTCCAGCGTGTCGCCTTCTGGCTGGCGATGTTGAATGGGGCCGCCGGCTACACCTATGGCGCGAATCCTGTGTTCGAGGCCTACAGTGCGGACAAACCTTTCCAGCGCACCAGGTACACCCTGCTCACCTGGGACGAAGGCATGGATCTTCCCGGCGCGTACCAGATCAGCCTGGGAGCCGGCTTGCTTCAGAAGCAATCATGGTGGCAATTTGAACCGCATCCGGAGTGGGTGGCGCCACGCGGCACCACGCTCCTGGAGCTGCGAAAAGATCGCCGCGCCGAGCTGGGATCGTTTGACGCTATCCTTACCGATCCCACCCCTCAACCCTCGGGTACCGAATGGTCCTATCCCGCAGGTGAGTGGAAGGCCAAAGGTGGCAATATCTTTGCACCCTACGCCGCCGGCATTCCCGGCAAGGCAAGAGTGATCTATATCCCCTGTTTAAGCTTGTTCTGCCATGCGCCCCCAACAGTCCTTGATTTGGAGCAAGGTGTTCGATACCACGCTTACTACTGGGAGCCGACGTTAGGAGTCAAATTCGATCTGGGCTCGATCGAACGTCCCTTGCCGGGCGAAAAAATGGAAGCCGGAGAAAATCCGCTCACCACGATCAGCGTCAGGGATATGCAGGCGAGCGTGGACCTACCTGGCGATCAAGGCGCTGCACTTCTTCTGCGTTATCACGATGCCGGCAATTATCTCGCTGCCGTCTATTCGCCAAGCGAAAAAACGATCTACCTGCTCGACCGTGAAAAAGGCGAGGATGGCCGTCCACTGGGCAGCACGCCGGTGCCGGCTCTCGCACCTAACGCCGTTCTCAGTGCCGAAGCCAGAGGGCCATGGGCGGTTGTATCCATTACCGATGGAACCCACACCTACACGTCGCAAATCGTGACCGTCAGCAACGTCACCGCCGGAGGCGCAGGACCCCGGCCGGAGAATAGCGGCTCCTCCATCCCGCTGAAAAATTTGACGTTGCGAAAAAGTCCCACACTCATCGCGGACGAGCACTTGGACCAGAAGCTCGTCGACGCGCGGGGAGTCTACCGTGGCTCCTTAGCGGGGAAGTACTGGGACGACTTTGGCAAGGAGAAGGCCATCCTGCTCGACGCCTATCAACCGCCGCCGCTGCCGATCCCCCAGGACTGGGTCCTGGTTCTCGAAACCGGCAAGTGAGCGCCCGTAATAGAATTGCTGCCAACAGAGGCCGGGAGGAACATGCGGATTTTGGGGATAGCAGCTGCTCTTGCTCTCTGTTGCGCGACGGTCTCTGCGGAGAAAATCGCCAAGCCGGGCTCCGATCCCATTCAGGCGGAGCTGATGGCGGACCTGCACGCCCGCCTCTTGAAAGTGGGCCAGACCGTTTTCGCGCGAGTTACCGTCGAGTGGCGAAGCCCTACCTGCCATCTCAGTAACGGAGCAGTACTCGAGGCCCATGTGGTCTCAGTGGTTCCCAGTATTAAGCCGGTCAAAGCTTCCGAAGTGGGCCTGGCCTTTACCAGGGCGCAGTGCGGAGACCTGAAGATGGGCCCCTTCAATCTGCTGCTTTCCGCGATCGCGGCTCCGCCGGACGACCCCGATCTCGGCATACTCAGTGAGAGCTTGCCGGTTCAGGCGATGTCCGGGATCAAGGGATCCATCGTTCTCAATAGCATGCGTATCAGCAATGATCCTACGCTGAACCTGATTTCGGCGATCTATCTGTTCCCGATGATCCCGCGCATGGAGATGGGGGACGTCTACCGCATCAAGGGATTGAAGCTCAGCGTCGGCACTGGTCCAGAGAACAGTTCCATACTGACCTCGAAGGACCACGACGTAGCGCTCGAGAAGCACTCCATGTTTCTGCTGGTTCCGGCGCAGTGGTCAATTGCCCGGGCGTCCGCCGAACCAGAGGGGGGCCAGCCGGAATCAAGCGAGACGGTTGCTCGTACCCCCGCTGCGGCCAGGGCTGAGGCGCGACCCGTCCAGCCACCCCTCAACGACGTCGATCTTTGTGCGCCGCCGCAATGCAATGTCGCGTTGCCCTCGGGCAATGCGAATGATATGGGCCGCGCCACAGGCACTATTTCCATCCGAGATCTGGGCTATTCGCCGCGCCCGCAAAGAGACGCATTCAACTTTGTCCACGACGAGGCCTTGGCCTATCTCGGTCCCCGGGAACTGTTGGTCGCCTTCAACCCGCATGAACTGGTGTCAAGGGATGCGCAGAGGATGGGCTCGACTGTCCGCGTGATTCGTGCTGCTGTCGTGGACACACAGACGCACCAGGTCAAACATACCGTTGACTGGGCATTGCCTGACCACCGGCAATACCTCTGGCCATTGTCGAATGGCCGGGTGCTGGTGCACGTCGGTTCGGAGCTCCGCGTCTATGGCGAGGGATTGCAGATTCAGAATCGAGTTCCTTTAGACGGACCGCTGGCCTTTGTGCGCGTGACGCCCGACGGCAGCTTTATTGCCCTAGGCGTGCTCCATGAGCGGCATACACCGGAACTGCATGCCCAGCTTCGCGAGAACCTCAACGGCGACCCGGAAGAAGATGTCAATATCCTGGTATTGAACTCCAATTTTGAAACAATCGCCAAATCAACTGCGCGGTCGAATCTCATGGCGCCCACCCTGTTGAACGAGGGTCAGGTTACGCTGACGGCGCAGTCGAACATGCGCTACCGCATCTCCATGGTGACCTGGGACAACCATACCTCGGTCGTGGCCCGGTTCACCTCCAGCTGCACGCCTGAGCTTTCCAGCATCGCGCCCGACTTAATCTTCCTGGTCAGCTGCGACAAGAGCACCCAGGGACGCGAGTATCGGGTGCTCCGCCGTGACGGCAAGCTCGCACTGAAAGGAGACTCGACCGAGAATGACTGTGGGCATGCCGCCGAAGGCAGTGCCAATCAGGAGGCGTTTGTGGTGAAGATCGTGCAGTCCAGTGTGCCCGTGCCTCCGGGAGCGCCGCTCAACGCCGAGCATTTCTCGTCCGAAGAGCTGCGCGTCTATCGTGCCGCGGATGGTAAGCGCCTGCTTGCTGTGCGCGCCGGGTCTCCGTCGTTAAGCCGCGACGGTTACGCGTTGGCGCCGGATGCGTCACAGCTCGCGGTGCTGACGCGCGACCAGCTGGCCTTTTATTCCGTCCCCGGCAAGTGAACGGGCTCAGGCCATCTCGATCAGCATTTTGATATTCGCTCTTCCCGCTTCTTCAAAACGGGTCAAATTACTCCAGGCATCTTTGAGCGGAAAAGTCTGCGAAACCAGTGGCTCCGCTTTCAGCCTTCCGTCGTTCAACATAGCGATCACAATAGGGAACTCGTCGTTGTAAGCGTTCGTGGTCGTGACGGCCTTCTCGTCCCGCAGCAAATCATTCCAATTGAATTCCATGGGATGAGAGATCACTCCAGTCAGGCAAACAGTGCCGCCTGGGCGAGTCACGCTGAGTGCTGTTTGCAATGCTGGGCCAGAGCCCACGCATTCAAAGGTGTAGTCAGCACCCATGCCGCCAGTCAGCTGCAGGACGGCTTGCCGAGGGTCCGCAATTTCGCTGTGGATGAAAGCGCTGGCGCCTAAATCCTCAGCAAACTTCCGCTTGGCGGAAGAACGCTCAATCACGTAAACATCCATTACGCCACAAGCGCGCAGAGCCTGGAGCGTGCACAATCCGATTGTGCCGCCGCCCACGATGGCCGCCCTGCTGCCCACTTCGACCTTTGCCCGCCGCACAGAGTGCAAAGCCACAGAGAACGGCTCTGCCATGGCCGCCGAGCGATAGGACACGTTTGCGCGCAGCACATGACAGCAGTCTTCAGGGACAGCTGCGTACTCCGCATATCCCCCATCGCGGGCGAAGCCGATGGTGGCTGCAATGGGACAATGGACAAAGAGCCCTCGACGGCAGAATTCGCATTCTCTACAGGCATCAACGGCGTTGACTGCAACCCGGTCGCCAACCCGCAACCGAGTAACGCCAGGACCAAGCTCAACCACTTCGCCTGAAAACTCGTGACCTAAAACCAGCGGTATGGAGCGGCCGGTTCTTTTATGAGGATCCGATGCAACATACAGCGGACCGTTAATGTACTCATTAAAATCGGTATGACAAAGACCGGAAGCTTTGACTCTCAGCAGCACTTCTCCAGTGCCGGCATGAGGATCAGGAAAGTCCTGGTAACGCAGATCCCTAGTTCCGTGATAAACAAGTGCTTTCATGAGCTTGACTCCGGGTATCAGCCTACCATCGACCGCCGGGGCGATTCCTGCATCCTACTTCCTGAAACCACAGGGAGGAAAACTATGGCCGTAAACGAGCCAGACCAGAGCAAGAACAGCAAAATCGATCGCAACGCGCCTGCCGGCAGTGAGAATTCTCTTGGCGCGCAGAGTATTCGTGACGGCCGGCCCGTAACCGACGACAGCGTAGTGGAAGCGATGGACGAACAGGATCCCGCCATCCCGCCTGCAACGAGTGATAAGAACAAGCCCTAGCGAGTCCTATTCCAGAGGCATGGAATCCTTCAGCGTCTGAGCCACATCATCGATCGACGTTGTCTGACTCAATTGGGTTATGTCATCGTCTTTGGCTACCTCAGACAGGCCGACCCGGTCGGCAATCTGCCTCTCTATCTGCAGTACGGCCGTGATTTCCTTTTCAGCCAGAAGCAACACCTGCAGGATCAAGTGGTCGCGTTCATCGGAACGGCGACTTGATCTGCCTTGCCTCATAACGATGAAGCTGGCAAGAAAGATCGCCTCAATCGCTACTATGCAATCGAGCAATGGAAAAGGCGGAGGATCGAACCGGGGAATGTGGGCAAATTTTAGAGTATTGATCAGAATCCAGCCCATAAACCATGCCGCGTGAATGGCGATAAAACGCAGGCTTCCGACAAACGCGCCGAAAGAGTCCCCGACGCGCTCGGCCGCTGTGCGCCGCGTCAGAAACTCTTCCTCGTGCCTCAGGATTACGTCGATGTGTTCTTTGAGATGGGTTGAATCTGGGGGCATGTCCTCGAACGCAAGGTTTAGCGGTTCAGATCGTGGATCGTCTGGCCAGCCACTTGGGCCGCTTTGCCGGCGGTGTCCTTAATCGCCCCGACCAGCTGGTCGGCGGCACCTTCATTCGCCAGTTGGTCGTCACCGGTCACACGTCCCAAACCCTCTTTGATTTTCCCGGCGAGGTTGCCGCCGGTCCCAGCCAGCCGCTGTTTCGAGCCCCAGAAGGTGGTCCTGCCCGCCGCGTATTCGACATCATCATCGCCGGTCGCGTATTGCGGGCCGGGCTGATTCAGAACAATATAGGCAAGTACGCCGAAGCCGACACCCACGAAGATCCACGGAAAAGCTTTCATATAACGAGTCTCCTTGGCACTTTGATGCGGATAAGGTCAAGCGCGTCAGGAGATTGAACTGACTGCGCAAACGGCGTACTCTAGCGGCAACTTGATGGCGACGGCTGAAGCGAACCGCCGCACGGCATACAGCACCCAACAGAAGAGAAGGAGCAAATATGGGCTTACTTGATGCATTGACATCCATTGCCGGCGGAGCATCCCCAGAACACCATGGTGTAGCCGATGCCCTGAGCCAGGTGATGCAGGAGCACCCAGGGGGAATGGACGGGCTCCTCAACCAGCTAAAGCAGAACGGCCTCGGGGACCAGGTTCAATCCTGGGTGAGCCCGGGAGAAAACAAAGCCGTTAGCCCCGACCAGGTCCAGCAGGGCCTCGGTCCTTCCCTTATGGAAAACATTGCCCAGCGCGCCGGTATCTCTCCCACCGTGGCCAGCTCAGTAATCGCTGTCGTTTTACCCCTCGTGGTCTCTCACATGTCGGGCAACAGCGGCCAGCCGGCGCAACAAGGAGGACTCGCTGGTTTGGCCAGCAAAATTTTCGGAGCTTGATCCTGAATAACCTGGAAGACAAAGCCGCAGAGCGGGTCGCTCTGCGGCTTTTCTTTGCATGAGAGACGCAGCACACTGCGCTGCTATGCCAAAGCAGCAATGGATACAAACAAAATAATCACAATCGTGGAGACGGAAAAACGCTTCATGGGAAAGCCTCCGCAGGTTAGTGCGCCTCAGCTCTCGTCCGTTACAGGAAAACTGATTCCACGGGAGTCAGCCATCCCCTTGTCATCCGGCAGAAGGCCTGGAGGACGCCCAACAACGCGCCAGGGATGCTTGGTTTTTGCCCTGAAAACCAATGGTCATCGGCGCCGCGTTACCCTCGACTGCAACGTTCGCACAGATCAATTCCCTAAACGGGTCATGACCGGTACATTCCTATTAGCAAAGTAACAAACCTGCAGTCTTGGAGATTCATTATGCCTTGTGTAGCAATCAAAGTACTTGAGAAGTCAGCCACTTCCGCACTGCGTGTTCTATTGGCGGGCGTAATGGTCTCAATTTCACCCGTGGTCGCTTTGGCCGCGGATAACAACATTCACGCAAGCTTTGCCGGTATCTATGTGACCCGGGCGCCGAAAACAGCTCCGTCCATGAGCGTGAGCCTGGGTGCAGATGGATCTGCCACGGTTACTCAGGACCCCGGTCAGGGATCCAGCACCTACTTTGGACATTGGCAGGATGACGGAAAACAGATCAAGGTCACCTTCAATGCATTGGAAGGCGAACAGCCTGTACCTCCTATGGTGTTTGAGACCGCCCACAATAAGCTGCAGGCAGTCTCCTGGAACCATGAAGTTTGGGGAAACACCAATCCGCCGGCGATGACCAAGGGATATAAGGTGAAATATCTCTTCTGGACCACAACAATGCGGTAAGGCTTTTTCTTGGACAACTGGTCTTCTTATTTGCCCCAACCGGACACCTGGACGGTTGGGGCAAACTATTTTCGCTTGCAGTCTTTCCTGGGGCGCCGCGCAAATTTACCTTTCGTCCTACAGATTTGAGATGCTGCTCGATTGCTGCGCCTCAAACACTGCCTCTCTTTATACCGTCCACTCTAATTTTTTGGTCAGAACAAGACCATTTCGCACTAAACAATAACCAAACTCCGCCGATAGTCCCAATTAGAGACACATAATGAGCGAGATCAAGGTTCTTGTTGTTGATGATGATGAAATGGTGCGCGCAATCCTCACCGGTGTGCTTGAGCAGTCCGGCTTTGGCGTCACCAGCGCCGCCAACGTGCCGGAGGCGCTGAAACATATCTCCGGTCCAGAGACATATGACGTGGTGTTGAGTGATCTGCACATGCCGGGCGCGGGCGACGGGCTCACCGTGGTGAGCGCCATGCGTCACGCGAATCCTGCAGCGGTGACCTTGCTACTCAGCGCTTTTCCTGAAATGACCGCGGCGGCTGAAGCAATCATGAACCAGGCCGATGAAATACTGGTGAAGCCGATGGATTTAATTTCGCTCATCGAGATCATCCACCAGAGGATGGCGAGCGGTCCCCAACGTAAACCTAAAATAGAGACGGTCGCCACAATTCTGGAGCGGACCACAGAAGACACCATCCAGAACTGGCACGAACGTGTCCAACTGGAAGAATCTCTGATGGCCATCCCCATGAGCCGGGAGCAGCGCTGCGGCCATTTGCCTGATCTCTTTCGTGAAATGATCGGTCGTCTCCGCACGCAAAAACCCATAGGCACCAAAGAGTTGATGTCTTCGAGCGCTGGGGAGCACGGAGCAAATCGTTTCAGTCAGGGCTATACCGCCACCATGCTGGTGGAAGAATACCGGATGCTGCAGATCAGCATCTTCCACACCTTGAAAAGCAACCTGGTCAACATCGACTACAGCTTCGTGCTGGCGGATGTGATGAGCATAGCCGACGAAATCGACTTTCAACTTCACCAATCGGTTGCGGGTTATACCCGAGAAATGCAGCTTGCCGCTTAGCCGGCGCGTGTGGAGCCTATGCCCGCCGTAGACGACGTTTCTTTCCAGTTCCTTGCCGAGAACAGCAGCGACATCATTTGCCGCGCTGCCTTGGACATGGTCCTGCGCTACGTCTCTCCATCGTGCTCTCGCATCTTGGGCTGGAAGCCGGAGGAGATGACGGGCAAAAGACCCGATGACTTTATCCTTTCTGCAGAAGCTTCCTTTCTTCCCGACAGTCTGGTCTCGGGGCTCGATCGATCTCCCCTGACCGTTCGTATGCGAAAGAAAGACGGAACCATCGCCTGGGTTGAGATCAAACACCGCATGGTCTGCGATCCTGCCACCGGAGAGCCTACCGAAACCATAATTGTCATACGTGACACCACCGAGAGCAGAATGTTGCAAGAACAGCTCTCCGCTTTGGAACTCACGGATTCAATTACCGGACTTTCCACGCAGCGCGCTTTTGATGACGCCCTGCAGGGCGAGTGGAACCGCACCCTCCGGGAAGGTTCCTACATCTCTTTGTTGCTGCTCGACTTTAATCATTTCAGGCAGTTTCATGATTGGCGTCAACACCGCGAAGGGGATCGCTGCCTGGCGAAAGCAGCCGCGGAAGTGATTGGGGCTTTGCGGGTAACGGATTTCGCCGCCCGCTACGGCGCAGAAGACCTCGCTGTCATCCTTCCCTCGACCAATCCAGGCGGTGCTGCCAAAGTTGCCCAAAGGGTACAGTCTGCTGTCAACAATCTCCGTTCCCCCACTGCCGGACCTCGCACCAGGGAAGGGCGGCTTACGGTGAGTATCGGCATTGCGACGGTGTTGGCCCGGCCCGGAGCGACCGTCAGAATGCCCGAACTCCTTCGCCTCGGCGCCGATAACGCATTGCAAAAAGCCAAACAAAACAAAACTGCAACGCCACCCGTGTTTCCGGATATTTTCCCCGAAGCCTGACTCGGTCCTCAGTCCCCACGCCAGCCCGACCACCAGGGCTAAAGAGGCTGCGGAAAAATTCGGGGCTGGGCACGACAGGCAGGGGCTAAAGCCCGACATATTTTCGATCATTTTCGGCCCGACTAAAGTCGTGCCCTGATACAAAACCCAGTTCTCATGCAGACTTCTAAATCCCA
>CAZSUK010000650.1:0-4309 GCA_964609355.1 uncultured Acidobacteriaceae bacterium | reverse complement strand
GTGGATGTAGCGAATCCAATGCGATCGAATGAGCGTCTATTCAAGTGATGGGCGCCAGCATCGTTTCTGGTCTGTAACGAGACCAGCTCTAGAGACAATTGCCTACCGCTAGCGCCAATCATCTGAGGTGCCATGTTTGCCTTTGCTTGTCTTGCTGGTGGTTTCATTGTTGCCTGCACAGTATTCGCGTTACTCGTTCCTTCAGGACCCGAGGTGACCCTCTCTGACATCGCTCGACGACTGGAGACAATGCATCGATCACAGCGAACAACGAATTCTAACACCGCATGCCTTAAAACAGACACGAGGCTACAGTCTCCCAGTCAATTCAAATGAGGAAAGCTCGCAGCGGGCAAACCTGGAGATTGTGATTGAACCGCGCAGTCCATAGCCGCCAGGTGAACGCCGCTTCTCTGAATCTCTTGGCATACACCCAGATTAACGCCGTCTAGTACTCTGCCTTTTCACCTTTCGCGGGGACCGAGGTCGGAACGCCTGGCGTGCCGACATAGGTAATGATTAGAACAGTGGGTTCACCCCCTGACTCACCGCGATGAATGTCGTCGACTGATTCTCCGACGGCCTCTCCCTGGTGAACGACCCGCGTCTTGCCACTGGCTTTGTCGTGCAGCGTCAGAGTGCCTGAAAGCACATAGACCACATTCGGGAACGGATGGGTATGCCAAGGCAGGGCGGTATGTGGATCGATGGTTAATTTGATCGTTGTGAGTTGCGGCTGGCCCGTGGGATAGTGCGTATATGGCTGGCCGTTCCAAGATTGGGTCGTTTGCAGCAAAATTTCGCGGCGGCCGCTGGCAACCTTCATAGGTCCACTTTCGGCGACTATGAGGGATGCGCCGGCCAACATGGCCGCTACGCCTTGAGTGCCGTATTTAAAGACCATCTCCGTATCTCCTTGTTGGTTTGGCTGCCGGCATTGAGCCGTTGCTTCATAACTCATTCAACGTTCATATCACTGATCGCCGGAGGCGATTGATACGCGCAGTGCCGTTTTCGCACGTGCGAGCCTTGACTTGGCTGCCGACACAGTGATGCCAAGAGTTTGTGAAACCTCTTCTCCTGAGCGACCGTCGATAAGTTTCAACTGAACTACCTGCCGGAGCATCGGTGGTAGTTGTCGAATTGCTCCCTCCAGCTGCTGTTCTCTCTCTCGTCGTGAAAAGTTGCTTTCAGGATTTTCACCAGGATCTTTTGGCTCCCAATGAAACAGAGTCGCATGGTCATCGTTGATAACGTCCATCGAGGTCTCAACATGTCCGCGCTTCTTCCGCAAACTCATAAGTGCAAAATTGATAGCGATCCTTGTTAACCAGGAAGAGAAACTGCTTCTCTCCTCGAAATCTTTCAAGTGCAGGAAAGCTCGCATGAGCGACTCCTGGAGCACATCCTCTGCATCTTGCCAATTTTTCACGATGCGATATGCTCGGCGCAGGATCTTGGTGGAGTGGCGTTTGCTGAGCTCGACAAAGGCGACAGTGTCTCCCGCCTTTGCAGCCGACACTAACAGTTTTTCGCGCATCTCGTTCACGTCATCTATGGCAACATTGTTGACTGACGCGTTGCATGCATGCATAAAGTGACCTCTTCTCCTTGGGTTGTTAGCATTCAGCACGAAGACCCGTTGAAATCACAATTGACCTCATCCCAAAAACCGTCATGCTCTTCGAGTCCGTTCTGCCAGCCGCGCACCCTCACAAGGGGAGTTCGGCGGATGAGGGGTAGCCGTGCCGGCTGCGGCCAAGATCGCTGTCATACTTAAGCGTGCTTTTGTAGAGTTCGTATCGGCCATCGTTGAATTGTTTCCCGTGATCCCGAAGTGTCTGCATCTGATCGGCGGAGAGCGGCTTAAAATCTCGCAGGATCGACAGATTCTGGTCGAGGACTTCCATAGAATCCATGCCGCTGATGGTCGTGGCAACGGGCAGACTCATGGCGTAAGAGAGTGCTTCGGAGGGGGTGAACGCGCCCTTCGAGATGAGTTCGCCAGAACCACCCATACTCTTCATTCCCAGGACCGCGATGCCGCGTCGATGGGCAACGGGCAGTACGTTGGTTTCAAAGCTGCGGAACCCGGGGTCGAGTGGATTGAGGGGTATCTGGACCACATCGAAAGCATAGCCACGGTCTAACATCTCCAGATTGATACCTGGGTACTTGTGTCCGTTGAATCCCACGAAACGGACCTTCCCCTGCTGCTTTGCCTTGGTGAGGGCCCCGAGAACACTGTCGCTTGCGTAGATCAGGCCGGGGTCATTGTGGTAGATGACCTCGTGAATCTGCCAGACGTCCAGATGATCGGTCTGGAGGCGGGTAAGCGATGCCTCCAACATGCGCATGGCTTTGTCGTGATTGGGACCATGCGTACAAACGGCACTCATCACGATGACTTTGTGCCGTTTGCCTTTGAGTGCGATGCCAAGCTTCTCTTCGCTGACGCCTCTGTGAAACTCCCAGGCATTGTCGAAAATGTTGATTCCGTGGTCGACGGCTTTGGCGACCATATTGTTCACTTCAACCTGATCAGCAACGGTGCCGAGATGATAGCCGCCCATGCCCAGTATGGAACATTCAAGGCCGGTGCTACCCAGCGGACGTTTTTGCGCCTGGAAGCCGCCCGGAATGGTTTCGTTGCCGGCTTCGACTTCGAAGGCGACCGCAGTGGGAAGCACAACGGAAACTCCTGCTATCGCGGCCCCTTTCAAAAAGCCCCTCCGGCTTACCTCTGGTCCGACGTTGGCGTTGTGGTCAGTCATCACAGTTCATCCCTAAACCTGGGGCCATGCGTGGCCCGTGTTGTCTGCTTCCTTGATCATGTCCTTGACCTCGACCTGCGCCGTATCGAGAGGGTAGTCGTGGACCAGCCGGGCTTCGGGATTATCGAATTTAAGGGAAACCTTATACATCTCGAAACGTCCGTCCGCTGCGTATTGGCGGCAACGGTCGCGCAGTGCCTGCATTTCAGCAAGGGTCATCGGCTGAAAATCTTGTGCGATTTCGAGATTCTGTTGGATAATATGCAGCTCTTCGGCCCCCGAGATGGTGCAGGCAACCGGAAGGCTCATGGCGTAGCGCAACGCTTCCCGGGCAGTAAGGACACCCGCTTGTACAGGGTCCCCATGTCCGCTGATGGGCTTCATTCCGAGCGGCGCGATCCCACGCTGGTTGAGCACGGGCAAGACCTTCTGCTCGAAGCTCATACAATAAGTGGCATCAAACGCGTTCAGCGGCATCTGAACAGAGTCGAAGGGAAAGCCTGTGTTGAGCATGGCGAGATGCACGTCAGGGTCTTTATGACCGGTGAAACCGACGAAGCGTACTTTGCCCTGTTGCTTCGCTTTGAGCAGCGCCTCCGCAGCGCCACCGGGACGAATGAACAGTTCAGGATCATTCTGAAAGACGACTCCGTGAACCTGCCAAAGGTCGAGGTGGTCGGTCTGAAGACGACGCAGCGATTGTTCGAGCATCTGCAGGGCAAGCGAACCGTCGCGGCCGTGAGTGCAGACCTTGGTCATGACGAAGGCTCTGTCGCGCCGGCCTTTGAGGCCTAGTCCTAGCCAGGACTCGGTCTTGCCGCGATAGTACTCCCAGGCATTGTCATAAAAGGTGATGCCCCCATCGAGGGCGCGGTGGACGATCTCGATGGCAGTTTTCTCGTCTTTCGCGCCACCAAGATGATGACCGCCGAGACCAAGTGCCGAGATTTTGACGCCTGTTTTGCCGAAATCTCGAAGCGGGATGGACATGTGACACCTTCGCAATGGTTTCTGGCCGACTACGAATAGGCTTATTGCATTCGCAATGCCAAAACGCGCGAATGAAAATGTCCAGTGATAGAGCTGAATTCACGCATCTTCTTCTGTGAGCGCTTGAGATGAAGCAGGAAGGTGTGTCGAAAACCCCGCGACTTCTGTCGAGATGCCGACTGACACTCCTGGTGTTTTCAAGAAAATCAGGATCTTCGCAGCATCACGTCGTTTCGATTCAGTCACATCGCAGACTGTTCGCTTTGCTTCATTCCTGGCATCACGAATGCTTTCAGACTATGAAGGAGAACAACGATGTCCAGCGAAACGAAGAACCCAGAAACACCGAGCCAAGAAGACTCACCCGTCGCAACCAGCAAAGAAACGAAGTTAGACCGTCTCGCTAACGAAGCTGCGAGTCGAGGCAAAAAGAGAGAGCAGCGTTACGACCTGGAGAACAACACCTTTCCACGATAGTGGGATTTTGCGCATACAACGTACGACTGAGATCGACGAGGCGTCGTTTCGGAACCCACTCGACAATC
>CAZSUK010000649.1:0-6396 GCA_964609355.1 uncultured Acidobacteriaceae bacterium | reverse complement strand
GCCGAGCGCGCCAACTCCCTCGCGTCTATACCGGACGGTCAAGCCAAGACCGACGGCATTGCCACGGGTGAAGCCGCAGCTTTGGCCATGATCGCCCGGCGCGCAAACGACGGATCGTCGCCTCCGCAATTCAAGATACCGGGGCCGGCGGTTCCGGGGGAATGGCAAGCCACACCGAGTTGCCCAATTGTGAATGGAGTCGCCGTCGGAATCGCGTTTCAATGGCAAAACATAACTCCGTTCGGCATCTCGAGTGTTCGTGAGTATCTCCTCGACCCACCGCCAGTGCTCACGAGCCACGAATATGCAAAAACCTACAACGAGGTGATGACGGTGGGAAACATCAGCAGCACAGAGCGACCACAAGATCGCGCGAATGTCGCGCTGTTCTATGCCGCGTCCTCGCCAACTGAGGTCTTCAATCAGGCCGTCCAGCAGGTTGCTCGGGAGCGGTGGCATTCTCTGACCGAAAATGCTCGTGCGCTGGCTGTAATGAACATGGCGATGAATGACAGCCTGGTCGCGTCATTCTTCAACAAGTATCACTACAATTTCTGGCGACCCGAAACAGCGATCCATGCTGGTGACACAGACGGCAATCCGAAAACCGATCCTGATCCCAGCTTTGCCCCCTTTGTCACGACGCCATGTTTCCCGAGTTATCCCTCCAACCACGGCAGCGCAGCTAATGGCGCCGCCGTGATTCTGAGACGCATATACGGTGAAGGCGGGCATTTCATGACGTTGTCAAATCCCACCGTGCCCGACATCGTATTGCATTACACGACGTTCAAGGAGATTACCGACGACATCTCCGACGCACGTGTGTACGGTGGGATACATTTTCGAACCGATCAGGTCGCCGGCGAGCGCCTGGGAATCGCTATCGGGAAGGCCGTGTACAAGAACAACTTACGTCGCATGCACGATGACGACTGAGGCTCAGTTCACGAGCGATTCGCCATTCGTGCACTGCGGTCCACGGATGGCGAGCTCGTGAGGAGTCTCTCGACCGACCACCGATCTACACCTTCTGGATTCGGGCAACACGAAAGTTGGCCTGAAATCTCCCGGTCTGCCGGCAAACAGGAGACTCCGCTGGTTTTGCCGCACGTCGCAAGCGGCTCGGGACAGCCCTGTGATCGGGTGATTGGGCCTGGGTAGAGTCAGGTACGCCAAATAGCGATCAAGGCTACACGTATGGCTAACGCAATCAATGCGAAATCTAATGCGAACCGGCAAGGCAATTGGGGGGTCGACCAAGCGCGCCACAACGGAAGAGGTTTGCTTCTTGTTTGCCTGATCGCATGTCTCTCAAGCGCACTTTTAGGACAGATGAACACGGCTGATATTACCGGCAATATCACAGACCCGAGCGGGGCATTGATTCCATGGGCGACCGTAACCGCATTACAACTAGCCACACAGCAAACGCGTACGGCGACGTCGAACGGTGCCGGGCAATATCTGTTGCCGCAGCTTTCCCTGGGGGAATACAAGTTCACCGTCGACGCACGGGGGTTCAAGCAGGCCGTTCAGGGCGGGGCAGTTTTTCATGCGGGGGACCACATCCGACAGGATTTCTCTCTTGACCTGGGAGAGTCGAGTCAATCGGCGACGGTCGAGGCAAGGGCTGGGTTGATGCAGGTCGAATCAGCCGAGATCAAGGAAGTGCTGGAGAACCAACAGGTGGTGAACCTGCCGTTGAAAGACCGCCAATTCCTGGAGCTGGCTATTCTAAGCCCCGGTGTCGTGAACCCACCCGGAGGCACACGCGGAGATTCCCTGCAGCAGACGGGACGACTGATTAACGTGCTGGGAAACCGAACCGGTCACAATCTGTTTCTCGTCGACGGTATTAGCGTCACCGATGAATACTTCAACAACGTCGCGTTGAGTCCATCTCCAGAGGCCACGCGAGAATTCAACATGGAGCTGACCGACTACAGCGCAGAATTTGGCAGCAAATCGGGCGGTGTTGTCAACGTGATAACGCGCACCGGCACGAATGCCTTTCACGGCAGCGCGTACGAGTTCGTGAGGAACGACATATTTGACGCGCAGAATTATTTCGCTCCGCCGGATGTTCCGACTCCGTTTCGCGAGAACCAGTTTGGGGCCGCGGCCGGTGGGCCGATCATTAAGAATAGAACCTTTTTCTTCGTCAACTACGATGGTCAGAGGGTGCGGAACTCTTTGTCCCAATTGTTCAGCGTTCCAACAGCCGCGGAACGAGCGGGCAACCTTGCAGGCCTGAGCGCGGTGCATGACCCGATTAGCAAAGCGGCCATCGCCAACAACAACCTAAATAACGATCCGAACTACAATCCCAGCAATCCATCGACGGAGGCGGCCGTTGCCCTGCTAAATCTTTTGCCGCTTCCGACTTCCTCCGGGAACAGCAATAATCTGAGGAGCATCGGGCAGCAGAAGATCGGAACAGATCAATACAACACTCGGTTGGATCGGCAGATTTCGGCGGTTGACACGACGTTCGTGCGCGCCTCTGTACTGGATGCAAACGAGCTCGACCCTTTCGGCTCGAGCGTTCTGAATGAAGCCCTGCTGCCAGGCTTTGGCAGAATTCTCAAGACCCACACTGTTAATCTCGCGCTGGGTGAGACCCACGTTTTCTCCCCGGCCGTTGTGAACGAGTTTCGGTTTGGATGGCTACGCGTGTCAGGGGGTCAAAAGGATCCTAATGCCGGGAATCCGTTCGCAGCAACGTATGGGCTCAGCGGTACAACAACGAACCCAGTGGATATGGGTTACCCGCAGGCCAATCTAAGCGGTCTGTTCTCCACCATCGGAACAGCCACGGGTTTCAACACCAGGATCGATCGAAATTTTGAGTTTTTCGACAATGTCTCCTATCAGCACGGAAGGCATACCTTCACCTTCGGCGGCTATTTTTTCCATCTCTCGTTCAATCCGGCTTTTCCTAACAATGCGCGTGGAACCTATACCTTCAACGGTTCCTACAGCGGAAACGCGTTGGCTGATTTCCTATTCGGATATCCATCGCAAGGGCAGGTGGGCATCGGAGAGGGAGCGGAAAATGCCCAAACGAACTGGGCCCATTTTTACTTCCAGGACGGCTGGCAGCTCACACCTGGACTCAAGGTGGATCTGGGTATCCGTTACGAATACAACTCGAACCTCGTCGCAGAAACCAACCAAACCTCCAACGTAGATTTGAGCACTGGATCCGCGAGGTTCGTAGTCGCGGGCAATCCCGCAAACCTCGCCGGAAAGGCGGCCACGCTGGCTGCGTTTGCCGCCGCGCAGAAGCCGTCGATTCCTGTCGTATCGAATACAACCGCGAACTGGAATGACAGCCTGCTCGATACCCGGCCCCTGCGTCTGTCGCCGCGCATCGGGCTGGCATGGCAGGTGCCCCCACTGAACAAAACGGTTGTGCGCGCTGGGTTTGGTGTATTCACGAACCAGGCGGCTTACAGCGTCCTTCAGAATCTCGCCGAGAATGTACCGTTCTTTCTGAACAAGACTGTCAACAACGCGACCGGAATTCCGACGTTAGCCACGACCGGCATTCTGACGGCAAATCCGAATGGGGCGATCGGTGCAAACGGCGTGAATCACGATTTCAAGATTGAATACAACGAAGTGTGGAATTTGACCGTCCAGCGATTGCTATCCGCTAACACCACGTTTTCAGTTCAGTACGCGGGCTCGCGGACGGTCCATGCGGACAGTTCCACCGCCGTCAACTTGCCGACCCCCGGCGCGGGTGCTGTACAGGCTCGCCGTCCGTTCTCAAACCTCAACTCGTATACGACAATTCGCTGGGACGGCTGGGCCGCTTTTAACGGCCTGACATTTGAGGCAAACCACCGATTTTCTCACGGCCTGTCGTTTGACGTGAGTTACACATGGTCCCACTCGATCGACGACGCCTCAGATGCCGGCACCACGAATGCTGAATTGAATCTCCCGCAGAATATCTACGCGCACAATCAGGCGGCCGAGAAGGCGGATTCAAGCTTCGACCACCGGAACCGATTCGTTGGCAACGTTCTCTACCAGCTGCCCTTTGCGAAGGGGACCACTGGCTGGGTTCGTGCGCTTGCCGCCGGCTGGCGCGCGACCGGAATTCTTATCGCCCAGAGCGGTGCTCCCTTTACCGTGAACCTGGGAACTTCCAACGACGTGGCAAACATCGGGCTCGTGAACGGCAACAATCTCGAGCGGCCCAACCTGACCGGCAACCCAAATGCCGGAACCAAAACCGCCAAGCGCTGGTTTGATACCGCGGCCTTCTCCCTTCCGGCAGCCTTCACGTTCGGGAACAATCCGCGCAACTCCGTTGTTGGACCACGCTTCGTTAACTTGGACACATCCCTACAGAAAGATTGGGCGTTGCGGGAATCGATCAATCTGCAATTTCGGGTGGACGCGTACGACATGCTCAATCATCCGAACTTCACTCTGCCGGGTCGGATTTTCGGAGCGTCGAATTTCGCTGTGATCTCGAGTGCCCTCGACCCGAGAGAAATGCAGCTCGCGCTGAAGTTGATCTTCTGACTGTGGCAAGAGATTGCCTCAAAGCTGCGTTGATGGGATCACATAGAGAACATATTGTTCTACGCGGTCTTGCTAAAGGGAACTTCCGTCATGGATTGGAATCGGACGGCGGAGACTCGGGTGCGAGCCGTAGCCTTCTGTTGAGAGTCGGCCAGTACTGGCGTAGCAGATTCCCGCCGAATCTCCACCCCAAATCGACGGCATAGCGGGTAAGAGTACTGCCAGCCGTGCGGTTTTTGTCGGGATAGTAGGCATTGGCGAGGCCTTCCGCCATCAATGGGCCTATCAGCCCTGAATAGTTGATCTGCTTTTCGCCGCCGTCCGTGCTGGTATAAACCACCCTCACGGCGGCGTACTTGACTGATTGCCCGAACGACAGATTCTTTTTTACAAAAAAGCGCGGATCCTCGTGCAAAGCAGACGCCAACAAAAAGTTCCCGAACAGGTTATACGACGCAGACCGAGCCATGTCGGCTCCAAAGCGCTTTGCGTAGCCTTCCGCACCCTGTTGGTATCCCGAAGGGCGATTGGTGGCTTGACCGTACGCTGAGCCAATCAGAGCCGCTCCAATCGTTGATAACGAAACGCTGTTGTTCGCCGCCAGCTTGAATTTCTGCCAACTGCTCATAGGTCCCTGGCTGGTCGCGAGGTCCGGAAAGACCAGTGATTTCTGCTGCAGCAGTTTAAAGAGAACTACGCTGCTTTGTATCGCATTGGACGGCTGTGACGTCGTCTGCGTCGCTTGGCTTTGCGCCGGCGCATCCGGCGCGGGCTCTGGTTGTGACGGTTGCGCCGTACCCAAACTGCAGGTCAAGAAATAGGAGGCGGCGAGGATCAGGCAATGCATTCCGCGCCTTCGTTTGAGTGCCTTCGTCTGAAGGTCAAAAATGCGTCGGGAGGCAACGATTCCAGCTAGAAACGAGTTGGAGATATCGACTCCCTTGTGCCAAAGCTGGTCAGCGTCATGACCAATTCTAACAAGAGTTCGGCCGTAGCCTTGAGGAAAGGATTGTGTTCACCGTGGTCGTATCAATCTGATTCAATACATTGAGGGCAGTTTATTTTGCGGGCCAGAAGTACCGCTCCTTTTTGGCCGCTTCGACAAACGCCGCGCGCGCCTCTTGCACCGCTCGGTTCTCTGACACTTCCGCAATGGGCACGTCCCACCAGGAGTCATACCCGGGCACGCGGTCGTTGTAATCCGTCTCGACCACCACAACCGAGGTACGAGGCTGCTTCTTCGCATCCGCCAACGCTGCAGCGAGCTGATCGTAGGTTCGTGCGCACACCGCATACGCGCCCAGGCTGGCCGCATTCGCGACGAAATCTGTCGCAATGACAGGCCCGGTCAGACCCTCTTCGCGATACCGGTACTCCGTGCCGAACCCTCCACTGCCACACGCGCGGCTCAATCCACCGATACTCGAAAAACCATGATTGTCGAAGAGCACAATGTTGAGTTTGATCTTCTCCTGCAGGCTAGTGACGATCTCCTGGGCCATCATCAAATACGACCCGTCCCCGATCAACACATAAACCTCGCGGCTGGGATCGGCCATCTTAACTCCTAAGCCTCCAGCGACCTCGTAGCCCATGCAGGAGTATCCATAATCCATGTGGTAGCCCTTGGGATCGCGCGTCCGCCACAGCTTGTGCAGGTCACCCGGCAAACTGCCCGCGGCATTCACGATAATGTCCCTGGGCTCCAGGGTCGCGTTGAGCAAACCGATCACCTCACCCTGGCTAAGGGGTGGTCCGTGGCGGCGGGCGAAGATTCGTTCCACTTCCTGATCCCACGCAGTGCGCAAGCGCGCCACCTCACACTGATAGTCTTTCGGAGTTTGCCACGAT
>CAZSUK010000648.1:0-3686 GCA_964609355.1 uncultured Acidobacteriaceae bacterium | reverse complement strand
GCGACGGAACGGTACTGATCGTTAATAATGCCGTCCAGGTGACCTTCATAGGCCTGCGCGATCAGATGGCCGGCGGCGGAAAAATCGCTGTCTTTCCAGGTGCGCAATTCCAGTTCCTTCAACCCGTCCAGCGGCGCATGCACCAGGTTTGCGGAACTTAGCTCGAGTTCCATAAACAGTCTTTCGTAAATCTGAAACCCGTTCCGGCGCAGCGTTTCTTCGTGGGTTCCATGGGGACGCAGTAACAGTTGCGATTCAATCCGGTCAACTCCTGGAGAATGCTGCAACAGCTCGATCATATGTTCGAGCAGGCGTCGCTCGACGTCGGCAGTTGACGCGGGATTGCTCGCCGAGGGCATCGCGAACACGTCCCCGACCAGGGCCTTTTCGCTTTCGTAAACACAGAAGACGTAGCCACAAATCCGGCCGTTTTCAATCGCCACATACCCCGGTAAAAGGCGGGAATCCAGATACTGCAGCAGCAGGTTGGCGGAAGCATGAAAGTCCCAGCGCAGCCGCTGATTCCAGACAAGGCTCTCCGCCTCCAGCACCGGCTTGAGATGGCTGGCGGAGAAATGTCGTAAATCGAGAATTTCCAGATTCAGGGCCGGAGTCATCCGCGTTTGAAAAGGAGTGTACGGCACGAGGCCATCACATGGGAATTCGGGGCAGGTAACCAGCTTGAGCTCTAAGGTTTGGCAAATACCTGGTAAACGGCGAGGTTTTGCGCAGGATAGGAGAAAAGCGGTTGGTAGGACCGGCCGGCGAGCAAGCTATTCAGCTTGCCGGAATAGATTTCGCGGGTTATCAGGATGTGCTCCCCGGGGGGAATCCCTTCCTGGTCATAGGAGTCCACCTGGTGGTTGCGGTAAAAGGAAAGACCGTATTCGACGTCACGTCGCACCCGGTAAACGGCGACCACTTCGTTGGGCTTGGCAATCTGACTGATGATGGCCGCCAGCGGCCGGGCCGAGTAGGCAGCGTCCAGCAGGCGGATGTTTTTCTTGGTAGAAGACAGCGCGGGCAGGCCAAAGAACGGGCCAACTCCGAAGATAAACAACAGCATGATCACCAGCGGCACCATGGTCACCACCCGCATGCGCTTGACGCCAAAGCGGCCGACAACGATCAGGATGAGAATGGCAGCAGCCACGCCGCTCGAGATCGCCGGCAACAAGATACTGGCTGGCGGCCGGATTCCAGGATGGCCGATGCGCCACGGCAACAGCAGCACCAGCATAATCGTGACCGCGGAAAGAGCGGCATGCAGAACAAGCAGCCACCCATCCAGCCCCTTATGGCGGATGCGGTTGATGTAATCGCCGGTAAGAATAGTGAGCGGCGGAATCGAAGGCAAAATATAGCCCGGCAATTTCGATTGGGAAAGAGAAAAAAAGATGATCGGAAATAGGGTCCACAAGACCAAAAACTCAGGAAAGGCATCGCCCCAACGGCTATGGCCAACGTAGTGGTGCTTGGCTCGCCGCGCCCGCCACTCTGCGATCGATAAATGAATGGCGTCCACCAGGGCACGTATGGCGATCACCGACCACGGCATAAGCGCCAGCAGCAGGACCGGGATGTAGTACCAAAACGGCTGTTCGTGCATGAAGCGGCCGGTCGCGAAGCGCTCCAGATTATGTTCCAGGAAAAAGATGCGCAGGAAGTCCGGATTGCGATGCTGGACGGCGATGTACCACGGCAACACCATGGCGAAGTAGAGCAACACCCCTGGGATCCAGATGGTTCGCCTTAGCAGAGACCACTCCCTTCGCAAGGCGGCAAAGCTGAAGATGATGCAACTCGCCATGGCGGGAGCAACAGGCCCTTTGGCAAGTGTGGCGATCCCAACAAAGAAATAAAGGTCGAAGAGCCAGAACTTCTTGTCCGTCTCGTACCAGGCATACCACCCAAGCATTCCTATACAGAAAGGCGCAGCCAACTGCATATCGGTCGAAGCTCCGCGCGCGAAGCCAACAATGCCGGCGCAGGAAGCAGTGATCAGGGCGGCGTCCAACTGGCTCCCGGGCCGGAAGCGACGCAGGTGGAGATAGATCAACGCCACCAGGATAAAAGCGAAACTGGCCGACGGAAGACGCGCCGACCAGTCGTGGACACCAAACTCCAGGAAAGCAAACATGGCCCGCCAGTAATAAAGTGCGGGCTTCTCCAGCCAGGGATGACTCCAGAGTACGGGAGTAATGTAGTCGTGCCGGCTCAGCATCTCCCGGGCAATCTGCGCATATCTTGGCTCGTCGGCGCCCACCAGTCCAAGCCCGTCTCCGCCGAAGATTGGCACCAATCCGTAGAACAGAAAGAAGGGAGTAAAAACGAAGAGGCTGACGGCCTCCAGGGTTTCGTTCAGGGCAGGGAAACGGACTTTCAAATCATCCAAGGTGCCCGGCCGATTCACGACGCGAGGCGTACCCAGCATTGCTTTTTTCTCAACCATCGATTGTGCCAGGTAGTGTACGGGCACAAGGCTATCAGATTCAGCGTTCAAGCGAGAGGATGGCCCCCGGGTTTCCTGTCGAGATCAATGGCTTTGATGATCTACATACGGCTCTCTCTGCGGGAGAGCTGCACACGTGGTCGTCGCCAGCAGCGCGAAGCAGGAAATCCGGGTACGCGGGTGTCTCATTAAGCTCCACGAATAGGGTGCCTCACCCGTTCCCATTCACCGAGGTCGCTGCCGCCAACTCACTACGGAGACAATGGAGAATCCGCTCGGTAGCGACTGCCAACGGATCGTCCAGGGTGCAGCCGCTGGCATTTTCGTGACCACCACCTCCAAACCGCTCTGCGATGGTGGCCACATTCACCCGTCCCTTACTGCGGAGACTGAGGCGAGCCCGCCCGTCCCGCAGTTCACGCAGAAAAACAGCAACCTCGATCCCGGCAATGGCGATGGCGTAATTGACGATCCCTTCGCAGTCTTCTTCCGCCGCGCGGGTACGGTCCATATCCTCCTCCGACACCCAGAGCCAGGCTAAATGTCCGTCGTGGTGCAGGTTGGCCAACGCGGCGCCCAGCAGAAGCATCTTCGCGGCCGGATTGGAGAAGTAGACGTCCTGCGCAATGACGACTGGATTGGCTCCGTAGCCAACCAGATTGCGCGCCAGTTCAAACGTATGGGCATCCGTGCCCTCGTAGCAAAACGAGCCAGTGTCGGACAGCACCGCGGTATAAAGGCAAGTGGCCATCTCGGCTGTGATGTCGATGCCTGCCGCCCCTGCCAGTTGGTACACCATCTCGGCCACCGCACAGGCGTTGCTGTCAATCCAGTTCACGTCGGCAAAAGCGCGCCCGCTGGTGTGGTGGTCAATGTTGATCAGGAAACGGTTTTCCAAACCGGTCAGACGGCTGCGGGGAATGCCATCGCACTCAAGCAGAATCACCGTGTCGTAGTCGCCCTCCACGTGACTCGATCGCCGTATCAGCGCTGCGAAGGGAAGCGAGCGGTATATGTGTGGCACCCCGTCGCTCAGCACCATGTCCGCTCGCTTGCCCATCCGTTGCAGGATCATCCAGCAGGCAAGCAGCGAGCCGACGGCATCACCATCGGGCCGCGCATGTGCGGTTACCAGCAGGTGATCGGCCTTGGCGATGGAGCTGAGAACCGCGTCGATCGGTGCCGTCGATTGCATGATAAGCCGGTGCGAAGCTGCTGCTACTCCTTCGATTTT
>CAZSUK010000647.1:0-4112 GCA_964609355.1 uncultured Acidobacteriaceae bacterium | reverse complement strand
TCCTGGAACCAGAACCGGCTCACCGCCAAGTTCGGAATCGAGTATCCCATCATTCAAGGTCCGCTTGGCGGATTGTCATCGCAAAGACTGACAGCCGCAGTGTCGAACTTTGGCGGACTCGGATCGTTTGGCGCACACAGCTTGCCGCCCGACGCCATCAAAGACATAATCGCGGAGATTCGCTCTCTCACATCCAAACCTTTCGCGATGAACTTGTGGGTGTCAATGGAGGACGAAGGTGCCCGAACAGCAGATGAAAGCGGATTCAACAGGAGCCTGGCGCCGTTAGTCCCTGATCTTGCTGCCTTGGGGGTGCCCCGTCCAACCTACAAGCCATATTCGCCGAAGCGATTTGAAGATCAGGTCCGCGTGCTACTAGACGCGATCGTACCGGTATTCAGCTTCATCTTCGGAATTCCGCCAAGAGAAATCTTGGAGGAGTGCCGGGCGAAGCACATCGTCACGATTGGCACGGCCACAACACCCGATGAGGCTGCGGCACTTCAGGAAGCAGGCGTGGATGCCATTGCCGCTTCTGGCTTCGAAGCAGGTGGGCATCGCGGCTCATTTCTCCGGCCGGCGGACGATTCGCTCACCGGCATGCTGTCGCTAGTCCCACAGGTCGTCGATATCGTCAATGTGCCCGTCATTGCCGCAGGGGGAATAGGAGATGCGCGCGGTGTAATCGCCGCCCTGGCTCTCGGCGCAGAGGCCGTCCAAATGGGGACAGTATTCCTGGCGTGCGAGGAATCCGGCGCCAGCCGCCTGCATCGCGAAACTTTGCGACGACGCAATGCCGGACATACTGCTTTGACAAGAGGGTTCACGGGAAGACTCGCACGGGCAATCCGAAATCGCGTGATGGAGAACTTGAACCGAGCCGGGACCGAGATCTTGCCATATCCTCTGCAACGAGAACTCGTCAGAAATCTCGCAATCGCAGCAGAGGCTGGGGGCCGGGCAGATCTTGTGCCTATGTGGGCCGGGCAAAGCGCCAATCTTTCGACTTGCACGGATGTATCGGCTTTCCTGAGCTCATTGGTAGAGGAGGTTTCTGAAATCGCGGGGCCGATTATTCAGTGGAGCGCGGCGCGCCGTGAAAAGCACATCCTTAAATAAGGAGAAAGCGAGAATGTCAAATATCACCGACAAAGTTGTACGTATGGTGCTGGTGGTTTCTATGATGTCCGCAATATTTCAGCTGCCGGCCCACGCGCAAGGAAAGGAACGTCCCGTGAAAAACTCCACTTCTTATCGCACGATACAGGTCGATGGGCTCTCCATCTTTTACAGAGAGGCCGGGCCGAAAGACGCGCCGACACTTCTCCTGCTGCACGGGCTTCCGTCTTCCTCGCGGATGTTCGAGCCTCTTTTCAGCCCACTTTCCGATCGCTATCACATGGTCGCGCCCGATTACCCCGGCTTCGGACACAGTGACTGGCCAGACCCGAAAAAATTCGCGTATACATTCGATCACATCGCCGAAACCATGAATCACTTCACCGAAGCTCTTAGGCTCTCACGCTACACGCTTTACATGCAGGACTATGGCGGCCCTGTCGGTTTTCGCATGGCCTTGGCGCACCCGGAGCGGGTCGAGGCGCTCATTGTCCAGGACGCAGTGGCCCACAATACGGGTCTGGGGGCAAATTGGAAAACACGACGAGCCTTCTGGGCCGATCGCACTGC
Organism: uncultured Acidobacteriaceae bacterium; assembly: GCA_964609355.1. Lineage (GTDB taxonomy): Bacteria > Acidobacteriota > Terriglobia > Terriglobales > Acidobacteriaceae > PALSA-350. The sequence goes on along the minus strand of CAZSUK010000647.1, from coordinate 2,423 downwards.
CAACGAAAGCGCGCTGCGTACCAACCTGCTTTCGCTGGAGACGACGCGCACGCGCCATGTCGGAAGCGACCCCAACATAGAACGCCACGACCCCGATCTCTGGACGGACGAATTTTACTTTCTCAATCAGCCCGGCCAGATCGAGATTCAGAGTGACCTTTTCTACGATTACCGCACCAACGTCGAAAACTATCCCAGGTGGCAAGCTTGGATGCGTGAGAAGCAGCCGCGCCTGCTGGTGATTTGGGGCAAGTATGAGTCATCGTTTGACCCCTCGGAGCCGGGATCCTACCGGCGAGATGTGCCCAATGCAGAAGTCCACATTGTCGATGGTGGCCATTTCGCATTGGATACGGCTGCGGATGATATTGCGACGCTTATAGGTCAGTTCATGAAGACACGAAAATGATTTGGACCATCCACTTTTGAGCATTCCAGGGAGAGGAAATTATGGCAACTGAAACGACAGCCCGCCCACCCTTGCCTCCGTTCACGCGCGAGAGTGCGATCCAAAAAGTGCGCCTCGCCGAAGATGGCTGGAACACTCGCGACCCGCAAAAAGTGGCTCTTGCCTACGCGATCGATTCACGATGGAGGAATCGCTCGGAGTTCATCAGCGGGCGAAGCGAGATTATTGCTTTCCTCTCTCACAAGTGGGCCAAAGAATTGGACTACAGGCTCATCAAGGAGATGTGGGCGTTTACCGGGAACCGGATCGCCGTGCGCTTCGCTTACGAGTGGCACGACGATTCAGGTCACTGGTATCGGTCGTATGGCAATGAGAACTGGGAGTTCAATGACGATGGGCTCATGGCGTCAAGGTATGCATCAATCAACGACCTCCCCATTTTGGACGCCGATCGCAAGTACCACTGGGCCTTCGGGCCACGACCGGAAGGCCATTCTGGATTGAGTGACCTCTGCCTCTAGTTTAAAGGAATCATAATATGGATAAGCGAGTTCGGTCTTTGTCTTTACTGCAACCGCCATCAGTGGCGACCACGGCTAAACCGAAAGTAGCGACGAAATCCGGTTTGCTTCACGGAGCGTGGGAGGACGGCGTTGAGGTCTTCAGAGGGGTGCCCTATTCAGAGCCGCCCGTCGGCGACAGACGGTTTCGTTCACCTATTCCGGCGCGATCGGAAGGAGAACGCGACGCTACCCGGTCAGGTCCCGCCTCGTATCAGATCAACGCGGGGAACCGTGAGAAAGTAAAGGCCGAAGTCGAGGCCATGGATCCTGGACTACCGGGCGATCCCTTGTGGCCTGCCTACGCTGCAGAAACCTACGCCCAGAACAACGCAAGCGAGGACTGCCTCTATGTGGACATCTGGGCTCCATCGACTAAGCGCGCAGAGAAGCTACCTGTTTACGTTTACTATCATGGCGGCGCGAACACAGCCAGCTCAGGCCATTTCCGGCTCGAAAATGCTGCTAACCTGGCTCGCGAGGAAAACATTATTGTTGTGCGTCCCACATATCGTATGGGCGCTCTCGGTTGCGTTCATTTCGGCTTGTTGAGTGACCGCTTTCCGGAAGCGATCAATCTTGGTTTGCAGGATCAGATTGCCGCGCTGAAGTGGGTTTACGACAACATAGAAGCGTTCGGCGGTGACAAAGACAACATCACCATCGGTGGTGAATCGGCAGGAGCGACTGCTGTATCTCATCTTCTCACTTACCCTGGCACACAGCCACTAATCCGGCGCGCGATCATTCATTCATTTTCGCCGTTTCACGTATGGTGTACACAAGAAAAGGAAGACGGGGTGGCAATAGCGCAGCTATATCTACAAATCCTTAACATTGATGATCCTGACGAACTTCTGACTCTCGATCCGGACAAGTTTCTCGCTGTGCATGGCATGCTGCAGCGATACTTCCCGGCGGACAAGAATTGCGCTTGGCGTCCGGTTGGGCCAGTTGTCGATGGGAATTTTGTCCCGCAGCTTCCAGTTCGATTCTTATCAGAACAAGCATATCCGCGACGAGATTTTGAACTTATGATTGGCTTTGCCAAGGATGAATGGCAGTATTTCCGCGGACACTCCAAGACTGCTCAACACGGAACTGAGGACGATGTTGTCGCCATCTTTTCGCAAGTCTTCGGGGAGGACGGCGCAAAAAGAGTCTATGAGACGTATCGCGAATTGTATCCTGACCACGCGGAACCTGGTTATACACTCGGCGACGTTATGTCTTTCGAGTTTTTCAAGTATGCGTCTTTGGCGATCGCACGCAACTTTGCGTCGCAAGGAATTCCTACACATGTTTTCCAGTTTTCCTACGACTTGCCGGGTTATGGAGGCTATCTTCGCGCCACTCATACTGGCGATACAGCGATCGTTTTCCGGAACTTAACGGAGGATGTCTTGCGCATGTGGCCCGGCTACGATGGCTCGGATCGATCAGAACTCAGACGG
>CAZSUK010000646.1:0-6260 GCA_964609355.1 uncultured Acidobacteriaceae bacterium | reverse complement strand
GCGATCAAGCGCGGACTCGCCCGGCAGGAGTGGATCGATGCTGCGGTCAAGAGCATGACGACGCTGAACAAGAACGCAGCAATCGCAATCACCGAAGCCGGGCTGCGCGTTCACGCCATGACCGACGTGACGGGATTCGGCGTGGCCGGACATTCACGTGAGATGGCGCTCGCCAGCGGCGTCGCCATCGAGTTTGAGATGGATCGCATTCCGCTTCTACCCGGCGCCATTGAATGCGTGCGGGCAAAGGCTGTGCCGGGCGGTCTGGTCGCAAATCGTGACTTTGCCGAATGCGTTGTCGACGCGCGAACTGCGATCGCGCCGGAAGTGATGACGCTCTTCTTTGATCCGCAGACCGCTGGCGGATTGTTGATCTCCATTGATGAACGCGATGCCGCGCGGATGGAGCAGATCACAAGCGAGGCAGGAACGCCGGCCGTGAGAATCGGTCAGATCGTGGAACGCGCGGATCGCAAACCGATCCGCCTGATCTGAATCAACGCAGTCTCTGAGGACTATGTCGAACGTAGCCAAGCATTATGAGCAGCTGCTGGCCGAGCATTATGTCTGGATGTTCGGCGTCTCCTTTGAGCAGAAGGTCGCCGAGCAGAAAGCGCTGCTTGAGCAGGTTGTTGGTACTTTGCCCGGCGCGCGGCGGTCCGGCACCGCAGTGGACCTTGGCTGTGGCCCGGGCTTTCAATCCATCGCCCTTGCAGAGCTCGGGTACTCGCCCGTGATCGCGGTCGATAGCAGTCGCGAGCTGCTTGGAGAGCTGCAAGTGCGGAAGGGATGCTATGCGATCGAGACCAGAGAGGCGGACATCACAACGCTCGACTGGGCCGCCCTTCCCGAGAGTGCCCCAGTCATCGTGTGCATGGGCGACACGCTGACACATCTTCCTTCGAAGGAGTCGGTGCAAAAGTTGTTCACGGGTGTGTTTCAGAAACTCGCACCCGGTGGAGTCTTCGTGCTTAGCTACCGCGACCTAACCGGCGAGCTCGCAGGCACCGACCGGTTTCTGCCCGTGCAGGCTGACGATACCCGCATCATGTCCTGCTTTCTCGAGTACAAGAGCAGCGACGCGGTCACCGTCCACGATCTGGTCTACGTGCGCGGCGAAGGTGGATGGAAACTGAACAAGAGCAGCTACGAAAAGCTACGCCTCGGATCCAGTTGGGTCGCAGATTCTTTAGGCAAAGCCGGCTTCACCGTCACGCAGGAGTGTTCGGCCGGACGCCTCCTCATGGCCGTTGCCCAGAAGTAAATCTTGCCACCTGGCCAACACGAGGTCATGATCGAATTGTTTAACGCCAACCACCCGGAGTTTGAAGCGGTGACGGTTTACAGTGCCTGACACTACGTCACCTTCGCATTGAGAGGAGACACCATGAAGAAGGGTTATTGGGTCGTTGCATATCGATCGATTTCGGATGAATCGGCGCTAAAGGCGTATGCCGCATTAGCACTGCCGGCCATTGAGTCAGTGGGCGGGCGCGTCTTAACCACGTCCACGAGCCGGATTCAGGTTCACGAAGCCGGATTGCCGCTGCGGGCGATAGTTGTCGAATTCGACAGCTACGATATCGCCCTCGGGGCCTACAAGAGCGTGGCTTACGCAAAGGCACTGCAGGCACTCGGCTCCGGTGCGGAGCGCGACTTCCGCATCGTTGAAGGCGCGTAAACCGCCGATCTATAAAACTTTCACTGCACTCGAAGCTTGCCGGCTGAGTAGTCAAGGCGGGCAGCCATTGGCGCAAAAGCGGCAGTAGCTCCGTTCCATTGCAGTTGGTTCACAGACTCAAAGAGCGGGATGTCTGTGCGTAGCGTGGCCAGGACGCGAAAGAGCAAAGCCCGATCCAGCTCGGCGCTGAGCCGGCCAGATAGCGCCTTGGGGCTCGAGACGCTGACTCCCCACTCGCGCCAGTCTGCGGGAATGGATTCCAGATGGCCAAAGCGGGCGAGCACAGCGGCGGCCGATTTGGCGCCCCAGCCCGCTAGCCCCGGAAAGCCGTCTGCCGAGTCTCCGACCAAGGCAAGATAATCGGGTATGGAGGGGGGTGGCACACCGAATCTGGCGATGACACCGGCTTCGTCCCGAATGAGGTTTTTGCGCCGGTCCAGTTGTACGATGCGCGTGCCTCGTACGCACTGGGCAAGGTCTTTGTCCGGGGTGCAGATGATCACCCGTTCGACTCTCTGGTCCGTGGCGGCAGCGGTTGCAGCCGCGGCCAAAGCGTCATCGGCCTCGAACTCCACCATGGGCCACACCACAATCCCGAGCGCCGCGACTGCTTCCTCCAGCAGTGGGAACTGGGCCACGAGGTCTGGCTCCACTCCTTCCCCTGTTTTATAACCGGGCCACAGGTCGTTTCTGAAGGACTCAATGACGTGGTCGGTGGCTACCGCGATGTGGGTGGCGCCGTTGCCCAGCATGCCAATGAGCGAGGCAATGACACCGCGCACGGCTGCAACTTCGTGCCCTGCGCTGTCACGCATTTTGGGCAGAGCATAGTAGTGACGAAACAACTCGTAAGTGCCGTCAATGAGATGTACTTCCATAAGGCTAAAGACCGATGTTACCTAATTGTCCGCACCAGGGTCGATGGGGCGTGCGGACAGCCGACGAATGTTGAGTCTGGAGGTTGCAGTTCTTTCGAGTCTGGCTTCGATTTTGATCCTAGGGTGATCCCTTGGGCACTGCATCTAACGATTTATGTCTGCCGGAAAACCAATGCAGAGTTATCCCATCCCGCGGAGAGGCCAACTGGTGCTGGCTTGCGGGAAATGCCAGAAGAAACTGAAACGGAGCAAGAGTAAGGGTGGGGGCGCAAAGCTAAGCAAAGCTTTGAAGAGGCGTGCACAGCGCGATGACGACGGCGTCAAGCTCAGGGTCGTTGAGGTGGCTTGCCTCAAGATGTGCCCAAAGGGCGGAATCACGGTATGCACGCAAGGCCAGGTTGGACGCAATGAGTGCTCCATCGTGCGCAACCGAGCGGATGTGGAATCGCTCTACGAACAATGCAAAGCTCAACACTCGATGACGTTGAGGGCGAGACCGGCCAACGAGGTTTCCTTGTAGCGGGCCTGCATATCAAGGCCGGTCTGATACATGGTCTTGATGACCTGATCGAGCGAAACCTTGTGGCCTTCTGACTCGTTCATCGCCATGCGGCTGGCGTTCACGGCTTTGATGGCTCCGACCGCATTGCGCTCAATGCACGGAACCTGTACCAGGCCTCCAATGGGATCACAGGTCATGCCCAGATGGTGCTCCATTCCTATCTCTGCAGCGTGTTCGATACGGTCATTGATTTCCGCTGCGGTCAGCGAGGTTTGCTGCGGCGCATTGATGGCCGCGACCAGGCCGGCTGCGGCCATGGAGCAGGCCACACCCACTTCGCCCTGGCAGCCAACTTCCGCTCCGGAAATGGAGGCGTTTTCCTGGTAGAGAATGCCAATGGCCGCGGCGGTCAGGAAATAGCGCAGAATTCCGTCTTCGTTGGCTCCGTCGACAAACTCCAGGTAGTAGTGGGCGACGGCGGGTATCACGCCAGCGGCGCCATTGGTGGGCGCGGTGACAACACGCCCACCTGCGGCGTTCTCTTCGTTGACGGCCATGGCGTAGACCGTGATCCAGTCGAGCTGCGAGAGTGGGTCCTTCGCATCCCCTGCATGCAATCGCTCGGCGAGCTTTCGAGCGCGGCGACGGACCTTAAGACCGCCGGGCAGGATGCCCTCGGCCTCGATGCCGCGCTTCGTACACTCCTGCATAACGTTCCAGAGGTGCAATATGCGACGGCGAACTTCTTGCTCGTCCCCCTTCTCAAGCAATGCGCACTCGTTGGCTAACATCAGCTGCGAGATGGTGATATTGCCGGCTGCCGCTTTTTCAAGGAGTTCCAGGGCACTATGGAAGGGATACGGCACCGCTTTGACTTGAGGATCGCTTGCAGTCTGAGCGGCCTGAGCAGCAATGCGCTCCTCTTCAGTGACAATAAAACCACCGCCAACGGAAAAGAATATCCTCTCCAGGAGCAGACCGCCTTCGCGATCGAATGCAGAAAAACGCATGCCGTTCGGATGCGACGCAATACCGGCCACCGGGTACATTTGATCGCGATGAAAGATCAGGTTCCTGCGCTCATCGAAGACGATGGTATGGTGACCCGGCAATTGCAGTATTTCCCCGTTGCGAATCGCAGATAGCTTTGAATCGATCTCTGCCGGATCAACGCCTTCCGGAGTCTGACCGGATAGTCCAAGGAGAATGGCGCGGTCGGTTCCGTGGCCCATACCGGTTAGCGCCAAAGACCCATAAAGATCGACCAGCAGGGATGCAGTCTTCAGGGTCTGCCCGATGGACTCCAATTCGGCGACAAAGCGCAGCGCGGCGCGCATCGGCCCCATAGTGTGCGAGCTCGATGGCCCGATGCCGATCTTGAAGAGTTCAAAGAGGCTGTGTTTCACCGATTCCTGTCTGCCCCACACCTTCTAGTCCCAATGGACACCATAAGTCAACATTCGCCCCTTTCCCTGGGTAGGTGGAAAGCCCAGGGGCAGTATTACAGGTACGATGATGTCGTACAGGTAATACAAGGAGTACAAGGATCATTGTTCGTTCCTTTGTTGGACCGAGTCTGCCGCTCTCCCCTTTGCCCGGTATTGTTGTGGCTTGGCATGATGCTCTCACCGGCAGCTGCCTTGCCACAGGAAAAGTCCCCAGGCATCGTGCTGGAGGTGGACGCAACGACGATACCGCGAAAGATTCTTTCTGCCCACGAGTCTTTTCCCGTGGCTTCACCGTCTTCGCACACGGTGGATCTCGTATATCCCAAATGGATACCCGGAAACCACGCGCCAACCGGCCCCGTTGCCGATCTGGTTAACCTGCGTTTTAGTGCGGACGGCAATAGCATCACCTGGACTCGCGACCCGGTGGATATGTATCGCTTTCATATTTCCGTTCCAGGCGGAACGACTCGCCTCGTGGCTGACTTCAGCCTGGTGGGAGCCTACATCCCGGGGAATGATTTTGCACCCGGCAATACGTCGACCCCTGTGCAAGGAGACGTGAACTGGGATCAGCTGGTGCTGTACCCGGCAGACACCCCCGCCGATCAGATAACAGTCACTGCGTCTATCAGGCTTCCAGACAAATGGTCGTATGCCACCGCGTTGCCACACTCGACCGCCCAGGTTGGGACCATTCACTTCGATCCGGTTTCGCTTACGACGCTGATCGATTCTCCCCTGATGTGCGGCTCCATCATCCGCGAGTTCGATATCACGCCCAAAGGAGTTTCCGAGCGGCACCTGCTCGACATTTTTGAGGAATCGCCCGAAGGTCTTAATGTGCCGGCGGATCGCATTGCCGCTTACCGCAACCTGGTATTGGAAGCCCGGGCATTATTCCGCTCGCATCACTATGGCAGTTACCATTTCCTGGTCGAAGCGCAAAGCGAGAGCAGCGACGGTCTGGAGCATCACGAGTCCAGCGATGAGCAAGTGCCGACGCTGGGCATGGTGAGTTCCTCCTTCTCGTCCGAAGCCGGAGATTTGCTGGCGCACGAGATGATCCACTCCTGGAATGGAAAATTCAGACGGCCCGCGGGTCTGGCTACGCCTGACTACCAGCAACCGATGGTTGGCGACCTGCTCTGGGTCTACGAAGGGCTTACCAGCTACTGGGCAGAGGTGCTGGCTACACGCTCGGGCCTGGTAACAAAGGACCAGGCGAAGGATCGGCTCGCTCTCTACCAGGCAGAGATGGACGCCCGCGCCGGGCGCAGCTGGCGAAACCTGCAAGACGTGTCGAGAGCGGCACAATTGCTCTACTCCTCTGAGCAGCAGTGGACAATCCTTCGACGCTCCACGGACTTTTACAAGGAAGGACCCCTTCTGTGGCTGCAGGTTGATGGAGTTCTACGGGAACAAAGTAAAGGAACTCGCAGCCTGGACACGTTCGCCGCCGAATTCTTTGGGCCGCCCGACGGGGCGATTACTGTCAAGCCCTACACTTACGACGACCTGGTTGCGGCACTGAACCATGTCGTCGCTTTCAATTGGAACAATTTGTTCCAGAGCGATCTGCTGGCTACGCGGCCAAAACCGGTTTCTCCTGGTCTCGAAGCAGCGGGCTGGACAGTGGTTTATAACGACGAGCCCAATACTGCTGCGGTCGATCAGGAAATTACTTCTCAGCAGATTGACCTGTCGACCTCAATCGGCCTGGTGCTCGAACAGGACGGCACGATCGTGGA
>CAZSUK010000645.1:0-20914 GCA_964609355.1 uncultured Acidobacteriaceae bacterium | reverse complement strand
CGCACTTGGTCTACCGGCCGCCAGCGATCCTGCGGTTCAGTTTGGAGCGGCGATCAACTCCCTGGCCTTCCGCGCCCAGGGAGCCGAAGTGGCCACTGAATATAAGATCGGGAGTCATCTCTTTGCCCGCGGCGGCTACACCTATCTTGATGCGCTGGTACAACAGTCGTTTTCCAGTGAGTCTCTGCCCACTTACAACCCCAATTTCCCCAACATAGCGATCGGCGCCTTTTCTCCTTTGGTCGGGGCACGACCGTTCAATCGCGCTCCCCACTCCGGCTATTTCGGCCTTACTTATAATCAATCGAAGTGGTATGGAGCATTTACCGGTACCCTGGTTGGCCGGCGGGATGATAGCGACTTTCTCACCGACTCGGAGTTTGGCAACAGCCTCCTGCTGCCCAACCGCAACCTTGACGGCGCGTACCAACGCCTTGAACTCGGGGGTGGTTACCAGGTGACACGATCGTTTACGACCTACGTCGACATGCAGAATCTGTTGAGCGAGCATTACAGCGAAGAGTTCGGCTATCCCGCGCTTCCCTTCACGGTTCGCGCCGGCGTGAAGATCAGCTTTGGAGGAGAATCTTGGCGATTGAAATAGCCACGGTAGCCACCACCCACGCTCCCGCGGTTGGAGGGCCTCGAAGACGCACACTCGGGCCCCTGGTTCTGAACCTTTTGCTCATCGCTGGGCTAGGGCTTATGACCGTGATCTCGCTCGGAACCGGCGCAGTCCACATTTCCCCCCGCGCCATTTTTGCCGCCATGTTCTGGCATAGACCGCTCAGCGAAACGGAGCGGCTTATCCTGTTTCACCTCCGCCTGCCCCGGGTGTTAGCCTCCGGCGTCGTGGGGTCGGCGTTGGCTCTCTCCGGCCTGTTATTTCAAGGGCTCTTTCGCAATCCTATTGCCGACCCGTACGTCATCGGATCTTCAGGAGGGGCGACCTTTGGCGCGTCCCTGGGTATCACCTTCCTTTCCCAGTGGTCAGTCCTCGGCTTCAGCGCTACTGCACTGCTGGCCTTCGCCGGCTCGGCGGCGACCATGGCGCTGGTGTATTCCCTGGCCCGATCGGGAGGCAAGACCAACGTGGTGACCCTTCTGTTGGCCGGCTTTGCCATCAGCACCATTTTTATGAATTCAAGCTATTTCTTCGAGCTTTTTGATCGGACCGGCAACGGCATCGGAAACCAGGTGCTCGCCGCCTGGCTCCATGGCGTAATCGGCATACCTGGCTGGACATCATTAGCCGTCAGTGCAGCTCTGCTCGTCGTGGGCATCCTGGCGGCGCTACCTCTCATGCGGACGCTGAACACACTCGTCCTGGGGGATGAGTACGCCCAACAGCTCGGGATCAATGTTGAGTTCGCAAGGGTAGCAATTATCTTGATTGGCTCACTGATGACCGCCGTGGCTGTCTCGCTGGGCGGCGTGATCTTCTTCGCCGGCTTGATCGTGCCTCACGTCGCGCGGCTCATGATGGGCCCCGATCACGTACGGCTGCTGCCGGTCACAGCGCTGGCCGGAGCCATTTTCCTCATGCTTGCCGATACCCTGGCGCGTACCATCTTCGCCCCGTCCGAGCTTCCGGTGGGCGTTCTGATGGCTTTCGTTGGCGGCCCCTTCTTCCTTTATCTGCTGCGCAAGATGAAGCGGAACTATACCGTATGAGCAGCCTGCTACGCCTCGACGACGTTCATTTCGATTACCAAGGGAACAGCGTGCTGCGCCAGACGACGTTCCAACTGGAAGAGGGCAGCTGCAGCGCCCTCATCGGTACCAATGGAGTAGGAAAAACGACACTGTTGCGTATTGCTGCCGGGGTTCTACGCCCAGTAAGTGGGCAGATCCGCTTGCGCGAGCGCCCCATGGAGACGATCCCGATCAAAGAGGTCGCGCGCACCGTCGCGTTGGTGCCCCAGCAACTGGAACTGCCGTTTGCCTTCACCGTGCAGCAGGTGGTGGAACAGGGCCGAACCCCCTATATCGGGATGCTGCGCGGGCCGGGACGCAGCGATAGGATCGCCGTCGATCGAGCCCTCGACCTGGCAGATGTGTCCAGCCTGCGCGATCGTGTCTTCAACGAACTGAGCGGAGGCGAGCGCCAGCGGGTGAAAATTGCGCTGGGTTTGGCCCAGCAACCCCGCTTGCTGCTGCTCGATGAGCCAACCCAGAACCTGGATATCGGCAGGCAGGTGGAGTTGATCGATCTGTTGCATTTCCTCCGTGACGAGGGGATCACCATCCTTGCCTCTATGCACGATCTGCACCTGGTGGATAAGAACTTCTCCACCGTACTTCTGCTCAGCCCAAAGGAGATGAATCAGCCGCTGGTCAGCGGCACCCCGGAGCAGATCCTTAAGCCATCCCTACTGGAGCGCGCCTTTCAGTGTCCTCCAGACCGGCACCCGCTGTTGATTGAGCGTGCCGAACTCTACCGCAAAGAGGCCCGATGAATATCGCGACGATTGCTTATCTGACTGAGGCCAGGGCCCACCTTGACTCGCTTACCAAACCCCTGGGGAGTCTGGGACGGCTGGAAGATCTGGCTGCGCAATGGTTCGCGATCTGTGAAGGGCGGTTTCCGGCTACCTTGAGCAAATCGGTCTACGTGTTTGCTGCCGATCATGGCATTACGGCAGAGGGAGTGAGTGCCTATCCGTCGCAAGTGACGCAGCAGATGGTGCTCAATTTTCTTGCCGGGGGCGCGGCCATCAATGTGCTTGCGCGGCTGAACCAGGTAGAAGTGAACGTTGTGGACGTTGGTGTGGATGCCGAGCTTAGCGGCCATGCCGGGCTGATCCAACGTAAAGTTCGCCGGGGCAGCCGGAACATGCTGCGAGAAGCGGCCATGAGCGAAGAAGAACTCGACTCGGCGCTCGCGGCTGGTCAGGCGCTGGCCGAAACCGCATATGCTCAATCCAAAAACCTGATCGCGGTGGGCGAGATGGGCATCGGCAACACCACCGCAGCCAGCGTCATGACTGCCGCGCTTACCGGCCTGCCGGCTAACCTGGTCACCGGCAAAGGAACGGGCGTCGAGAGCGAAGCGTATGCGCATAAATGCCGCGTCGTGGAATCCGTGGTGAGCCGGCATTTTCCAGAGATGACAAACCCGCGGGAAGTTCTTCGCCGTGGGGGTGGGCTTGAGATTGCTGCCATGACTGGGCTGATACTGGGCGCCGCGCAGCGTAAGATCGCCATCGTCGCAGACGGATTTATTTCCACTGCAGCCGCCGCCATCGCCTGCGGCCTGGAATCCAGCGTGCGGCCCTACTTATTTGCTGGACACCGCTCGCAGGAACCTGGCCATCGGGTGCTGTTGGCCCATCTTGAATTGGAGCCCATTCTTGATCTGGATATGCGCCTGGGTGAAGGCACCGGTGCGGTTTTGGCTATGCCCATTCTGGAAGCGGCGATGCGCCTCTACCAGGAGATGGCAACCTTCACTTCAGCGGGCATCAGCGGGGCGACGGAATGAGCTTGCGCGCCCCGCGCTTTGCGGTGGACATCGCGGTAGCTTTCCAGTTCCTCACCCGGCTGCCCGTACCGGAGACGGGTTTTGCCCCTGATGGCCTGGCGCGCGCCGTCAAGTATTTTCCGCTCGTCGGCCTGGTCATTGGGCTAGGCGCGGGGCTGATCGAGAAGCTGCTTGCGCCTCATCTGGGCCGCCCGGTCTCAGCTCTTGCCGTGTTGGTGTACCTGGTGCTGATCACCGGTTGTCTGCATGAGGACGGTCTCGCCGATGTCGCCGATAGTATGGGCGGATGGAGCCGGGAACAGCGGCTGGCGATTCTTCATGACCACCGGATCGGCAGCTACGGCGCTTCCGCGCTGGTGCTTTCGCTGCTGAGCCGCGCCGTGCTGCTAGCCGGACTCCCCCTCGAGCACTTCATCGCTTACTTGGTCTCGGCTCATGTGCTGTGCCGCTGGTCCATGCTGCCCCTCAGTTACTACCTTCCGCCGGCGCGCGAAAGTGAAGGACAGGGGGCGCGGATTGCGCGCTTGACCTCGGTTGCTTCGCTGATCGCCGGGTCCGTTTTCACGATTGCCACCGTGGCGGTGACTCTTCGTAAAGCCGCCATTGCTCCTGTGCTGGCGGCGATCGTTGTGCCCCTGCTCTCGAGCTGGTTCTACATGCGAAAGTTTGGCGGTGTCACGGGAGACTGTTTCGGCGCCACCAATCAGTTGACGGAGATTGCCGTGTATCTTTGCGGAGTGTGGCAAGCATGAGCCGGGTGCTCTTCATTCGTCATGCGGAGACGGGGATGGCGGGCCGTTATTGTGGCCACTCCGACCCTGATCTGAGCGCACAGGGGCGGGCGCAGCTTACGAGATTATCTCGGCTGCTTGCAAAGGAGATGCTGGATACGGTTTATAGCAGTGATCTGCGCCGTGCAACCAGCACTGCGGACGCGATCGTGGCGGCTAGAAAGATTCCCCAGGTCCTGCGACCGGCGCTGCGCGAGATTAATTTCGGAGACTGGGAAGGCCTCAGTTGGGAAGAGGCTGAGCAGTTGGATCCTGAGTATGCGCAGAAGTGGATGAAGTCGTATCCCAACCTGCCTACACCTTCCGGGGAAAGCTTTGAAGACTTCGAGCGCCGCGTGCTCACGGAAGTGAATCATCTTATGGATCGCAGTCCCGGCGCTATTGCGGTGGTTACGCATGGAGGCGTCTTGCGTGTCGTCTTACGCCACTTGTGCGGCTATTCCGACTCCCGGGCCTGGCAAGAAACCCAGCAGTATTGCTGCGTAGTTCGATATGAAGGAGAAAGCAAATGAGTATTGCAACCAAGCATGGAGATGCAGGACAAACCGGTCTGGCAGGTGGCATCCGAATTTCGAAAGCGGACCTGCGGGTCGAAGCTTATGGTTCGGTAGACGAATTGAATACCGTGTTGGGCTTTGCCCGAAGCATTTGTAAGAATGCAGAGATCGCCGGTTGGACGGAGCAGATCCAAAAGACGCTCTTCCGGCTTGGTTCGGCGTTGGCAACACCTCCCGAAAGCAAAAAACCACAGGTTTACATCACTGCGGAAGACGTCGAGTTTCTGACGCAGTTGGTTTATCAGATCGAAGCCACCGAAGGAATTCTTGCGGATTGGTCTTTGCCCGGTGCGTACACGGAATCTGCTGCGTATGAAATCGCTCGCACCGTTTGCCGGCGTGCCGAGCGCAACGCGGTGCGCCTGGCTGAGAGCGGGCAGGAGGTAAAGCCGGAAGTGTTGGCTTATCTCAATCGCCTCTCTGATCTCATTTGGCTCTTCGGGCGATTGATTGAGCTGAATGCCGGCATTGATGCGCGTCTTCGCGATGGAGCGAAGGCCGGTCCGAAATGGTCGCGAGCCTGGTAGAGATAAAAACATTTCCATGAGGGGTTCGCTGAACCGCAGATCTCTCCACTACGCTTCGCTCCGGTCGAGATGACAAAGGGGAGGAGTGTTATGGCCCGTAGCAGCAGTTAAGGAAACGAAGCTTCGATTCAGCGACTGTTTCAATGGAAACGCTACTTTTCCCACTGACAGAAACGGCTCTTGTTCAGCAACTACTCTCTTTGGAAGCACCGCCCTCCCCTTTGTCATCTCGACCGAAGCGCAGCGAAGTGGAGAGATCTGCGGTTCAGCGGACGCCTCATGGAAATGTTTTTCTGTAGAAGTAAGAATCGGGGAGCGAAATGAGCCAGGCCCGCGCCATCATGGTTCTTGGAACCGGCTCTCATGTTGGCAAATCTCTGCTGACGGCAGCCCTATGCCGCATCTTTGCGCAGTGCGGGTACAGCGTCGCTCCCTACAAATCCCAGAACATGTCATTGAACTCAGCCGCAACCATTGAGGGCCTCGAGATCGGCCGCGCCCAGGCGCTGCAAGCCGAAGCGGCCGGCATCCCAGCGTCGGTTCACATGAATCCCATCCTCATCAAACCGTCCGGCGACTGCACCTCCCAGGTAGTAGTCCGAGGCAAAATCTGGGGACAGATTTCCGCCGCCGACTATCATCAGCGACGCGTGGAAGAGCTGATGCCCATGGTGCGCGAAAGCTATCAAACGCTTGCCTCGAAGTATCAAGTGATCGTTTTGGAAGGAGCCGGTTCTCCAGCTGAGATCAATCTCAAACAGCATGACATCGTGAACATGCGCATGGCCGACATGGCAGATGCCGCTTGCTTGTTGGTAGGAGACATCGATCGCGGGGGAGTCTTCGCTTCCCTTCTCGGCACTGTCGAACTCCTGGATCCACCAGAGCGCGATCGTATCCGCGGTTTCTGCATTAACAAATTCCGCGGCGATCTCAGCCTCCTCCAACCAGGTGTCCACATGATGGAAGCCCGTCTGAGAAAACCGTGCCTGGGCGTAGTTCCTTACCTGCCGGGTCTGGCTCTCGAAGAGGAGGACAGTGTCGGTCTGCCACCCCTCGCGCAAACCGGCTGGGAGGCGATCGACAAAGCTCGCGACCGCCGCCTCCGTATCGCAGTGGTGGCTTTGCCGTCATTCTCCAACTTCACCGACTTTGACTCACTGCGCGCCGAACCTTCGGTCGATTTGCTGTTCTGCCGATCGGCCCAGCTACTAACCAATGCAGACGTAGTCGTTTTGCCCGGGAGCAAAGAGACCATGAGCGACCTGGAGTGGATGTTGTCAGCCGGCTTCGATCAAGCCCTGCGCCTTTTCCCAGGTCTAATCGTGGGTATCTGCGGAGGAATGCAAATGCTGGGGCGTGAGATTGCCGATCCAGAAGGCATTGAGCGCCAGGGCTGCGTTCCAGGGCTCGGCCTTTTGCCCATCAGCACGACGATGCAGACGGAAAAAGTCACGCGGCTTTCTTCCGGCACCATCCAGCACGCTTCTCTTTTTAAACAGCAACTGCGACAGTACCAGATTGCGGGATATGAGATCCATGTCGGAAAGACTTCGTATCTGGATCAGGCAGAGCCCTTCGCCACTCTGGAGAATGGTGAGTTGGACGGATGCATCAGCACTGACCGGCGTGTCCTCGGCACCTACCTGCACGGCATCTTTGATGACGACACTTTCCGCCATGAGCTCCTACACGCGGCCAGAAGTTTTCACCGCCTGTCTTCTCCATCGGTGCTCAATCCATGGCGGGCACAGAGGGAAGAGTCTCTAGACCGTCTCGCCAGCCAGGTGAGCACATCGCTCGACATGCGGCAAATTTTTTCCTGGGCCGAACTGGAGTACGAATGAATACCATTGCCGCCGCCTGTCTGCTCGATTGGATTGCCGGCGACCCGGAGTGGTTCCCACATCCTGTACGGCTAATCGGACGTTCCGCCCAAATCGCGGAATCACTGCTCCGCAGCGAGGGTCAAAGCGCACGGGAGGAGTTGGTTGCGGGCGCCACACTGACCGTAGCAATCGTCGGCCTGTCGTACTTCGGCACTGCCAAGGCGGTCAAATGGGGCGCGGGGATCCTGCTGGCCTGGACCTGCCTTGCGACTCGCAATCTTATCGATGAGAGTCTTGCAGTCATTAGGGCACTCGAAACACCAAACCTGCCCTACGCCCGGGAGCGTTTAGCAAGAATCGTTGGCCGTGATACCCATGCCCTCAGTGAGACGGAAGTTCATCGCGCTCTCATCGAGACCCTGGCCGAGAGCGCCTGCGATGGCATTGTGGCTCCCTTGTTCTACATGGCCGCCGGTGGTGTCCCGCTAGCCATGGCTTACAAGGCCGCGAACACACTGGATTCCATGATCGGCCACACCGACCAACGCTACTTCTATTTTGGTAAAGTGGCCGCCCGGCTGGATGACGCAGCCAACTACATTCCTTCGCGCCTGACAGCGCTGGCGATCGTGGCCTCTGCAGGCGTGGAGAGCAAATCAGCCTTACAAATTTGGCGGCGCGATGGAAACAAGCACAAGAGTCCCAATGCGGGCCAGCCTGAAAGCGCGATGGCCGGCGCATTGCGCGTCCGCCTGGGCGGCGTGAACTCTTACGCCGGCGAAACCATGGAAGCGCCGCTGCTGGGAGCGGAGTTCGAGCAGCCCGACCTTCATCACACAAAGCGAGCTCTGAGGCTGGTCACTGCCGTCTCGCTGCTGAGTGCTGCCGCCGCTGTCCTGGTTCAGGGCTGGAGACGAGGTCTTCGTTTTCGTAAAATTCGATAAAATTCGATCCTTTTCGTCCTTTGAGGCATTTGCCTGAGGCATTGCCGGCGATGGTCGCAGCGGCAAGGTAAAGTTTCTCTTTTCATTTAGAAGCTCAGCGGCGCTGGGTCCCTGGTATGGAGAAGGGGACTCTGGTGTCGAGAGCAAAATAGTCGATGGGGATCCGAGGCAGCGATGAGGTCGTTTGCGAGGGGTTCAAAGGGCGAGCAATGAAGGCTGACTCGCTAAGGTCAAGCGTTGGTTCAGAGGTGGCTTCTTGCTGGCTAGGGGCCGGGGACGGCTGGGGTTCCATGTTTTTCTCGTGCTGCCGGGTATGCCAGGCGGGGGTATAGGTTTCCGCGTTAACGGGCGGAGGGGCGGGTTTGTGGGGGGAGAGAGCGCGTCGGTCTTTGGTGGTTCCAGAGGGGATCAGGCCTTCGATGGCGACAATCATGGAGAGGGCCTTGACCTGAGCGGAAGCGCTGCCGCGGGTAATTTCGGGGTCCAGGTTGGCGATTTCCCAGAGGCGGGCGAGGACTTGGTCGCGGCTCAGGCTGAACCGGCGCAGTTCTTCGGTATCCTGCTCGACGAGCTGTTGCTGCACGGCGGCGCGATGCTCAAGCATGTAGGCGCGGACACGAGGCTTGGCTTTGGTGTAGGCGGCGGTGTCGGGGTTGAGGCCGACGGCTTCTGCGGCACGCCGGTCGTTCATGGTTCCAGAGAGGACCAGGCGGGCAAAGGCTGTTTCCTGGTCTGTGATGGGGTCGGTGACGTTGTTCTTAGGCATTGATGGCTCCGTTTGTTTGGTAAGTCGGGAAGGCGAGAAAAAGTTCGAGGGCAATTCCGTAAGGTTGAATCTTTGAAAACGTACCTCAGGGGCTAAAGCCCTCATCTGTGGCTTGCTTTTCGGCACGGGTGAACCCGTGCCCTTCCAGAAAGAGCGGCTCTTTGGGGGACTGCGGTTGACGGCAGAGGCTTTCTACTGCGCCAGGCACAGTGGGGACGCAACAAAAAATCCCGCCGCGGCGGGATGCTAGATCAGCTGATTTGACGAGGTTCGGGTGTGTCACCGGACAGCGGTAAAACTGTCCTTCGTTCGCGCTTAGTCCGTTAAACGAACGGAAACTCCCACGGCTCAGAACGGCTGCGCGATAAGCGAGCTCCGGCCGAAATCGTCTGATACCAGGGTATACAGCCGCATATACCGCTTCGGGGAGCGGCTATCAGTGCCAGACGCTTTTCTGAAACGGGGGTCACACTTTCGGAGGTACTTTGGTTTATTCGGGAAGCTCCAACCTGAAATAGTGTTCATTTTCGAACGAAAGGTTTCGCTGGTGGACAACCCCTGAGACTCACCCGCGCATTAATAATTTGTTTTCAGCAATTTGCGAGTGGCCGACGGCATGCACTCAATAAACCGCAATGATGAACGACTTTAAATTCGCGTTTCGGCAGCTCCGAAAATCACCCGGGTTTACGTTGACCGCGGTATTGACGCTGGCACTCGGGATCGGGGCAAACACCGCGATCTTCTCGCTCGTCGACTCGATCATGTTGCGCCCGCTGCCCTTTCCGCGCCAGGACCAGCTCATGGGAATCAAATCGAGCGACGTCAGCCCTTTTCCCAAAGGCTGGCTCCGGGCCTTGGGTGAGCATTCTGATTCGTTCGCCGCTGTCAGTGGGTTCGGGGCGGATGCGGAGTCAAATATAACCGGGACCGATTCCTCAGACCGGGTGTTTGGCGCCGCAGTCATGGCCAACGCCTTTGACACCCTGGGAATTCATCCTCTTGTGGGCAGCTTCTTCACCCGGGACGAAGAACAAACCGGACAGGACCTGGTCGTCGTGCTTAGCTACGGATACTGGCAGCAGCGGTTTGGACAAGATCCGAATGTGATCGGGCAGACCGTCCGCATTGACGGCGTGTCGCGGCGCATCATTGGCGTCATGCCCGCCGGTGTGCGGTTCCCCTATGCCGATACTCAGTTTGTCATTCCAGTCGCCTTCAAAGGGGGAGATCCGATCGATCCCTGGCGAAGCTTTGATTTGCGTGCATTCGGACGGCTCAAGGATGGCGTGACCCCGGCGCGGGCGCAGGCCGAACTACGTCGGCTCCGTGCGGCTTTATTGCCGCTATTTCCCTGGCGGATGCCGGACTCCTGGGCGGCAGATCTAACCGTCCTGCCGCTGCTTGAATCACAAGTCGGCCCCATTCGCCCTCGTCTTCTTCTGTTGTTCAGCTCGGTGGGGTTCATCCTGCTCATTGCCTGCGCCAACGTGGCCAACCTGATGCTGGCCAGAGCTGCTGCCCGCGAGCGAGAGATGGCGCTTCGTGGGGCACTTGGTGCTACTTCAGGCAGACTGATTCGCCAATTGCTATCAGAAAGTGTCCTGGTCGGTGCACTGGCGGGCGTGGCCGGTTTGCTGGCCGCGGCGGCAAGTCTGCGCGGGTTAGTACTGCTCCTGCCGCCCGATACTCCGCGGCTGAACGAAATATCACTGCACGCGCCGGTCTTCCTGTTCGCCGCGGTCGCGTCGTTGATGACTGGATTCCTCTTCGGCTTGATCCCGGCAATCAAGATGGCCGCACCGAATTTGCAAGGGGCGCTGCACACAACCAGCCGCGGCGCAACCGGCAAGGCATCGCAGTTTCGCGTGTCCTCCGCGTTGGTAGTGGGCCAGATAGGTTTGTCCGTGGTGGTGATTACCGCCGCCGGCCTGCTGCTGCACAGTCTCTACGGCTTGTCGAAGGTAGACCCAGGATTTCAATCCGAACTGGTGATTACCGCAGAGATCTCATTGGATGCGACGGCGTGTCAGCAGCAGGGACGCTGCGATGCATTCTTTCAAACCCTGCTTGGCAAAGCGCAAGGCATACCGGGAATTGATTCGATTGCTCTGACCGATTCCTTGCCCCTAAGCGGGCGGGACAACAACTACGTCTACGACGCCGAGGGACATCCCAGGAATGCGCGCGAGAGCGCTCAGGTGGGTACCGCACGCATCGTCTCGCCTGACTACTTTCGCACCCTGGGGATGCGGTTGATGCGTGGACGCATGCTGACCGCTCAAGACGGATCGGGTTCAAGTCGCGCGGCGGTCATCAACCAAAAAATGGCGGAACGGCTATGGCCACAGCAAAACCCTCTGGGGAGACACCTTCTGAGCGTGGTTGATGAAAGCGCACCGGCGGTTTGGAATAACGACGCGGCGGCTGTCGTCGTGGGCGTGGTCAGCAACACCCACGGCGGCGGTCTCGCGGATGGATTCGCCGATGAGGTCTATCTGCCCATGACGAACACCCGTGAACAGCCGGTCATGGATGTCCTGTTACGCACGCGCACGAGCACCTCTGAAGCGGCGGCCGAGTTGCGCAGGGTGGTGAAGGAAACCGATCCGCTGGTGCCGGTGACCCGCGTTCGCAGCCTGAACGAGGTGGTGGCAGCATCGGTGTCGGCTTCACGATCGCTTGCCATCCTCTTGCTTTCATTTGGTGCACTCGCACTCTTGATTGGCGGTGTGGGAGTCTACAGCCTGATTGCCTACATCGTAAGCTGGCGGACACGGGAGATCGGTATTCGGCTGGCGCTGGGTGCGATGCGCTGGCAGATTGTGGGTGCGATCGTAAAACAGAGCCTGCTGCTGGCCGTAGGAGGGTCCGCGGTTGGATTGATTGTGGCCGCTTTACTGATGCGGTTTATGCGTAGCTTCCTTTTCGGGGTCAGCGTGCTCGATCCGCTCACGTTTTGCGCAGTGCCCGCGGTAATGTTCCTGCTGGCTCTGGGTGCGGCATGGATTCCAGCACGCAGAGCCGCGAGCGTCGATCCTATGGAGACCCTAAGAAACGAATAAAGCTAAACGAATAGGGCTACTCGTTCGCCGTCATTTTGCGGATGGTGTTGGTGGTGCTCACGCCGATCACGGTAGGCACAATTTCAACCCGGCCGCCCCAGGTGGTTACCTCGTCTGCTCCCACGATGGTGGCCGCCGTATAGTCGCCGCCCTTAACCAGCACGTCGGGACGGACCTGCCGGATCAGCTCGGCAGGAGTGGCTTCATCGAAGATGACGACCGCATCGGTCGAGCCCAGGGCGGCCAGAACACGGGCCCGATCCCGTTCGCCAACCACCGGCCGTGAGGGACCTTTCAGGCCCTTGACGGAGGCGTCGCTGTTCACGCCGATCACTACCTTGTCGCCAAATTCGCGGCATTGTTCGAGCAACGTAATGTGACCCACATGCAGGATGTCAAAACAACCGTTGGTAAAGACAATGCGCTCGCCGTTGGCCCGCCACTCCGCCAGACGAACCAGCAGGTGATCGAGGTCGAGAATCTTGTCCGGGCCTTTCATCTGGGTGGACTTGGTGAACTCCGCCACCAGCTCGCTGCGAGCAATGGGCGCGGTTCCGGTCTTGGCGACTACGATGCCCGCGGCAATGTTGGCCAGGTTCACAGCAGTTTCTGGATCGAGACCGGCCGCCAGCGAGGCAGCCAGGGCGGCAATGACCGTATCGCCGGCGCCGGTAACGTCGAACACTTCGCGGGCGCGGGTCGGAGAATGAAAAAAGGAATCAGCATAAAGAACGCGAATGCCCTTCTCACTCATCGTGACGGTCAGGTAGTCGATACCGAGCTGCGCGACGAGCTGTTGGCCCGCGTGCAGCAGCTGCTCCAGATTACCAGGGGCAATGCCTGCTACCAGCCCGAGCTCTTGCAAGTTAGGGCAGATGGTGGTGGCGCCGGCGTACTTGGTAAAGTCTGGACCTTTGGGATCGACCAGCACGGGGATCCCGCGCTCCCGGGCCAGAACGATGACCGCCTGGCAAAGCGGCGCGCTCAATGCACCTTTAGCGTAATCGGAAAGAATGACCGCATCGACCGTTCGGACCAGAGCAATCGAGCGTTCCAGCAACGCCTGTTTCTCCGCCTCAGTGTGCGGGACACCGCTCTCCACATCCAACCGCAGCAATTGCTGATGACGAGAGACGATCCGGGTCTTCGAAATGGTCGAGTGACTCGCAACGATCATCCCGGAGAAATCCACGCCCGCCGCGGTGAGGATCGCCGTCAGTTGGCGCATCTCGCTGTCGTCGCCCCAGAAACCTGCCTGGGTAACCCTCACACCGAGGCCAACAAGGTTCATGGCCACGTTGGCTGCCCCGCCGGGCGAGTTTGTGGTGCGCACCGAACGCAGTACCGGGACCGGCGCTTCGGGCGAAATGCGTTCCACATCCCCCCAGATGGAACGGTCCAGCATGACGTCCCCAATCACCAGGATGCGAAAGGCGGCGAATCCACTTTCAATCAGTTCCAGGAGCCTAGACTGTTCTTTCAAAAGCATTTCCTCATCATCGCAAATAAACAGCACTTGATGCGACTGGCCTATACTACGAGGAGCCCGGCATAACACGTATGGCGATCGAGTTACTCAAATCCAGTGCTATCAAGGCCCGGCTGACACGAATCATGCGTCCCAGCACGAAATGGGGCCGCGCTACTGTGTGGCTTGGTGCTCTGTGCCTGCTGCTCTGGACCGCCGATTTATTGGGGGCGAACGTTGATGGATGGGCGACATTTATAACCCTGGCCTTCGCGTTTGTTGGCCTGGTCACACTCTGCCGCTGGGGATACCGGCCCCTGATGTGGCGGCTGCGCAACCGGTTGATCGTCACTTACCTCTTCATCGGCGTCATGCCGATCCTGCTGTTGTTGCTCATGGGTGGCTTAGCCAGCTATCTGTTCGCCGGTCAATTTGCCACCTACGTGGTCATCTCAGATTTGCATTCAGAGTTGCAACATCTGCAAGCGGCCAATGATGCGCTGGCTGCGCAGCTATTCCCTTTGGAAAAATCGGGCAAGCTGGACGAAAGGATCGCGGGGGAGTTT
Organism: uncultured Acidobacteriaceae bacterium; assembly: GCA_964609355.1. Lineage (GTDB taxonomy): Bacteria > Acidobacteriota > Terriglobia > Terriglobales > Acidobacteriaceae > PALSA-350. Next base: position 6,917 of record CAZSUK010000645.1, on the reverse strand, counting down.
ACCAGGGCTTCCGATGAGCGGTTCCCTGGGCGGACCGTTACTTTGTCGCGTAACGGAAAAGGCTTTGTCCTCTCCACCGGCGGAGAGTTGCTCAAAAAGGCCCCGGAGTCCATTCCGGATTTCATCAACGCCGACTTCACCGGATACGTAGTCGATTACGATGGCTTGCATCTTCGCGCGATCAAGCTTTACCCAGGGAGTGGCCGGGGGATGGCCCTGATTTCCGATATTCCCATCACTCCCAATCTGCTCGTACCTACCGCTGAACGTCTGGGTACCGTGGCTTTAGTTCCGCCCGACCAGAAGGGCGATGTTGGCCACCTCCGTCAGCGCGATGGTCGCCTGCCGGTAAGGGCCGGTAAAGTACCCCCCGGTTCCCATTGGTTTGACATAATCCTGAACTTCCCCACGCTCTTCAACGTGGTGGATTGGCAAATGGGCGGGAAACAAGATCAAGGGGTGATCTATGTGGCCACTCGGCCCTCGATGTTATACGCGGCCTTGTTCGAAACCATGGGAGACATCTACCTGGTCTATCGCGATGCATTGCTCGCGATAGCGGCTTTTTTCGGGATCATCGAGATCGTCGCTCTTTACATCGGGGTACGCCTCACGCGCAGCATGACCGCTTCCGTTGCCGCACTCTATCGCGCCACGCAACATGTAAACACCGGCGATCTGAGCCACCGGATACATCTCCAGGGCCGCGATCAGATGGCGGCACTGGGGCATTCGTTCAATTCCATGACCGGATCGCTAGCCAAGCTGATTCAGGAGCAGAAAGAGAAACAGAGGCTGGAGAACGAACTCAGCATCGCCTACGAGGTGCAGGAATTATTGTTCCCTCGCCAGGTGACCGATCTGCCGTCACTCCAGGTGCACGGGGTTTGCGTTCCGGCACGCACCGTCAGCGGGGACTACTACGATTTCATCCCTCTGGGTAGCGACCGGCTGGTGCTTGCCGTCGGCGACATCAGCGGCAAAGGAATTTCCGCTGCGCTGTTGATGGCTACCGTGCATGCGTTCGTGCGTGCCTATTCGATCGAACCCGAGATGGCGCTTTTGCCTGCATCCCTGCCTTCCTCATTGACCTATGCATCGCAGGCGGATCCCCGCATGTACTACCGCAGCGACGGCAGTGCGGAATCGCAAGTGGCGCCGGCTATGCTGATGACCACCTTGAACTACCAGCTTTATCGCAGCACCCCGGCGGCAAAATACGCCACTCTGTTTTTGGGCTGCTATGACGCCAAGGCGCGGGTGCTTACGTATTGCAATGCGGGTCACTTGCCGCCCATCATCCTGCGCGCCAACGGCGAGGTTTTCCGGCTGACCGTCAACGGTACTGTGGTCGGCCTGTTCGATGGGGTCACGTATGACGAATCGACGCTGGTGATGCAGCCCGGCGATATTTTTGTCGCCTACAGTGACGGGGTCTCTGAACCAGAAAACGAATTTGGCGAATTTGGTGAGGAGCGGCTCATTGAACTGATCCAGGAACATCGCAACAAACCTCTGCCTCGCATTACCGAGATTGTTGCCGGCGCAGTCGCGGACTGGATCGGTACAGCGGAACAGCCGGATGACGTCACCATCGTTCTGGCGCGCTGCACCGGCTGATACTATTTGGCGATGAACTATCGCGCGCTGGGCCGTACCGGTTGGAAGGTTTCAGAGATCAGTTTCGGTGCGTGGGCCATTGGCGGCGCATGGGGCCAGGTCAGCGATGAGGAGTCACTTGCTGCGCTGAACCAGGCAATTGACTCAGGCATCAACTTTCTTGATACTGCGGATGTCTACGGCGACGGGCGAAGCCATCGTCTGATCGCACAACTGAAGAAATCCCGCAAAGAAGAGATCATCGTCGCCACCAAAGTGGGCCGGCGCTTGCCCAGCCAGAAGGTGGAAGGTTACAGCCGCGCCAACATTACGTCCTGGATCGAGGACAACCTGCGCGGCCTGGACACTGAGGCTCTCGACCTGGTACAGCTGCATTGTCCGCCGACCGATGCTTATTATCATCCCGAGATTTTCGGCGTGCTCGACGACCTGGTGCACGTCGGCAAGATCCGCTTCTACGGGGTTAGCGTGGAGCGGGTAGAAGAGGCGCTCAAGGCGATCGAATATCCCAGCGTGCAGAGCGTGCAGATCATCTTCAATTGCTTTCGCCAGCGTCCGGCGGATTTGTTTTTTGCCCAAGCCAGGCTAAAGCAGGTCGGCATATTGGCCCGTGTTCCTCTCGCCAGCGGACTGCTTACGGGTAAGTTTCGCGCGGATACAAAATTTGGTCCCGACGATCACCGCAACTTCAACCGTCAGGGTCAGCGCTTCGATATGGGTGAAACCTTCTCCGGCGTCGATTATGACGTTGCGCTGGAGGCGGTCGAAGAGATACGCGCTCTGGTGCCTGCCGGCGTAAGCATGAGCCAGTTTGCCCTCCGCTGGATACTGATGTTCGATGCGGTAAGTTGTGCCATCCCTGGAGGTAAGCGCCCCAGCCAGGTGGCCGACAACGCACAGGCTTCTGAACTGCCACCGCTCACACCAGAAGCCATGACGGCTGTTCGCGGTATCTACGATAAGAGAATTAGGCCCTTAGTGCACCAGCTCTGGTAACGTAAACGGGTGACAATTCGCTCCCTCTGCTAGTCTTTAGTTCTAGATGCGCGCTCAAATTGTAAGTCTTACCCTCGCCATGTTTGTCGCTTCGACTTCCTTCGCCGCTCCAGTGGACTCCGTCGCCTCGCGTCTCGCCGCGCAGAACGCGCTGTTTGAAGAGCAATATCAGTCGGACCTGAAGTCCTCCCCGGAAACTGCGACCGCTTATGGGGATTATCGCTATAACGATCAGCTCGATAACGTATCGATGGCTGAGGCCGAACGCGAGCATGCCGTGGATGGGAAGTTCCTCGCTCGGCTGAAGGCAATTTCGACCGAAGGTTTTGGCGAGCAGGATCTCCTTTCTCATCAGCTAATGGTACGTATGCTGGAGCAGCGTAACGAAGACTACACGTTCAAGGATTTTGAGATGCCGCTCTCTCAAATGAGCGGTGCGCACACTGAACTGGCCGATCTCCCCCTCTCCTCGCCTTTCAGCAGCGTTAAGTACTACGAGGATTACATTTCGCGCTTGCATCAGATTCCACGCGTGTTCACGCAAACCGAAGAGGTTATGCGTGCCGGCATGAAAGACAACCTCATGCCCGTTCGCTTTCTGCTGGAGAAGGTTCCCGGTCAGTGCCAGGGGATCATCGCGGACGATCCATTTTTGCAGCCCACAAAGAAATACCCCAGCAGCATCTCCTCCGCCGACCAGCAGCGGCTTACCCGCGAGATAACGGAAACGGTAAATAAAGAGGTGCTGCCCGCCTATAAGCAATTCGCGAGCTTTGTGGAGACGGAGTACGCTCCTCATGGCCGTACGACTCTCTCCACCACTGCCCTGCCGGGTGGCGAAGAGCGCTACCGGCATTACATCCGCAGCCGCACGACGATCACCGACATGACTCCCGACCAGATCCACCAGCTCGGTTTGCAGGAGATGGATCGGATCGGGAAAGAAATGCTGCAGATCGCGCACCAGGAAGGCTTCTCTGATGTGGCCTCCTTCGATGCGTCGCTCAAAAAGAATCCGAAGTATATTCCTACGTCGGCCGAGCAGATTCTCGACGACTATCGCCGCTATCTTGGGCAGATGCAGGGCAAGCTGCCACAGTTGTTTACTTACATTCCTGGCTCACCTGTAACGGTTGAAGCCATTCCCCCTTTCCAGGCAGCGATGGCGACCCACTATCAAACCGGAACTCCGGACGGCAAGCGACCCGGACGGGTGGTTGTCGCCACCTCTGACTTTGCCCACCGCACCCTCATTGATGACGAAGCCACCGCTTATCACGAAGGCATTCCCGGCCATCACATGCAGTTGTCGGTCGCGCAGCAAATGACGAGTCTGCCGAATTTTCGCCGGCACATTTTTAATTCGGGCTATATCGAAGGCTGGGCTCTGTATTCGGAGCAACTGGGCAAGGAGGTTGGTTTTTACCGCGATCCGGTCTCGGAATATGGCCGGCTGAGCAGCGAGCGCTTTCGCGCTGTGCGCCTGGTGGTCGATACCGGCATCCACTCCAAGGGTTGGACCCGCGACCAGGTGGTGGACTTCTTTCGTAAGGCCAACGTGATTGATGAACCGATGATCCAGACCGAGACCGACCGGTACATCGCCTGGCCAGGGCAAGCCCTCAGTTACAAATTAGGACAACTCAAGTTCGTCGAGCTCCGCGAGCGCGCGCGCAAGGAACTGGGTCCGAAGTTCGACATACGGACCTTCCACGACGAGATGCTAAGCGGGGGTGTCCTGCCCCTGGATCTGCTGCAAGCGCGAACTGAGAGCTGGGTCAAGGCACAGAATGCCGGGGTACAAGTCACGGCAGGCAATTAAGTCGGAGCACTTTCTGCAACTATCACTTTAATGGTTGTAGTGGACATTTCTCGTTTGGAGGGTCAATGGGCCCCGCTGGCGGTTTTTGTTCAACAACCGCTCTTCCTTTCCTTTTGTCATCTCGACCGAAGCGTACCCGGATTTCCTACTTCGCGCTGCTAGCGACGACCACGCGTGCGGCTCTCCTTGAAGAGAGCCGCATGCAGACCATCAAAGCCACAGGGCTACACAGGAAATCCGGGGGAGCGCAGTGGAGAGATCTCTGTGTGGATGCACTTTCTTGGAAATGTTCCCGACAGCGAACACAGCTTGATCTTCTCCTTTTATTCTCCTATAGTGGTGCACATGCGCGCTCTGTCCTTCCCCAAGTCTTGCGTGGTCTGCTGCAAGAAGTGCGGCCACGACGTGTTAACCGGAGCAGATAGTTTCCCTGCCTGCCCCGTTTACGTGGTGTGTTCGCTCTGCGGAGAGAAGCGGAAATACCTGCCCTCAGAGGTCATGCACGGCAGGCCGCATTTCCTGCTGCGGAAAAGAGCCAGCAGACGCCAGGTGCCATTGATTATTTCGGCAAGGGCGCGAGCTTAATCGTTTTGCCCTCACGCGCAGATTGCCTTGCCGCATCCAGAATCTGCATCACCACCACATTGGTATCCAGCGAAGTTAAATCACCGTCCGGCTGCAAGCTTCCGTTAAGCACTGCGGCCAGGTAGTGGAGCGAGCCGTCGTTGGGAGCGGTCAGCGGCGGAGCCGTAGCTTCGCTCTCCGATTTTTGACCTTTGGTCCGCAGACGTAGCCCGTTCGGTCCGACGGTAATGGCGTACCCAGTCGCACCGTACACTTCCATATCTTTGCGGGCAAACGGCCAGTTCCAGGAAGCCATGAGCACAACCTGGGTTTTCGAGTAACGCACAATGACCGTCGCTTCATCGGCCACCCGAGGATAGATGTCCGGCTTGTCCGTCTGCGTAACAGCGGTCACGCTCAACGGAGACTGGCCAGGCAAAAGCCAGGTAGCCAAGTCGGCGCCATAACAGCCAAAATCGTATAAGGCACCCTCGCCGTTCTGTTCCGGGTCCTCCAGCCACTTGAGGAACTCGGGCTGGACGCCTATCTCCTTCGGTCCTTCGTGGCCGTCGTGCACCACAATCCTGCGCAAATCGCCAAGTGCGCCTTTGGTCACTTCGTCGTAGGCGGCCCGGTTGCTCGCGTACCAAGTGGTTTCGTAATTCACCAGGACCTGGATGTGATGTTGCTGGGCTGCGCGGCGAATCGCCAACGCATCTTCCAGCGACATGGTCAACGGCTTCTCCACCATGATGCTCAACCCGCGCTGGGCCGCTGCTTCAATGATTTCGCGATGTTTGCCCACCGAGGTATAACCCAATAAGGCCTGCGGATGGCGGGCGGCAATCATTGCATCCAGGTCGCTATAGAAAAGGTTTGCGTCAAGATGAAATTCTTCTGCGTACCGGTGGCAGAGCGCAGTGTCTGCATCTACGATGCCCACCAACTGCACCTCATGCTGATTCGGGAATTGTTTGAGGAACCCGCCCACGTGCCCGTGCTCGAGCCCAACGATGGCGACTCGTAACGGCTGTTGGGCGAGGGCGCTACCGGTGAAAAGAAAAAGAATGAGTAATTTGATCAGCCGCAAGGACACTCTCCAGAAATTCTACGTTTGTGGGGGAGCTTTGCCGGAGCGGCGTATCCAGGCGCCGTCCTGCTTTTCCAGATAAACCCACTCGGATTGCGAGCACAAGTTCCCACACCAATCGAGAATATAGACCAGCGCGGCGGTTTGCGCTGTATTGAAATAAACCTCGCTTAAAAAAGTGATGCCCAGATATTGCCCATAGGCAGACTGCTGGTCCGTAGGGGAGTTCGGGGAGGTGCGCGAGGCTTTGAACTGCGCGACGTCGTCAGGCAACAGCAACACGTAGGGACGGGAGAGGTTGAAACGGCGCGTCAACGGCATCCGTTCCTTTTTGCGCTGGTTGTAATCGTTCACAGCTTCCTGGAAGCCGCGCGGATTGTCTGACGGCGGTTGCAGGAACGCTTCCGGCGCAAGCTTGGGATTCACGTCATCTTCGTTCACTGTGGTATCGGCAATCGCCCAGGGTCCGCCGGAATCCATATCTGTAAACACCTGCCCGGGCATGACCAGCGAATAGATTTGGTAGGAATCCGGACGTCGATCGGTGGGAGGAGCATTCTTGGTTTGCGCAGGAATGAGAGCTGTTGAGGTGGTGATTGCGAGTCCCAGCAGGACCAGGCGCTTAACGGATTGGATCGCCATGGGCAACCACTCCTAGTTGGTGCTTCTTAATATTAGCCTCTCTGCATAAATCCATGATTACTTCTGTCCTGTTCTGAGAACTACCTACCTTTCGTTCCTCCGTAAGGGGCGGCCGCCCGTAGCGCCTGTCAACTTACCTCGATCCCATTCGAGTTGGCCATTTACCAGCACGTAGTCCACGCC
>CAZSUK010000644.1:0-5172 GCA_964609355.1 uncultured Acidobacteriaceae bacterium | reverse complement strand
AAGGAAGAAGATCTGCGGGCTAAGTACGACGTCATCGTTTTCGCTCCCGTGGGCCACGCTTCCATGCTGGAGATCCTCAACGGTATTCCGGCGTGGAACAATGCAATGCCGTGGCAGAAATCCGACCTGACGCCAAACCTGGGCACGCTCGATAGCACCGCCGACATGCGGCCGGGGCTTGGTTACGAGGGTCTGGCTCACCTGAAGCAGTTTGTAGACCAGGGTGGGTTGCTCATCACCTGCGAAGACACCGCCCAGTTCGCGATCGAGACAGGCCTTGCCCCAGGGGTCAGTGTCGTTCCGCCTGGCGATGCCCGAGTGGTTGGCTCTGTGCTCAACACGACCTTCGTGGCACGCGACAATCCAGTTGCCTTTGGATACGGAGCGGGTGTCCCTGTGATGAGCGCTAACGGCATGGCATTCAATGTCAGCAACACCCTCGCTCGCTCCACTGGCCGTGTTTTGATGGACCCTTATGCCGAGCGGCCGACGGGACGCGGAAGCGTCGACGATAGTGACGAACCGCAGGGGCGAAAGATTACGCAACCGGAGCCGCTCGTCAAGCAGCAGCCCTGGGAGCCAAAGCATCTGAACGAGGAAGAGATGCGCAACAACCCACAGATCATTCCGGCGCAATATAGGCCGGATGTTATTCTGCGTTTCTCGGATGCGAAGACCCTGCTGCTCTCCGGCCTTCTCGACAAGGCGTCATCCATCGCGGAGCATGCTGTCGTTATCGACGCCCACGTGGGACAAGGAAACGTCCTGCTGTTTGGCAACAACCCGGTCTACCGTGGTGAGACAATCGGGACTTACGCGTTGGTATTTAACGCGATCCTTAACTACCAACAGCTGGCGCACCCGCCTACAACTCCGGAGAGGCATTAGCTTTCTTGAGCCGGCAATCCTACGTCCTGGTTTAAGCGAGGGGGAAAGTTCTTACCCAGCAAGGAGCATTACGCGGGAGGGGCCGGAAGATCGGAACTCCACATATCCGCGATGCATTTCCAGCTGCCATCGCTCTGCTTTTTCCATATCTCCAGCGTCTTCCCACGGTCGGTCGCGGGTTTGCCGTGGGCATCGTTGATGGTAAGTTCATAGCTTCCCTGGGCATAGGCCAGATCGCCCGATCCTGCCACTTCGACTTTGGTGGGTGTCCAGTGGAGAGAAAGACCAGGCGCCGCTAACAAGGTGCCGATTTCTTTGCGAATTCCTTCTTTGCTGTCTGCTTTCTGCTCGTTCGGCGGCAGAACAATCGCGTCGTCGGCGTAAAAAGCCATCCAGTCGTCCACCTTCTTTGACTGGGCAGCCTTGCTCCAGTTATCGTCGGTTTGTCGAACCGCTGCCTCATCGGCGGCTTTTGTAGACGCCGGCTGCTGTGAATCGGAATGACATCCCAGCAGGACGAGAACAAGCGAAACACAAAGAGATTTCGCAAAGTCTTTCACAATCGCTCCTTAGGTGAGCATGAGTTTCGTGAATATACCAGACCGATGCCCAAACTGCGGAGGCTAAACCATGAACGAAGCGAAGACCTATCCTTACGAGACTCACCTGAACGTCTTGTACAAACCATTGGAGACCATCGATGCGAAGAGTCTTGCGGACGCCTGCGAATTCAAGTGGTACAACCAAACGCTCTGCCAGGTAAACGACTCCGTTGTACGCCTGGGCGTATTTGAGGGTGAATATCATTGGCACAAGCACGATGGTGACGACGAGTTTTTCTACGTGCTTGAGGGCCGGCTACTCATTGATCTGGAAGATCGCACCGTAGCGCTGGATCCTGGTCAAGGCTTTGTCGTTCCCTGGCAAGTCGTCCACCGGACCCGCGCACCCCTGCGCACCGTGGTCCTCATGGTCGAGAATAAAGGCATTCTACCCACAGGCGATTCCTGATAGCGTATCCTCGCAAGCTAAGATACAACCGGCGTGAATGTGGGAAACTCTGGCATATCTGCGGCTATGACAGCATTGCTGGTTCTACAGGCGTTCCACGTTCTGTTTCTGGCTTTACACGACTGGGTGCCCCTGGGGAGATTCAGCAACGTGAGAGCTGTCCGCGAAGCCAATCCAGGTGGCAAAGTGCAAGGCTTCGCTGATCAGCACCACTCCCTTCGCCTTTGCACTAGCCGCCAGCCTTCACTATTGGGATAAAAGGTTTCCGGGCTGGCTCATGATCTATCTCTGGGTCAGCTACACATTTCTCTTTGTAGGTGAACCGGAGGCGTGGTGGTTTCCCTACTTCTTCGGCGCGAAACCGGAACGGGCGGAGCGCTACCAGTCCATGTTCGGCGGAACCTACAGCTTCCTGCCCCAACGTCATGGCATCGTCCCCAATACCCTGCACGTCATCCTGCATGTATCCACCGTGGCGCTGTTAGCTGTTCTTGCAGTGCTCGCTCTCTAAGACGGCGCCATTCAAGAAAATCAGCAGTTTTGATATTTCCAGTTGCGCTGCTTGCCCTCCGCTATCCATCCCACCGCGGTTGCAATCCGTTTGTCCCGCGTCTCCGCCCGTTTTGCGTCAGCGATCCAGTCGATGTACTCCCGCTTGCAACTGGGGCTGAGCGCCGAGAAGACCGCCGCGGCCTTCTTATTTCGTTTTAGCGCAGTCGCAAGCTCCGCCGGTGTTTCGAGAACAGGCTTCGGCGCCTTGACCACTTTGCGCCTGGCAGCGATGGGACTGACGTGCTGGCCGCTATCCACAAACTCCGCGGCCTGGCGGAGCCAGCCCAGCATCTGCTTGTCGGACGGTAGATCCTTGAGGCTGGTAATACGCCCCAGCGAGCCCATGCCGTCCTCGCGCAGAACCTTCGCGCCGCGTAACACGACACTCATCTCCTCGCCCCAGAAACCAAAGCTGCAGTGCTCCTTGAACGCGGACATGTTGCACAGAATCGCACCCCGATATTCAAAGAACGGCCGGCTCCATTTGATCGTTTCCTCAACCTCAGGGCATGCCTTGTGTATCAGCTGCCGCAGGCGCTCCATGATCGGCTGTGCGAACGGCTGCGCCCTGGCAACGTAGGCATCCACTTTTGAGTTGAAGTTGGTGCTGTTCATCTCGCTCCTATTTTGCTGTGACCCCCACCGCAGCCATGTGCTTCTCCCATGCCAGCTGGATGATTCCCTTGTTTCCACCCGTGCTGGTGATTGCATATTTCAACACTTCAATGGGAGCAGGGGGCGTTTTCATATCCATCTTCACCCGCCCGAGATCCTGCGACTGGTCGTACTTCGTACCCCATTGCCCTGTCTGTTTGTTGATCACCAGTTCCCACGCGTCGGGGTCTTTCACATTGACATACAGGGTGTAGTCCCCCTTGGGCACAGCCAGACCTGCGATGCTCAAGTCCCTGTCGGTATGAAATACGGTGGCCTCGTTTGCGCCGGCGCGCCAGATAGGAGCGGTAGGATCCTGCATCACCTTGCCACCTTCGCCGAAGATCTGCCGTCCTCGAACGGATGGCGCGCAATACTTGATGACCAGCGTCGCGTTGCCGATCTTTCCCGTTGCCGTTTCCGGTGGGCTTGTTTGTCCAAACGCAGGGCTCAGGGCCACCATCAAACTTGCCCAGACCAAAAAATATTTCATGTGTTCCTCTCCTTATTAGAGTCGAGCAGAGCCACTCTACATGGGGCCGACGCAATTAGGAAGAGAGTGCGGCGTCAATTTCATCGCACTTGTTTTTTGACAGAAACTTGACGGTAGTGTTGCGTGAGAACTCGAAGCGTTGCCTTGTGCCGTCCCTTCGGGACTCGCCTCGTAGACTTTTCCTACCCGGCACTGCCGTGCCGGGCTACAGGTTGTGTCGTCCCTGCGGGACTGTTTTCGTTGCAACGGGATTTGCTTCATCCTTGCGAGACTTCGTTGCTGCGGCCAGCCTGCAAGTTCGGGAGTGCTTCAAGGTTAGGGCACGACTTTCGTTCGAGCGGTTAATTTTGCGGCGCGGTAGTTGTCGGCGCGGGGCTTGCCGGCGCGGGAGGCGCGGGCTCACTTGGTTTGGGTTCAGCTTGTCGCGTTGCCGCCGGTGATGCCATAGGCGCAACCGCAGCAGACTGAGACGGCTCCGCGGTTACCGGAAGAACCGCCGTATTCACCACCGAAGGATCATCACGCAGCTTGAGATAAAGCGTCCCGTTAGGCCGCGGGACATTCAGCGCATTGTCACCAAATCCTTCCGGCACTGTCACCGCGTTCGCCAGCTGAGCGTCGATACCCACCTGCTGCAGCAAAAACAAGTCAGTCCCTACCAGCGTGCACAAGGGAGCACCCTCCACGCACTTCAGCTCCTTCAATTGCGGCACCCGCACCAGGGTAGCTAAAGGCTGCCAGTCCCCTGCTACACCTTCAGCGCTGATCGGACGAAAACGCAGCGGCCCAAATGCCGACCCCCCAAACGCCTTGGTCGGATCGAGTGTCACCATAGCCGTTTTGTTATCCTGCAGCACAATGCCGCCTTCTCCGACACGTAACGTCGTCGAGAATCCATTGTCGTTGCTGCCTACTTCGATCTTCTGGTCCCTGGGGAACGATGCCGGCGTGACCGCCTGCACGAAGAACGTCAGCTTCGCGTGGTCCGGAAGTTCATCCTGACTGCCCAACTGCACCACCGATGCCGGCCCATCAGAATGAACACTCTTATTCATCAGCTTCAAGGTTGGCCGAGGAGTTTGCACGGTTGTGTCCAGGTCCAGGACTCGGCCGTCCTTCAGGGTGACCTTGGCCGCAATCTTGTCGTCCTGGTGAAAAGAAGCAGAGTCAGGACCGGTAAGCAGCAACGAATCTTCACTGCCGCTGTGCGTCAGCGACCCAGCCGGCGAGAAGACAACGTTGTTGACGGTCATGGTTGCGACTTCATCCAGCCTTGTGCCCTTTAACACGCCCTGGTGGTCGCCGGCGAAGATCTTGAAACTATCGAGCTTGCCAGCCTCAGAGTAGGTGTGCAAATCCACCTGGTCTGGCTTTTCCAAACCTGTTTGCTTCACTTGCAGATTCAGCGTGCCCGCCTGCTCGCTATCCAGAGGCATATCAATCTGGATTTCGTTCGGCTTAACCGCTTTCCAGGTGGTATCGAGGGTTTTGCCCGCGCTATCCTTCACCGTCACGCCATCCACACAGGAAACCACCGGCGCATCCAGGTGCACCGTATCCTTTCGACCCACGAT
>CAZSUK010000643.1:0-3477 GCA_964609355.1 uncultured Acidobacteriaceae bacterium | reverse complement strand
GAGCGACTTTACCGAAGACGATCCGGCGGATGTGCCAACCTTCTTCTTCCATATCGGTGACGTGGTCTACAACTTCGGCGAAGCGCAGTATTACTACGAGCAGTTCTACGATCCGTATCGCGATTATCCCGCGCCCATCATCGCGATCCCTGGCAATCACGATGGAGAGGTTTATACCGGCGATCCTCGGCCCACACTGGATGCCTTCCTGAGAAACTTTTGCTCTGCCGGCCCCGAGCACACTCCGGAAGCCACCGGCCTGGTGCGTACTTCCATGATTGCGCCGGGTGTGTTCTTCACCCTGGAGGCGCCCTTCGTTCGCATTCTGGGCCTCTACAGTAATGTGCTTGAGGACCCGGGGGTCATCTCGAGTGAGGGCGTTAAATCCTCTCCGGTATCTGACCAGCAACTGAATTTCCTGACTGCGGCGCTGACTCGGGCGAAGTCTTTCTCCGGGGCTGTGATTGTTGCCGTACATCACCCGCCGTTCACGTACGGCACGAACCACTCCGGCAGTCCGAGGATGCTTCAGGATCTGGACAAGGCGTCGCGGTCTGCGGGGTTCTGGCCGCATGCCTATCTGTCCGCGCATTCACACAATTACCAGCGCTACACCCGGGCCATTGCAGGCATCGATATTCCCTACCTGGTGGCGGGCGGAGGAGGGCATAACGTGGTCAAGCTGCAGACCAGCGGCAACGGCAATGCGCTGCGCACTCCCATGAAGGTGAACCCCAAGTTGACGTTGGAGAACTATGACGATAGCAATTACGGCTACCTGCGCATCGTGGTGGACACGATAAATCTGCGCATCGAGTATCATCCGGCATCGGACGGCGCCGGCTCCAAAACCCCAAATGACACAGTGACGGTGAACTTGAAGACTCGAGCTGTGAGCTGATGCGGAACGTAAGCATCTGCGTTGCTTACCCCAAAGCAAAAGGGCTGGCGATTCTCGCCAGCCCCCTTCGTCCCGTGCGTTTTTTACCGCGCAGCGACTGCTTCCTGTTTGCCGGCGCCCATCTTGGCCAGACGGTCGGCCAACAGTTTCTCCAGGGTTGCGAGAGCCGCGCTGAAGCCTTCGATTCCTTCCTTCAGCTTGTCGTGAGCCATTTGATCCTCAGCGTGCATCTTTTCGAAGATTTCTTCATTCATTGGAATCTTCTCGATCTGCAGCTTCTTGGCATTCTCCGGATCAAGCTTGCGGGGCAGATCACCGGGCGTGTTTTTGAGTTCTTCCAACAGCTTCGGGGCGATGGTAAGCAGGTCGCACCCTGCCAGTTCCTTAATCTCGCCAATATTGCGGAAGCTTGCGCCCATCACCACGGTCTTGTAACCGAACTTCTTGAAGTAGTGATAGATTTTGGTCACCGACTGCACGCCCGGATCTTCAGCGCCCTGATAATCCTTACCGGTGCTCTTCTTGTACCAGTCGAGGATCCGGCCCACGAAGGGCGAAATCAACGTCACCTTCGCTTCAGCACAAGCAATCGCCTGGTGCACGCCGAATAGCAGCGTCAGGTTGCAATGAATACCTTCCTGTTCCAGCCGCTCCGCCGCCTTGATGCCCGGCCAGGTGGAAGCGATTTTGATCAGCACCCGTTCCCGCGAAATACCCGCCTGATCGTACTGCTGGATAATGTCGTGCGCCTGCTTGATAGTGGCTTCGGTGTCATAAGACAGGCGCGCATCCACTTCGGTTGAGACCCGGCCCGGAACAATGGCCAGGATCTTTTTGCCAAAAGCTACCGCGAGATGGCGGAAGGCAAGGTTGGCAACGTCTTTATCTTTGGCTTGCGGTCCTAGTTGCTTCTTGGCCTCAAGCAACACGCCATCCACAATCGGTTGATACTCCGGCATCTCTGCGGCTGCGGTCAGCAGAGAAGGATTTGTCGTTGCGTCCTGGGGCTTGTATTTCTCAATCGATTTGATATCCCCAGTGTCGGCGACGACGACCGTGATTTCGCGAAGCTGTTCGAGCAGTGTCTTGGCCATGCATATCTCCTTGCGTTCACCTTCAAGTGTAAGCCTTCACACTGGTGAGATTCTTAAAATTGAAATAGGGTTCATGCCTTCACAGGATTGCTCAGGGTTCCGATGCCCTCAACCGTTACCGCCACCACATCCCCGTGCTTCATGGCAGCTACACCGGCCGGCGTGCCGGTGAGGATCAAGTCCCCTGGATACAGGGTCATGGCCGCGGTAATGTAGCGCAACAGAAAATCGATGGAGAAAATAAGGTCACGCGTGTTGCCGTCTTGCCGCAGCTCCCCGTTGAGGTGAGTGGTAACGCCGATGCCCGCGGCGGGATCTACTTCGTCGGTCACCACCGGCCCTACCGGGCAGAACGTATCGAACCCTTTCGCCCGAGACCATTGCCCATCCTTCTTCTGCAGGTCTCTGGCGGTTACGTCGTTGGCGATTGTATAACCCCGAATATAGTCGCGCGGGTCCTCATCCATTCCGATTTTACGACAACGTTCGCCGATCACGATCGCGATCTCCCCTTCGAAATCAACCCGCTGAGAAAGTTCAGGAATGCGGATCGCCTCGCCCGGGGCGAGAAGCGCCGAGGGCGCCTTGAGGAAGAGCAACGGCTCGGCCGGAACCTCATTGCCCAGTTCTGCGGCGTGCTCGCGGTAGTTGCGACCCACGCAGATAATCTTCGAAGGATTGACTGGGACCAGCGTGCGCGCTTCCTCCAGTGGCAAGGGATCGAACGTATCCGCCGCCCGCTCCACATAATCGCTGGCCGGTCCTTCCTCGAAGGGCAGGATCAGACGATCAACCCACAGCTGGCCGGCGCGATCGACCACTTCAGCATATTGCGCACCATGGACGGTTTGAAGGCGGCAGTACTTCATTGGCAACTCCTCTCATTGGCGGGCGGGTAGGGTCTCGTTGACCTCAGGGGAGCGGTTGCTCGGGTTGCCTGTTTGATCCACCGCCGAAACAGAATAAGCATACGTGTGCCCCGCTTCCACTGCGGTATCCCGGAACGAGGTCTCCACCCCCACAGATGCGATTTGCCGGGCCAGAACGCCTCCCTGAAGATCACGGCGATAGATGTGGTAGGCTGCCAGATCCGGATCGCTGTCTGGCATCCATGAAAGATCGATCGCGCCGGCAGCCGAATCGGCGACCGCGACCAGACCCTGGGGAACGGCAGGTGGAAAGGTGTCTTTGGTCAAAACCTCGATGGGTTCGCTTGGCGGGCCTTGGATCTCAACCGACTGCCCGTCCGGGGTCAGGGTCGTTACCCGCTCCAGCGTGTAGCGATACCGCTGGTTAAAAAGGGCTGAAGTATCGATCGCATGGCCCGGGTCGACACCGTCCTGGGTATGCACAGCCAGCATCTGCGCGGCAGGCGGTGGGGCGGGAGCTAGCGGAGATCGGCGCGCCTCTGTGGCCGCTGGGAGAGTCAGTTGCACCCGCTCGATGCGAATGACCACTGCGCGTCCAGAATCGGAGATTGGC